>JBBRTL010000010.1:0-25915 GCA_038244445.1 Vulcanimicrobiales bacterium
CGCTCAAGACGTGGGTGAAGGTCACCGAGCGCGCGCCCGTGTCGAGCGCCGTAAACTCGGCCAGGATGAAACGCGTTCGATGCAACTGCGAGCGGATCGGGGTCGCGACCTGACGTACGTCGAGCGCGCCCGAAGCGACCTCGGGAAGCATCGGCGTGAAGAGCGAGAAGTTCTCTCGGCTGATCAGGACGATCTCGGCCTCGTCCGGCCGCAAGCGGCGCTCCAGCCGCCGTGCGACCGCGATGCCGGCAAATCCGCCGCCCAGGATGACGATGCGCTTCATTACGCCTGTAGATACGCGTAGGCGAAGACGCAACCCCTCCCGCGTCGCTTGGCCGAATACATGGCGGCATCCGCACAAGCGAGCAACCCGTCGCGCGTGGTCGCGTCGGCGGGGAAGCGCGCGATGCCGATGCTCGTCGAGAGCGTGAACGATCGCCGGTTGACGACGAACGTATCGCCGAACGCCGCTTGGATCCGATGCGCGAGATCGGTCGCCGCCTCGAGGCTCTCGATCTCCGGAAGGAGCACCGCGAACTCGTCGCCGCCGATCCGGCCGGGCGTCTCGTCTTTGCGCAACGTCTGACGGAGCCGCAGGGCCGCCTGAGCGAGGACCCGGTCTCCCGCATCGTGTCCGAACGCGTCGTTGATCTCCTTGAATCCATCCAGATCGAGGTAGAGCAGCGCGCCCGCCCGGTGCTGCCGGGCGGCACTCGCCAGCGCCGCTTCGATGCGCTCGTTCATCGCGGCCCGATTCGGCAGGCCGGTCAAGGCATCGAAGTAGGCGAGGTGTTCGATGCGCGCCGCTTGCGCACGCAACTCCGCGGTCTGCGCTTCGAAGCGCAGCAGGTTGATGACTTCGGCACGCTGGGTCACGATGCGGATCCAGCCCGACACGACCGCGATCGCCGATCCGCTCAGGATCACGCTCAGCCCGTAGAGCGCGAGTTCGTTCTCGAGCGCGCCACGCGATGCCGAGAATGCGATCAAGAATGCGTAGCCGAACCCATACGCCAAGAGCAACCCGCGGCGACGAACGAAGGCGTACTGCGCGCCGAACACGCCGAGCAGATCGCCCGCCAGATACCAGATGTTCGAACCGGTATCGATGAAGATCGCGAAGAGCGTCAGGAAGAAAAATCCGATGCTCGCGAGTTGCAGACGCGGCGCGTAACGGCGGAGACCGGGGAAGATCAGGACCGATACGGCCAGGAGCGCCGAGAAGGCGGCGGCGGCGACGCGCAGACCGAGCGAGTCCTGAGGATCGCCCGGGATCCAGCGCGTAAAAAAATAGGAGGCCGGATAGATGGCCGCGATCAGCCCGGCATAGAGCACCAGAAGGCGCACGCTCTCCCGCGTCTCCCATCGGGCGAGTCCCTCCTCGACCGAGTCGTCTATCTGCGCTTGAGCCAGAACACACTACGTTTCTCAGCCGCCCGCTTGCCGACTGACGCACTTTGGCGCGGCGGCCGGGCTTCCTTGCGCCGATGCTGAAACTGCACAAACGTGCAGCTTGGCCCACCGATCTCGCCCGGAACAGACGGCCGAAAGTCCCACTCCGCGGACCGTACCCGCGCCTGGCTCAAGCGCCTGGCCGCGCCCCTGATCGGCATCGGCGCCCTGCTCCTCAAGGCCAAGGCGCTGCTCTTCTTCCTTCTGCATCTCCAGTTTCTCGGGTTCATCGGGACGCTCGGTCTCTCGCTCTGGCTCTACGTGGTCGCGTTCGGGTGGCGCTTCGCGCTGGTGCTCACGATCGTGTTGGTCGCGCACGAGTTCGGTCACTACGCCGCATTCCGCGGCTACGGACTCGCGGTTCGACTGCCGAACTTCGTCCCGTTTCTAGGTGCGTTCACGGCCGGAACCGTGCCGGCGAGTCTCGAGGAGGACGGCTACATCTCGCTCGCCGGCCCGTTGACGGGGCTGGGGCTCGCGGCCGCGTGCGGGAGTATCGCGACGTTCGCTCCGAATCCGATCTGGAACGCGGTGGCGTACTTCAGCGCGTTGCTCAACCTCTTCAACCTGATCCCGGTCGGATTTTTCGACGGCGGGCGGATCGTGCGCGCGATCTTCCCCCCGGCGAACGATCCGCGCGCCGCGACCCACGACGGGGCCGCGCGCCTGCGCGTCGCCGGTGCGTACCTCGGAACGGCGATCGGCTTGCTCTGGATCGTGATCGCTACGCATCACGCGATCGCGCGGCCGGTATGAGCGACGAGGCGCCCGACTTCGCGATGGTCCGAGCGGTCGAGATCCTGGCGCGCATGGCCGAGGGGAAGCGCCCGGAATATGCGCCGCCGCCGCCGATCGATCGGCCGATGCTCTTCTTCAGCGAAGATATCGCCTTCGAGATCGGCACGACCAAGCGCTCCGAGGTCGAGCGCGCCATCGGCATCGCGTTCTCGTATCCGACCCGCGGCTGGCATACGTATGCGGCCGGCGGTCCGAAGCGCGCGCTCTTGAGCGCCTTCTATAAGGACGATCTGTTGGTCGCGGTCGAGCTGTACGTGCCGCGCTCGAATCGGGCGCCGAACCTGGCCGCGCGCGCGGTCACCTTCCGGCTCGTCCCCGGCGAACTAACGCTCGGGATGTCGCCGAACGCGCTCCCGGAAGCGTTCGTGCGCGTTCCGACCACTGCAGGCACGTTCGACGAGACGTACGAGGGTCGGTTTCCGGGCGGCGTCGCGTATGCGATGACGCTGGCCGGAGAGATCGAGCGTTTCGCGCTCTACATCGCCTGATGCGCCGGGTCGGGCTCGCCATCGCGATCGTCGCCTACGCGCTCGCCGTTCTCGCGTTTCGGCCGCATCCGACGCCCGGTCCGGCGCTGCGCGATTTCGAGGCGTACTACGCCGCCGGCGCCGCGTTCGACCGCGGCGAGGATCCGTACGGGCGAACGATCTGGCAGTACGAACGCACCCTCCCCGGCGTCGACGACCGGCGCGAAGGGTTACTGCCGTTCGTCAATCCGCCGCCGCTCCTGCCCGCGCTCGGCCTGCTCGCACGTCTTCCGTTCGGCGTTGCATCGGCGCTTTGGGAGTCGCTCCTCATCCTCGCGCTCGGAGCGTTGCTGATCGCGATCGCCGCACTCGTCGGCATTCGGGATGCGTTCGCGCGCATCGCGTTGCTCCCGTTCGCACTCGCGTTCGGCCCCATCTCGAGCGATCTCGCGCTCGGGCAGTTCGCGCTCTTCGCGGTCGCCGCGCTCGCCGTCGGCGCGTGGACGCTCGCCGAAGGTCGTCTCGTGGCGGGCGGCGCGAGCGCCTACATCGCGGCGCTCCAGCCGACCCTCGCGCTCCCGCTGATCGCGTTTGCGCGATCGTGGCGCGCGGTCCGCGCACTCCTCGCCTCGGCGACGGTCTTCGCACTCGGCTGGATCGTCCTCGGCGCGCACGCTCCGTTCGCTACCCCGCTCGCGTATTTCGGCGTCCTGCGCGCGCACGATGCGGCCGAACGGTTTGCCCTGATCCAATACGCGCCGAGCGCGATCGCCTACGGGCTCGGAGCGGGCGCCGCGATCGCCGCGGCGACCGGCATCGCGATCGCACTCGCCGCACTCCTCGCGTGGCTTCTGGCAACGACGCGTCTTCGACTTGCGCCGCTCACCTCGTTCTTGCTGGCCTGCACGCTGTTGCCGTTCGCCGTACCCTTCTTCCACGAACACGACTTCGCATTGCTCGCGCTTCCGGCGCTCTACGCGCTCAGTCGCGCGACGTCGTCCTCGGCCAAGGCGCTCGCGACCGTGGGTGCGCTGCTCTGCGCCATCGACTGGCTCGGGCTCGCCCAGCGCCCCGACGGATGGATGCAGAGCCTATTGCTCGCGTGCGCGTTTCTCGCCGCCGCGATCGCCGCAAGCGGCGTTCGCATCGACCGCGCGCTCCTGATCCCGCTTGGAACGGTCGCCGGCGCTCTGTTGCTCTGCGCGTTCGTCGTGCAGAACCATCCGGCACCGGTCTGGCCCGACGCTATGACGTTGCCGCTTCCCACGATCCCGAGCGCGACGGCCGCCGAGATCTGGCATGCCGAACAGGCCGCCGCGCATATGTTCGACCTCGACGCATTCCACGCACTCTTACGCGCGATGCCGTTGCTCGGCTGTGCCGCGCTCGGGTTGGCTACGATCCGCTTACCGAAAGCTCCGTCGGATTCCAGAAATCCATGATCGGCCCCGGATGGAAGCCGTGCACGCGCGCGTCGAGCGTGCTGTGTTCGGTGCGTTGGCTCAGCACGACGAAGGGGACGTCGCGGGCCAGGCGCTCCTGCACGAAGATGTAGTCGGCCAGCCGCCGCTTCCGGTCGTAGGTCGAGAGCGCGTCGCCGAGGGCCGCGTCCACTGCCGGATCGCAGTAGCCCATGTAGTTCTGGCCGGCAGGTGCGATGCGCGAGCACGCGACCAGGTTACGGATGTCCGGGTCGGGCGCCAGGCTCCACGCATACGAGACCAGATCGTACTTCATCCGCGCAGTGATGCCGCCGGCTGCATAAGAGGCGAAGAGCTGGTTCGTCGGGTAGCGGAGATAGTCGAGCTTGACGCCGATCTTCGCAAACGCGCTCTGGATGATGTCGACGCGGGCGTCGAGACCCGGATTCCCGGTATTCCCGGCAAAATTCAGCTCGAGCGTAGCACCCTTGCGATGCCGCAAACCGTCCGCTTCCATGCGCCAGCCGGCCGCGTCGAGTAGCCGGTCCGCGCGTGCGAGATCGTACGGATAACACGGCGCCTTCGCATCGAACGCCCAACTCAAGTGCGAGATCGGCGTGCATGCGAGGTACCCGGAGCGATGATCGATCTTATCCCAGAGCAGCCTGCGGTCGATCGCGCTCGCGAGCGCCTGCCGCACGCGCACGTCCCGCAGAGCCGGCCGCGTCACGTTGAAGTCGATGTGTCCGTACGAGTTGGTGTCCTGATCGACCGTGACCGTGCCGGGAATGGTCCGCGCCTGCTCGATCTGCGCGTTCGGCACGCGGACGAACGCATCGATCTCGTGCGTCCGGACCTGTGTCAGCGCGGTATTCACGTCGGAAACGATCTTGTAGACGACTCGCTTCAGCTTCGGAGCGCCTCCCCAGTACTGCGGAAACGCCTCCATCACAACTTCGTCTCCGCGCGCCCACTTCACATACCGGAACGGCCCAAGCCCGACCGGCAACGCGTTATACGCATCGTGATTGA
Organism: Vulcanimicrobiales bacterium; assembly: GCA_038244445.1. Classification (GTDB taxonomy): domain Bacteria; phylum Vulcanimicrobiota; class Vulcanimicrobiia; order Vulcanimicrobiales; family Vulcanimicrobiaceae; genus JALYSX01. The sequence continues at coordinate 5,171 of JBBRTL010000010.1, forward strand.
CGTCTTTGCCTGCCAGAAGATGCTCCGGCAGGATCGCCGGATTCCCGACCGGCGTGAAGAACCGGTTCAGAAACGCCGCATAAGGCTGCTTCAACCGGAAGATCGCCGTATACGGATCCGGCGTATCGACGCGCACGATCTCGTCCCACCCCTCGCGCGTCAGCACGTTCGTCTTCGGATCCAGAATGGTCGCGACCGTGAACTTCACATCCGCGGCCGTAAACGGCTTCCCATCCTGCCACACCACTCCATGCCGCAACTTGAAGGTCAGCGACTTCCCATCCGCCGAGATCAATCCGTTCTCCCGAGTCGGAACGATCACGCACAACGACGGCTTCGGATCTCCCTTCGCATCGAAGACGAAGAAATATCCCATCGTAAACGCCGACAGATCGTTCACCACCGTCTGCGTCGACAGCAGCGGATTCAGATTATCCACATCCTCCGCATCCGCCCACCGAAACGTCCCCGCACCGGCACTCGAGCCTCCGCCTCCGGAGATCGCGGCACGCGAACACCCGTCAAGCAGAGCGATGGCCAGTACAACCACAAAAGCCCGAGCTAGCAATCCATCACCGGCTTTGCGATCGAGGCTGGGTGGTGTGGCGTGCGGCGACGCCGGTGAAGTGGGCTCGTCGCGGGCCGCGAAGCCTGGAGGGCGAGAGCGGCGCGCACCCAGTCTCGATCGCAAACGCCCCTATATATCCACATTCATCATATCGTCGAACGCCGTAAACGCCCCCGGCTCGTACCCGGTCAGCTTCTTGCTGAACGAATAGCCGTCTTCGAGCAGGTACAGATTGATGGTCGGTGCATCGGCCACGATCTGCCTGACCTCCTCGAGCAGCAGCTTCTTGTGCGCCTGCGGATCGTAGGTGTTCTTGAACTGCTCCATCCACGCATCCACCTGCTTGTTGCAGTAGCGGACGTTATCCTGACCGTTCGGCGGGATCTGCTTGCACTCGAAAAGATTCGAAATGTCCCCGGTCGGATCGGTGCCCCACGAGAAGATCGTCATGTCGTACTTCCCGCCGTACACGATCCCGCCACTTTGGAAGGTGTCGAAGAACGTCGCCGGGGCGAACTTGCGCGTGTTGATCTCGACGCCGGCGGCCTTCAACTGCGCCCGCATGAACTCGACGCGCGCGTCCGCATCGGCCGCGCCCGTGTAGTACGGGAAGTCGAGCGAGAGCCGCTTGCCGTCCTTGACGCGGATGCCGTCGGCGCCGACCTTCCAGCCGGCTGCGTCGAGCAGCGCGCGTGCCTTGGTCGGATCGTACGGGATCAGCGGAACTTCGGCGACCGTCGGCGCGATCGGATTGAGGGTCGAGGTCGGCGACTCTTCGAGCGTGCCGAAGCCGTGTCCGATCTTCTCCACCATCGCCGCCCGGTCGATCGCGTAGCGGATGGCCTGGCGGACGCGCGGGTCGCTGACGAGCGGCCGCTGCACGTTGAAATCCAGATGCGCGTAATAGGACGAGGGCACCAGCAGCGTCGTCAGCGTCCCGATGCCCTGCATCTGCTTGATGAACGCAGCGGGTACCTGCGGCCAGATATCGACGTCGCCGGTCTGCATCGCCGTCGTAAGGGTGTTGCGATCCGGGATCAGCTTGTACGTGATCCGCTTGAGCTTGGGCATCCCGCGCCAGTAGTACGGATTCGCCTCCATCTCGACCGCGTCGCCGCGCCGCCACGCGGTGATGCGGAACGGGCCGATCCCGACCGGCTTGGCGTTGTAGGCGGCGTGGTTGATGTTCGGAAGATCGCCGAGCAGATGCTTCGGCAGGATGCACGGGTTCGCGCCGGCCGTTCCGAAGAAGTTCGGCAAGAACGCCGCGTACGGCTTCTTGAGATGGTAGATCACCGTGAACTTGTCCGGCTCGTCGATCTTGGTGATCAGGTCCCAGCCGTCGCGGCCGACCACGTTGTTCGCCGGGTTCAGGACCGCGCGCGTGGTGAAGACCACGTCGTCGGCATCGAACGGCACGCCGTCCGACCATTTCACGCCGCGCCGGAGGTGCCAGGTGATGGTCTTGCCATCGGCGCTGATCCCGCCGTTCTCCTGCGTCGGGATGATCGTGAGCAGTTCGGGGATCGGCTCGCCGGCCTTGTTGTAGCGCGCGAAGTACGCCATCGTCAGGTTCGAGATGTGCCCGAGCGTCGTCTCGGTGAACAGCAGCGGATTGAGCGATGGGACGTCGCCCGATCCGTCGGCGATCCGGAGCCAATGGGTCTTGGGAGCGCTGTTATCGGCGCCTCCGTTCGCCCCCGAGCCGGTTCCGGTCTGACTGCAAGCCGCGACCGCCGCGAGCAGTAGCAAGGCGGTGATCCGTTTGTGCACGATCGCTCCTTTACGCATCTTTAGATGTCGACGTCCATCATGTTGTCGAACGGCGCGACGCCGTTCGGATGGAAGTTCTTGAGATCGGTGTTGTAGCCGTAGACGTCCTCGCGAAGCGAGGTGACGATGCTCGGGGTATCGGTGTCGAACGCTTCGAAGAGCCCGCGAAGATCCTTGTTCCGTTCGGCCTGATCGAAATGCGTGTAGACGGCATCCATCGCCGCCTGTGCTTTCGGGTTGCACCAGCGCAAGTTGTTCTGGCCGTTCGGCGGGATCGATTGACACCCGTAGATCGACGAGTAGTCGCCGATCGCATCGAGCCCCCAGGCAAGGAACACGACGTCCCAGTCGTTGCCGTATACGACGCCGCCCGACTGCGCTTGGGCGAACATCTGCGGTGCGGAATAACGCTTGACGTTCATCGAGACGCCGATCTGCTTCCACCAACCGCGTACGAGTTCGATCTGTTCGTCGACGTCGGCCGAGCCGGACGACGATGCGATGTCGAGGTTCAGCGCCACGCCGTTCTTGGCACGGATGCCGTCGGCGCCGCGCTTCCAACCGGCCTTATCGAGCAGCGCGTTGGCCGCCGGAATGTCGAACGGCACGATGGCGATATCGGGATCGAAATATGCGGCCGTGCGCGGTGCCGGGATATCTTGCAGGATGCCGACGCCGTGCCCGATCTTCTCGATCAGCGTCTTACGGTCCATGGCTAGGCGAAGGGCTCGCCGGACGGCCGGATCGCTCACGCGCGGATGCTTCACGTTGAAGTCCCAATGGTTGAAGATGAATCCCGGCTGTTTGAGGACCGTATAGCCCGCGATCGTCTTGACGCGCGGATAGTATGCGCCGGGAATCGGATACCACAGGTCGATGTCGTGCGATTGGAGCTGGGCGAGCGTCGTGTTTCGATCCGGGATGATCTTGAAGACGATCTTCTGCAGCTTCGGTGCGCCACGCCAATAGAGCGGGTTGGCCACCATCACGACCTGCTGCGCGCGATCCCAGCGTTCGTACTTGAACGGACCGATCCCGATCGGCTTGGAGTTGTAGGCGATGTTGTTGATGTTCGGGTATTTCGCCAGCAGATGCTTCGGAAGGATGCACGGGTTGGCACCGGCCGTCGAGAAGAACGTCTCCACGAACGGCGAGTAGAGCGAGTTCAGGTGCAGGACGACCGTGTACTTGTCGGGAGCCGACATCTTGTCGATCTTATCCCAACCCTGCGTGCCGGTCTCGTTGTTGGCCTTGTTCAGGACCGTCTTGATCGAGAATAGGACGTCGTCCGCGTCGAACGGCGCGCCGTCCGACCACTTGACGCCGTGGCGAAGGTGATAGGTGATCGTCCGGCCGTCGCTCGACACGCCGCCGTTGGCCTTCGTCGGAATCGCGGTCGCGAGTTCCGGAACGAACCGGTTGTGTTCGTCGGTCCTGACCAGATAGGCCATCGTCATCTCCGCCATGAGATTGACGACAAACTGGGTGGTCAGGTGCGGATTGAGCGAGTTGATATCTTCCGCCGTCGCGTACCGCAGCGTATGCGGGACGGTCCACGGGTTGGCGCCCGACGCCGTCGGCCCGGTCTTCGAACAGGCCGAGAGAGCGAACAAGCCGGCGATACCGAACGCGAGGATGCGCTTCATCAGATGCTATACTCCCACGGATTCCAGAACGACGAGATCACCGCGCTCGGCTTGTAGCCCTTCAGGTCGGTATTGTAGACGTACGGCTCCTTGCGCCACGAGATGAAGATGGTCGGCACGTCGAGCGCCAACTGCTCTTGCACGATCGCGTAGTCGGCCTTGCGCCGTTTCTGATCGAGCGTCGCGAGCGCGTCGGCCATCGCCTTGTCGGCCTTCGGGTTGTTCCAGAAGAGCGTGTTCTGGCCGATCGGACCGAAGTTGTGGATCGCGTAGAGCGCGGAGTCGTCGGGGTCCGCGGCGGCCACCCAGGCGTAGAGCGCCACGTCGTAGTGGCCACCTTCGAGAACGCCGGCCGGACCGTTCTGGAACATGGTCGCGGTCGGGTAGTTCTTGACGTCGGCCTGGATGCCGACCTCGCGCCAGTCGCGCTGCAGGTAGGTCTGCAGCAGCCGGCCATTGGTGCTCTCGCTCTGCGTCGAGAGGTCGAACTCCAGACGCCGGCCGGCCTTCATGCGAACGCCGTCCGGACCGACCTTCCAGCCGTCCGCGTCGAGCATCGCCCGCGCCTTGGCCAGATCGAACGGATATTTCACGGTATTCGGGTTGAAGGCCCACGAGAGCGTCGGATGCTGGTCGGTGTCGGCGAGCACGCCCGAGCCATGATAGATCTTGTCGATGATATCCTGACGGTTGGTCGCATACGCGATCGCGCGCCGCAGGTTCACGTCTTGGAAGAGCGGCTTCTTGAGGTTGAAGTCGATGTGGTCGAACAAGAACGAGTCGACCCGGATGGCCTTGAGGCCGTTGGCCGGATCGGCCGCCAGCGCCTGATAGCGCGGCCAGTTGGTGCCGGTCCCGCGCGCGAGCATGTCGATCTCGTGGGTCTGCAACTGCGTGAACTCGGTGTTCTCATCGGGCATGATCTTGAAGACCACTTCCTTGAGCTTCGGCGCGCCCATGAAGTAGTTCGGATAGGCTTCCATGCGGACCAGCGTGCCGCGCGTCCACTCGACCACTTTGAACGGGCCGCTGCCGATCGGCATGGCGTTGTACGGCGCGGTGTTGATCGAGTCGGGGCCGTTCAGATACTTGCCGAGTAGGTGCTCGGGCAGGATCGCCGCGTTGCCGTTGACGCCCCAGAGCTGCTGCAGGTATGGCGCGTAGATGCGCTTCATGTGGACGACCGCGACGAACGGGTCCTTGCAGTCGATGTCTTTGATATCGCGGTAGCCGTCGGTCGCGGCGACGTTGGTATGCGGATTGATCACGACTTGCCACGTGAAGCGCAGATCTTTGCACGTCAGCGGCACGCCGTCTTGGAACGTGATGTTGTGACGGAGCTTGTACTTGAGGGTCAGCCCATCTTTGCTGACGTCCCCGTTCTCGACCGTCGGGACTTCGCTGACGGCATCCGGCACCGGCTTCCCGTGGTCGTCGTAGCGAACCGCGTACGAATAGATGAACATCGAGAGATCGCCGGTGACGGCGTTCGCGCCGAGCACCGGGTTGAGGGTTTTGGTGTCGGAGTTCTCAGAAAACGTGAAGACGCCGGGATGGGTCCACGGATTGCCGGCCGCGGCGCCACCCGGGCCACCGGACTTGCTGCACGCGGCGAGAGCGAGCGCGCATACGGCGATGCCGCCGAATCGTAGCCAGGTTCTCAAGACGAACTCCTCAGTCGATCTCAAAAGGGGGTATGCCGCGCTCTTCGTTGACGGCGCGCGCACGCCCCTTTCGGTCTCCGAGAGGCTACGGGGTCCCGGGGATACCCGTCAGTCCGACCGCGTAGTTGTAGCTCTGCTCGGCCGTCTGGGTCGCGTAGAGCGCGTTGACGTAGTCGGTCTGGGCTTGCGAGTAGTTCGCTTCGGCGGTGACCAGATCCAGAATCGTCGCCACGCCGACCTTGTAGCGCGCCTGGGCCGCCGAGAGCCCGACCTTGGCGGCATCCAGCTCGAGTTGCGCCTGCGTGAGCGAGGCATGCGACGAGATCACACCGGCGAGGCCACTGCGGACCTGTTGTTCGACGCCGAGCTTGCTCAGCGTCAGTCCGGCGACCGACTGGTCGAGCTGCGATTGTGCCTGCGCGATGGCATAGTTGGTCTGATTCTGATCGAAGATCGGGATCGAGAGCGTCGCACCGAGCGAAGCGCTGTGCGAGAACGTGGTCTGGAACGGAAGCGTCTTGTTGACGCCGTCCGTGTACGTTCCTTGGATCGACGGGATGCGTGCGAGTTTCGCATACGCGACGCCGGCGCGGGCCGCATCGACGTCGTGCTGCGCGGCCAGATAATCCGGGCGGAGCAAGAACGCCTGCGCGACGGATCTCGGATAGGTCGGCGCGACCATCGGAAGGGCGCTGGTCGGCCGTTCTTGCGGAACGACTTCGGTGTCGGCGTCCAGCCCGAGGTTCGCCGCGAATGTCGACTGCGCGGCGATCGCCCGACCTTGCGCCACGACCAACAAGCCGCGTGCGCGAGCCGTCTGGAACTGCGCCTGCGAGACGTCGGTACGAGCCGCCGATCCCGCCCTGATCTGCGCGCGAATGCTGTCTTCGGTCACCTGGAACTGCCGGACCGACTGGTTCGCCGCGTTGACCGACGCGTTGGCCTGAAGCACCGCGAAGTACGACGTTGCGACGTTGAACTGTAAGGTCTGTAACGCGCGGTCCAGCGTGAGCTTTCCGGCGAGGTCCGACGCTTTCGCGGAGCGGAGCCCCGCCAGGACGCGCCCGCCATCGAAGATCAACTGCGAGATCTTGCCTTGGATCGAGAACGTCGTGTTCGGACCGACAGTCGTGCCGGCGGAGCCGCCGCTACCGCTGTTGGCGTTATTGTTGCCGAAGGTGCGGCTGACGCTCGCATCGGCGCTGACGCTCGGGAAGAGCGCGCCTTTGGCGGCACCGTACTTCGCGCGGATCGCGTCGTACTGCGCGCGTTCGCTCGCAAACGTCGGCGATTGCGCGGCCGCGATCGCGACCGCCTGTTCGAGCGTGATCTGCGGCGGGACGCCGGCGGCCGGTTGCAACGCCGCGACGTCGGGCGCGGGCGAACCGTACGCCGGGTATGGGAGCTGCGCCGCGCTCGGCGCCGGCGACGGCGTCGGCGGTGGCGTCAGCTGCGACGCAGGTGTGGTCGTGTTCTGCGCGATAGCGGGCGTGGCCGCGCCGGCCGCGAGAGCTAGGCCGAGCGCTACGACGCTCGCGTAGAGAACCGACTTCACTTCGTCGGCGCTCCCGACGGCACGGCCTTGGGCGCGCCGTTGCCGATCGCGACCAGGCTGCCGTTCTGCAAGGCGTCCGGACGCGTCGTGATGACCTTGGTCCCGACCGCGATGCCGGCGCCGATAACTTCGGCCAACGTGTCCGTCTGCAGTCCGAGTTTCACCGGCACTTCCTTCGCCTTGTTGTCGGCACCGACCACGAAGACGGAGGCGCCCGAGTCGTTCTGCGCGATCGCCGAGCGCGGGACGACGATCGCGTCGTCGTGGCGTTCCTTCGGGATGACCACGGTCACGAGCATGCCGCCGCGCAGGATCGAGCCGGCGTTCGGATATCTCATGCGGGCGAGATACGAGAGCGTTCCCGACGTCGGCACCGCGTTGACGGTGTCGAGACGGCCGGAGAACGTGCGTCCCGGCAGCGACGACGACGTGAACGAGACCATCGACCCGGGTTTGGCGTAGGCGAGATCTTCGTCCGGGACGTTGACGTTGACCCAGACGGAGTCGATGCGCGAGACTTTCAGCGCGGGCGTTCCGGGGCCGGCCATCGCGCCGGGGTCGAGCATGCGCGCGGTCACGACGCCGGAGAACGGCGCGTAGATCGCGGTCTGCCCGAGTTCGGTGCGCAGCACTTGAGCCTGCGCGGAGGCGGCTTGCGCTTGTGCCAGCGACGCCTTGACGTTCTGCGCGCTGACCTGGTCGTTGCCTTGCCCGGCGAAGGCCGTGTTGTACTGGCTCTGCGCCTGCACGTAGGCCGAACGCGAGACTTCCAACTGTTGTTGCGAGACGTAGCCCTGCTTGAAGAGCGATTGGTTCTGGTCGTACTGCAGCTTCGCGTTGTCGAGCGCGGCCTTCGCGGTCAACAGCATCGAGGCGTTGGACTGACGGGCGATCGGAAGACCGACCTGCGCGCCGCGCGCCGAAGCGGCGGCCTGCGCCGCGGTGCTTTCGGCGGCCGAGAGCTGGGCGCTCAAGGTCGAGGGATCGATCTGCGCGAGCAGTTGACCCGCGCTCACGTGGTCGCCGACGTTGACGGCGACCGACGAGATCGGTCCGGACTGTTGGAACGAGAGCGTCGATTCTTCGAGCGGGGCGATCTGACCGTCGAGCGTGACGTACGTCGCAATCGTCTGCTCGCGAGCAGCGGCGACGTCGACGTTGAGCGCCTGCGGCGCTTTCCCGCCCCCTTTGCCTCCGCCGCACCCGGTAAGCGCGAGGCTCGCTGCGAGCGCACACGCGACCGCCAAGCGTTGATACTGCATGAATCTCCTTAGTCGTAGGCGACGCTGTTCGTGCATATGTACGGCGCTCGCTCTGGTTTGTGTCACTATACTCGACTGAACCTGTGAAGGCACTGATTGGGATGCGCCGTATTCAGAACCTGGCAATGACCGCGAAACTCGACATCGGGCGTTCCCATAGCCTTCAGAGCCGGGTCGAAGAATGGATGACCGCCGAGAAGGCCGGCAACCCGGGGGTCGAGGCCCTCTCGACACCCCAGCTCGTCCAACTCGTCGAGCAGGCCGCTATCGCGTGTATCGAGCCGTCCCTAGAGCCGGACCAGATCTCGCTCGGGACCCATATCGACCTCGAGTTCCACAAGCCCGTCCCGGTCGGATTCATCGTCCGCACCGAGGTCGAAGTCGTCCTCGTGGACGGCCCCCGGATCAGCTTCGCGTTCCAGGTCTTCGACGAGAGCGAGCCGGTCGCCGACGGGACCCACGAGCGATATGTCATCGAAAAGACCAAATTCGTCGCGAAACTTGAAGAAAAGCTCGTTTGAAGCTACCCTAGGCGTAGCGGGATTCCCCTTGATCGGGTTACTCTCGACCGAGCCCTGTCCGAGGAGCCTTTTCCTCGGCAAACTGCAGGGGGGCCAAGTGAGCCCCCTGAAGAGATTAAGAAGGATTGTTTTTGGGTACCCCAGCCGCAAGCCGCATTAGGCGGTCCGTTGGTTGGGAGTCAGGTCTAGAGCCGGACGCCCGAGGCAACACTGGTCTCAACCTTACTAGGAGGAAACTTTGAATCGACTGAGCACCGGAGTCCTCGCCGTGCTAATTGCGGCCGGCCTCGGACTCAATGCGATCGCCGCGCCGGCAAACCACGCTGCTGTTGGAAACATTGGAATCAACACAGTGGCGCAAGCCGACGCGATGACTGCGACCCCCCCGGCGAATTTTGGATCTCCGCCGTCGGGACAGATCCCGATCCTTTACAACGACCATCACGTCTACAGCAAGCCGGATAAGCTCAAAGCGGGCCGCGTCTTGGCTGCTCTCGTCCGTGGCGGCACCATCCTCATTCCCCTGCGCTCGATGTTCGAGCAAATGGGAGCGACGGTATCGTACGACGCGTCGAGCAAGACCGTCGATGTTTCCAAAGCGGGCGCCGACGTCAAAGTGACCGTTGGTAAGTCCGAAGTCGTGATCAACGGCGAATCGCGTCCCCTGGACGTGCCGCCGGAGATCTACCAGGGTACCGTCGTCGTCCCCGTCCGAGTGATCTCGGAAGGCATGGGCGCCTACGTTCTCTGGGTTTCGGAGAAGCATCTCGTCGTCGTGCGCTACTTGCCGCCGACGCCGCCGCCGACCCCGAGCCCGACTCCGGAAGCGACGGTTCCCCCGACGCCGACCCCGGCGCCGGTTGCCACCCCGTACAAGGATCTCTTCATCGCCGGCGATTACCTAATCTCGCCGCGCGTCTATGACGAGTTCAGCCCGGGCAACACCGGCAACAACAACAGTGGCGGTTTCTCGTATGCACTGCGCGGAGGCTTTGAGTTCAACGCCGCCGGCCTGCCGTGGATGCTTGAAGGCGACTACCGTCAGATCAACTACCCGCACAACCAGATCGTTCCGACCCCGGCGATCACCTCGCCGTGCACGGTTCCGGGCGACCCGGCTTGCGTCACCACCATCGGTGGCGGCGGCCAGACCTTCGTACCGGCGTTCACGGTGCGTGATTACGATTTCGACACCCGTCTCGGGTTGAAGATCGCGGATCCGCGCATCTACATCGGCGTCGGCTACATGTTCCGCGGGACCAACGCGGGCTACCCCAAGCGTAGCGGCATCGGATTCGGCGCTGAAAAGCTCCCCGACCTCGACCAGCCGTTCTCGCTCTACGGTAGCGTCTGGTACTACCCCGGCGTGAAGGGTAACTTCACGGACGGAGCCGGACACGTGTTCAACCTGTCCTACAACACCACGAAGTACCAGGTTGGCGGAACGTTCACGTTCGGTCCCACGGTGCCGGTCTTCCTAGACTTCGGCTACCTCGGATCGACCGACAAGAACAAGAGCAACGCACCGTCGGATCGCAGCCAAAACGCTGCCTACGTCGGTCTGGGACTCAAGTTCTAGTCGGCTCTCCTCACTCACAAGTGAACAGAAAGCCCCCGGTCGCAAGACCGGGGGCTGTCTGTTTTCTCTCGTAACCTGCCCGGGCGGGGGCCGTGCGAGCAGGCGCTCGGGAGGCAGCACATAACGGCATTCCCTAGAGCCATTGCAAGAGTTTCCCTTTGCTGGGAGGAGCCTTCTATGAATTCTGTCATGCGTTTCCGACGCTACTTCCTAATCGCAGTCGCCCTATTCGCGGTCCTCGCGTTCGGCGCGAGCGCTTCGTTCGGCCAGATGGCGAACCGCCCCGTGCGGCCGGTACTCTGCCCCAACCCGGTGACGATCACGCTGAGCGCTCAGGCGCCGACCCCCGGTTTCGGCGGCAAGAACATCAACACGCAGTTTCACCACACGTTTCAGTGGAAGATGGCCGACAAGTGTTGCCAATATCTTTCGGGCTCAGTGACGATCAAGTACGTCGCACTGCAGGGCGGCCCGGCAGGCTCGGCGACGTCGGCGAACGATCTGGCCGGGGTTACCGGCCTCCCGAGCGTCAAGATGTTCCCGAACGGCGCGACCACGGGACAGACCGGATCGATCACGATTCCGCTCACGGCGGCATTCCTGGCAACCTTAGGGACGTCGTTGACGATCGGGTCCGAAGACGATAGCTCGATCACGTCCGCCACGCTGACGCTTTCCGCATGCTGCTTGAAGAACGGCATTCGAACCTAGATCGACGGCGTCGGCAAAGACGCCTCGGCGTCGCGCCCTAGGTGCTCGTCGGCACCGGGCTAGGCGACGCCGGCGGGGACGGCGTCGTTGCGCCCGGGGTCGCGGCGACAGCCGGCGTCGGCGTTGCAGTTGCGCTCGGGGTGGGGCTCGGCGTCGGGGTCGGTTGGATGCAGGGCGGTTCGATGATGCTGAGTTTGGGCCGATTCGGGGCCGGCGTTGGCGACGGCTCCGTGCTCGGGAGCAACGTCGGGATGACGCCCGGGGGGAGTGGGGTCGGGCACGGAAGCGGATCGGCGAGGATGTGCTGGGTGAAACCGAGCGCGATATTTTTCTTGATCTGCTTGCCGAAGAACGTGTCCGGGAACTTCTGCACGATCAGGTGCATGTAGTCCCAGGCCTTGTCCTGGTATTGCTGGGTGTAGATCTTCTTGAACATCTGGACGCCCAGGAAGAACGAACGCGCGAGATCGGGGTCGTTCGGGTACTTGGCCATCCACGCGCGCATCGCATCGTCGGCAAAGTTCACCTTCGCGATGATAGCTTGATCGGTTGTGTACGCGCCCGCACTGATCGCTTCATCGCGGAAGGTGTTGTTGATCCCGAGATAGCTCAGCTTCATCTTGCCGAAGTACTCATCGCCGGGGGCCGATGCGTTGAATTTCCGACATTGGTCCCGTTGGTACTTGCTCGGCTTCGATGCGCAGGGATCCTTCGACGCGACGGCCTTCGATGCGGCGGGCTTTGCCGCGACGGCGGCTCCGACGCCGCTCGGGCCGATCAGTCCGGCGGCGAGCGCCGCCATCGCGAGTATCGCAAACGTTCGTTTCATGCGTGGCTCATATTGGTCACGCGCGGCTCGTTACCTGGCATGCGTGTAGTGATGAAACTGCACGAGCGCGAGCGTCTCGCGTTGCCGGGCGGTCGACGAAGGCATCAGGGAATAGAGGCTCGCCAGCCGCCACCAGTAGTGCGAGAGCCATGGGTCGGCCGGATACTTGTGTGCCCAGTCGAGCATCGCTTCTTGGGTCCGTTGGGCGTCGCCCAAGAGCAGGCCGGGCCGCACGCCGTGATTGGCACGGTAGGTGCACTCGCGCAGACGGTTATTGATCTCGAGGATCGACATCTTGGAATGTCCGAAATATTCGTCGGCAGGGGCGAGCCGATAGCGGGCGAGCGCTCCACAGACACAGGAAGCCATCAGGGCCGCACAGAGAAGTCCGCAGAACATGAAACGCACGCTCACGATCGCAGCCCTCCAACTTCCCGCCCACGATCGCGAAGGTTTCGATGATATTTGGCCGGACATCCGGATACGAGTTGCAGATGCGGCCGGTAATGGTGCGGACATCATAGTACTCCCCGAAGGCACGATTCCTGCCTACGTTCTGGGCGACCGCCCGCTCGATGCCGAACAAGTCGATCGCGCCGTTGTATCACTTCGCGACGACGCGCGTCGGCTCCGCGTGCTCGTCGTCTGTGGGCTCGGGCGTGCGCACGGTTCCTTCCAGTATAACAGCGCGATCGTCGTGGATACGGACGGCGAAGTCGCGGGCTACGCCGACAAGGCGTTTCTCTGGCACTTCGATCGTCGCTGGTTCGCACCGGCCGAATCGATCGCGCCGATCCGCACCTCGCTCGGGATGCTCGGCGCCCTGGTCTGCGCGGACGGACGGATCCCGACGATCTCGCGTGCGCTGGTCGATGCGGGCGCAGAACTTCTGGTGATGCCGACCGCTTGGGTGACCAGCGGGCGCAATCCGAACGTCCTCGAGAACGTGCAGGCCGATCTGTTGGCGCGCGTTCGCGCACGCGAGAACCGCGTGCCGTTCGTGGCCGCCAACAAGAGCGGCATCGAGCGCGGTTGCGTCGCGTATTGCGGGAAGAGCCAGATCGTCGCCGCATCGGGCGAGATGCTCGCCATCGCACCGGAGCACGATCCGGCGATCATCGCATCCGACGTCGAACTCGGAGCGCCGCGCGCCGTACGCGTCTCGATTCCCGCTCCCGCGCAACGCTCGGAGCCTGCAACCGCTACGCGTATCGCGATCGCGATGTCGGACGACGACGAAGCCGCCGCCGCGCTCGCGACGCTCGAAGCGACCTACCTGATCGCGCCCGACTCCGCTACGCGCGTCGCCACGATCGATCGCACGATTCCGACCGTCCTGCTCGACGACGCGTCGATGGCGGATCCGGGCGTCGGCGTTGCGTATCGACGCGCGGGACGTCGCTTGCTGATCTGGGACTGCCGCGACTTCGACCGGGCGTGGATCGAAGCGTTCGCGCGCACGCGCGCGGTCGAGTTGCGCACCTTCGTCGTCGTGCTCGATCGGGCCGGCGCGCGTGCCTTCGCCGTCGACCCCGATGGCGTCGTCGTCGCCGGGACGTACGACGGGCTACGCGTCGCGAGTTTCGTCTACGACGGCGCCAAGGCCGAGCAGACGCTGGTCGCGCCGAGTACCGACGTTGCGCTCGGTCTAGAACGGATAGCCTCTCTCGTCCCCGGACCCTCGGCGTGATGCGTCGTGTTTTACGCCCCGCGCTGACCGTTCTCGCGCTTGCCTTGCTCGCTGCAAGCCCACCGGCGCCGACGAACTATCTCCCGGGAAGCCGCGTGCTGCCGCAGTATGCGGGCGTTCGAGCGCCGTTCCGGTTGAGCGTGGTCGGACCCGGAAGCATCGAGAATGGCAACTTCCTAGCACCGAGCGTCGCCGCACCGACGACCGCGACGGTCATCGCGGCGAACGCCGGCGGTATCGGCGTCGCCGAACTTCACCTGGTACCGGCACCGGAGCCGACCGCGCCGTTGATCGCGGTCGCCACCTACGACGGCGGCATCGTTTTCCACGATCCGGCAACGTTTGCGATCGTCGGCACGCTCGCTACCGGCGGCGCGCCGAGTGATGTCGCTTTTGCGAAGGACGGTACGATCGCTGCGACCGATACCTCCGGTTCGACCATGACGCTGATCGCGCGCTCGCCGTGGGCGGTCTCGCGCGTCCGCGACGTCCCGCTCGGCAACGAGATCGTGGCGGACGACGCGCTCGGCGCGTTCTTCGTCAGCAATCGCGACGTCGACGGCGGCGGAGCGGTCACGCGGGTCTCGCGCGACGGCGCGGTCGCGCGCGTCGCGACCGGAGCGACGGCCGAAGGCGTCGCGCTCGATGCCAAGCGCGGCATCGTCTACGTCGGCAACGTCAACGACGGAACGGTCGCCGCGGTCGACGCAAGCACGATGCACGTCGAACGGCATATCAGCGCCGTGCCGCGGGTCTTCGGGATCGCGCTCTCCGGCGATGGCTCCACCCTCTATGCGGTCGCGAATCAGAGCGTCGAGGCGCGCATGCTGGCGAAGTCCGGCTACGTCGCCGCGATCGGGCTCGGACGCAATCCCGCGATGACGCATCGTAGCGCAACCCTCCGCTTTCCGATCGGCGTCGCGCTGGATGAGGCCGATGGGCGCGCGTTCGTAACCGACGAATCGGCCGATACGATCTACGTGCTCGACGCGACCACACTACGCGCGGTCCACGCGCCCATCCCGACCTGCAAGACGCCCTGGAAGCCGACCTTCGACGCTGCGAGCGGTCGGCTCTACGTGCCCTGCGCGCGTGCGAACCGGGTCGACGTGATCGGCGGGCGGACGCTCCGCCGGGTCGCGGGTGCGCCGTTCGCCACCGGTGGCTATCCGCTCGCCGTCTCGATCGGGCCGCAGCCCTGATGCAACTCGGCGCACTGCTCGTAGCCCTCGCGCTCCCCGCGCGGCTGGTCGCCCCCGCACCCTTTCCGACCATCGCCGCACAGGCCCCGACGGTCTCGTTCGTCGCCCCGGGCATCACCCAAGGCGATTACGAACTGCTCACGCCGGACGGGCCGATCGCGGTGCACGTGGTCGCGATCGCGCCGCACCGCAACGATCTGCATCTAGGCGCGGCGCTCGCTAGCGACCGGCTCACATCGTCTGGCGAGACCGTCCTGTCGATGGCGCGCCGGACCGGCGCGGTCGCCGGGATCAACGGCGACTACTTCGATATCAACAACACCAACCAGCCGACCAACGTCCTCGTCCGCAACGGCAAGCTGCTGCGTACTCCGCGTCAACGCTACGCGCTCGCGATCGCGCCCGACGGCACGCCGCGCTTCGAAGAGTTCGCGTTTGTAGGTAGCGTGCAAATCGGCGCCGCGAACGTGGTGCTAAACGGCGTGAACGAATATCCGCCGCCGCAGGGCGGCACCTCGCTGATCACACCGGAGTTCGGCGGCGTACCTCCGCTCGCCAACATCACCTTGGTCGCCCTGACGCAGCTCGACGGCGCGCCGCCGTTCGCGCGCTATCGCGTAAGCGCGGTCGTCGACAACGGAACGGCCCAGCCGCCCGGCTACTATCTCGCGATCGGCATCAACGCCTACGGCAGCGCGGGCGTGCCGAACGCAGGTGACGTGATCGCCGCGAGCGGCGATTTCGCGTCCGGCGATCTCGCCCAGAGCACGACCGTCGTCGGTGGCGGGCCACTTATCCTCCATGCCGGTGCCTGGTTCGTCGACCCGGACGGCCCCGGTGGCGGCGAGTTCCTGACCCGCATCCCCGCATCCGGAGCCGCGATCGCACCGGATGGTACGCTCTTCTTGATCGAGGTCGACGGACGCCAGCCGGCGGTCAGCATCGGCGTGACCCGCCCACAGTTTGCGGCCTTGATGCGCGCGTTCGGCGCGACCGAGGGTATGTCGTTCGACGGCGGCGGCTCGTCGACGCTGGTCGCGCGCGATCTCGGCGATCCCGGCCCGAGCCTGCAGAACGCGCCCTCCGACGGCCACGAGCGGCCGGTCTCCGACGGTCTCTTCGTCTATAGCGACGCGCCCGTCGGGGATCCGTCGCTGGTGGTGGCGCGTCCGCGTACGATCCGCGCGATGCCGGGTGCGGTCGTCGTACTCCATACGGCCGTCGTCGATGGCGCCGGCCACGCCCTCGGTTCGAGCGGTGAGATCCGCGCGCTGGTCGCGCCCGCAAACCTCGGCACGTTTGCGAACGGTAGGTTTGTAGCGCGCGCGGCCGGCAACGGCTCGTTGCGTCTCGCCCAAGGAGCGCTCAAGGGTATCGTCCCGATCCACGTGATCGACCGGCCGGCACGCGTCGAGATCGTTCCCGACGCGCCCAACGTGGACGCGGGCGACCGGCTGCAGTTTGTGGTGCGCGCCTTCGATGCCGATGGATTCCCGGTGGCGCTTCCGCCGAAACTCGCCTGGTCGGCGTCGTCCGGCACGATCGACTCGAGCGGAAAGTTCGTCGCGAGCAACGCCGACGCCACCGTAACCGTCCGCGCCGGCAACGCGATGGCCGTCGAGCGCGTCTCGGTCGGTCGGCACGAAACGCAACTCTCGGTCGGCACGCACGCAAGCTTCTCCAGCTCACCCCGCGGCGGCCCGGGGAGCCTCGCGATTGCGACGCCGTGTCCGACCTGCCTCTCGATCGGCTACGACTTCTCCGGAACCGAACGGGCCGCGTATGCGAATCTCGATACGCAGCTCCCGGACGGCGCGCTCGGCCTCGCCTTCGACGTTGACGGCGACGGGAGCGGCGCGGTGGTGCGCGTCACCCTGCTGAACGCGATCAACGAGAAGGTCCTGGTCACCGCGACCACCCTCGACTTCACCGGTTGGCGCCGTGCCGTCGTGCGCTTGCCGCGCGGCTTTGCGCAACCGGCACGCGTCGCTTCGATCTACGTGCTGAACGGGCTCGGCTCGACCCACGTGCAGACCGCCGGGACGGTCGTGATCCGAGACGTCTCCAGCATTCTCCCAGGCACATCGCCCACGCCAGGGGGCTCGGCGCCGCATCCCTAAACCCGCCGCATGAGCTTCGACGGCCTGGCGCAACGCGCGCTCGACACGGCGGCGGGCCGCGGGTCCCGCTATACCGACATCCGCTTCGACGTCGCCCGATCCGAACGCATCGAAGTCCGCAACGGCGTCGTCGCGGCGCTCGCCGACGGCACCTCGAGTGGCTATGGGATCCGCGCGCTGGTCGACGGTACTTGGGGCTTCGCGGCCGGTAGCGAGATGACCGACACGGCGATCGACACGGTCGCCGCCCGTGCAGTTGCGATGGCTAAAGCGGCCGCCTCGATCGCACGCAATCCGCTCGGCGCCGCACCCGCCCACGCCTACGTGGACGTCTTCAAGGCGCCGATGGTGCGCGACCCCGCCACCGTCCCGCTCGGCGAGCGCGTCGCACTGTTGCTCGAAGCGGAGCGCTTGCTCCACGTCGGCGATGAGATCGCGGTCGGCCGCGCCTGGATCGACCTGTGGCGTACGGACAAGATCTTCTACAGCTCGATCGGTTCGCGGATCGAACAGCAGCTCCACCAGACCGGCAGCGGGATCGCCGCGATGGCGGTCGGCGACGGCGACGCGCAGACGCGCTCGTTCCCCGGCGACATCGGGCTCTACATGACCGGCGGCTGGGAAGTGGTCGAACGCGCCCGACTGCGCGAGAACGCAGCCCGTATCGGCGAAGAGGCGCGCGCGCTGCTGAAAGCGCCGCAATGCCCGAGCGGCACGTTCGACATCATCCTCGGCGGCTCGCAGGTCTCGTTGCAGATCCACGAGTCGTGCGGGCATCCGGCCGAACTCGATCGCGTGATGGGCTGGGAGGCGAACTTCTCCGGCACGAGTTTCCTCGAGATCGCGCAGCTCGATAAACTGCAATACGGCTCGGCGAACGTCACGATCGAGATCGACAACCGTCTTCCGGGTGGCATGGCCACGTGCGGCTACGACGACGAGGGCACCAAGAGCGGCAAGTCCGACATCGTCCGCAACGGCATCCTGGTCGGCTACGAGAGTTCGAACGACACCGCCCGCGCGATCGGACGCGAGAGCAACGGGTGCGTGCGCGCCCAGAGCTGGGAGTTCGTGCCGATGATCCGGATGTGCAATCTGAATCTGCTTCCGGGCGACGTTCCGTTCGAGAATCTGTTCGACGACGTGAAAGACGGCATCTACATGGAGAGCAATCGGTCGTGGTCGATCGACGACCGGCGTTTGAACTTCCAGTTCGGGTGTGAGATCGGCTGGGAGGTCAAGAACGGCAAACGCGGGCGGATGCTCAAGAATCCGACGTATGCCGGCATGACGCCGGCGTTCTGGAACGCCTGCGACGCGATCGGCGACCGGTTCTCGTGGTTCCCGTGGGGCACGCCCAACTGCGGCAAGGGCGAACCGATGCAGATCGGACGCACCACCCAAGCGGCCGCGCCCGCGCGCTTCCGCAACATCGCGGTGGGAGTCGGCTATGGAGTCTAAGGCACGCGAGGAACTCGCGACGCGCACGCTCGGACACTCCGACGCCGACCGCACCGAGGTGCTCGTCTCGTACGACAACTCGGCGCTGACGCGCTTCAGTCACGAGAACGTCCATCAGAACGTCGCAAGTGAAGACGCGATCGTCTCCGTGCGCGCCATTCTCGGCGGCCGGACGGGCGTCGCGCAGACCAATCGCACCGACGATGCCTCGATCCGCGAGGTGGTCGACCGGGCGACCGAGATGGCGAAGCTCGCACCGAGCGACGCCGCCCAACCCGATCTGCCGCATGGCGGACCGACGCAGACGCCGCCCGGCGCGTACGTCGAAGCGACCGCCCGCGCGGACGCGCAGACGCGTGCCGCCCTGTGCGACGCGTTCTTCCGCGTCGCCGAACGCGACCGGCTTTGGTCTGCCGGCTACGCTGCCACCTCCGCGCGCGGCTATACCGTCGCCAATACCAACGGCGTCCTCGCGTCGTTCGACGGCACTACCGCAGGCATCAACATCAAGATGAGCGCCGCCGACGCGACCGGCTTCGCAGAGTCCGCCTCGACCGACGTTCGCGTCGTCGACGCGGAAGCCGCAGCCGAGACCGCCGCGCGCAAAGCCCGCGAGACGAGCAAACCGCAGAGCGTCGACCCCGGCCTTTGGACCGTCATTCTGGAGCCGCCAGCATTCGCGGAACTGCTCGCGTATCTGGGTTCGCATTTCTCGGCACAGGCCTACGACGAAGGCTCGTCGTTCGCGAGCGGCGAGCTCGGCAAGACCGTATTCGGTGAGAACGTGAGCCTGCACGACGACTACGCGCATCCGCTCGCGCTCGATGCGCCGTTCGATTTCGAGGGTGCCCCGACCAAACGTCTTCCGCTTCTTGAGAACGGGGCCGTCCGCAACGTCGTCACCGATTCGTATTGGGCCCACAAGCTCGATATGGACAATACCGGCCACGCACTCCCGGCCCCGAATGCGTACGGCCCGCAGCCCCGCAACCTGGTGATGCTCCCCGGCACCAAGACGACCGAAGAATTGATCGCTTCGACGAAGCGCGGCATCCTAATCAGCCGCCTGTGGTACGTACGTACGGTCGACCAACGCCAGGCGATCGTCACCGGCATGACCCGCGACGGCACGTACCTGATCGAAGACGGCAAGCTCGCCGGCGGCGTCCGCAATCTGCGCTTCAACCAGAGCATCCTCGAAGCGCTCAAGCATTGCGAACTCGGTCTCGACCTGCACCGCTCGACGACCTACCATTACTCGATCGTGACGCCCGCCATCAAGATCGAGAACTTCGCCTTCAGTTCGACGACCGTGTTCTAGCCTAGCTGCGCGCCGCGGTCTGCCGCAGCGGTTACCGCGCGTACGAGGGTCGAGCGTAGTCCCCCGTCTTCGAGTGCGAGCAAGCCGTCGATCGTGCATCCGGCGGGTGTGGTCACTTCGTCTTTGAGGGCGGCGGGATGGATGCCGGTCTGCAAGACCATCGCGGCCGAGCCGTGGAGCGTCTGGGCGGCGAGTTCGAGCGCGACGTTGCGCGGCAGGCCGAGCTTGACGCCGGCTTCGGCCAGTGCTTCGACGATAAGATAGACGTATGCGGGGCCGCAGCCGCTGATGCCGGTGACGGCGTTCATCAGGCGCTCCTCGACCACGACCACACGACCGAGGGTCGCGAACAGATCGCGCGCGGTCTCCAGATGCGCGGCATCGGCGTTGGAGCCGGCCGCGAGTGCGGTCATGCCGAGACGGATCCGGGCGGGCATGTTCGGCATCGCACGGACGATCGGGACGGCGCCGCCGGTCCAGGCGCGCAACGACTCGGTCGAGATCGCGGCGGCCGCCGAGATCACGAGCGTGCCGGCGCGAAGGTCTTGCGCGATCTCGCGCGCGACCGCTTCGACCTGCGACGGCTTCACGCAGATGATGACCGCGTCCGAGATGCTCGCGAGTTCGCGATTCGAGCCGACCGCGACGACGTCGTCCAGATCGCGGCCGAAGCCGCGACCCGAGCGGGTCGTGGCCGCGATGCGCTGAACGCCCGCGTGGGTGCGCAGGCCCTGGGCGATCGCCCGCCCGAGCGTCCCGCAACCGAGGATACCGATGTCCACCGCGTGGTCTCCAATCGAAAAGAAAAACGGAGCCACTTCGTCTTCGAAGCGGCTCCGTCAG
>JBBRTL010000011.1:0-25612 GCA_038244445.1 Vulcanimicrobiales bacterium
ACCACCACATCGGCACCGCGCACCGCGTCGCGGACGTTCGCGCGTTCGCGGATGCGTTGCAACGTCTTCGGGCGTGGTCCTGCTGCGCACCCGTGGGTGGCGGCGTTCACGACGCAAGCCGCGCCCATCGCGCGCTCGCAGTTCCCGGGGAACTGGGGATATCGACGATCGCCGTTGGGACAGAACGCGCGATGATCGTGAAGCCGCACGACCATCCGCGGGAGCGCGCGCGCCGCTGCCAGGACGGCGACATCGAAGACGTTCGAGGTCATCACGACATCGAATGCATCGCGCTGCAAGACCTCGGTAAGCGCGGCGGCTGCGCCGTGATTCGGCGGCTCGTCTTCACGCGCCCAGGCGATCGTGCCGGCCGACACGCCGAAGGCATTAGCGGTCTCCACACGCCGGGCAAAGACCGTGATGTCGTCACCCGCACGAGTCAGCTCCGGGAGCGCTCGTTCCAGGTACGATTCGGTTCCGCCGTCATGTCCGACCGTGTCGCAAAGTACGAGCACGCGTGACATGCTCGTAGCGTATCGAGGTTACCTTGGCGGCACATGGGAAGAATCTAAGAAGAAGATTAGAGTCGGATTATGGCTCGTCCCTCGACCGCCCCTCGACTACGCGGCTCCGCCGCTACGCTCGCGATGACAGGGGTTTAGGGGACGTCGTGCTTTCCGGTCAGTTCGTGGACGCGGGTGCGGAGTTTGTCGATCTCGGTGCGGGCTCCGATGTCGTCGAGGCCGGCGCAGACGATCTTGGCGATCTCGCGACACTCGTCGGCGCCGAAGCCGCGCGCGGTGATGGCCGGCGTTCCGATCCGGATGCCGCTCGCGACGAACGGTTTCTGCTTGTCGTACGGGATCGCGTTCTTGTTGACGGTGATCCCGATCTCGTCGAGATAGGCCTCGGTCGCCTTGCCGGTGAGGTCCTTGACCGAGACGTCGACCAGCATCAGGTGCGTGTCGGTCCCGCCGCCGACCAGGCGCAGACCGTTGCGCGAGAACTCGTCGGCCATCGCTCTGGCGTTCTCGATCACGTTGCGTTGATAGGTCGCGAACTCGGGCTGGAGCGCTTCGCCGAAGGCGACCGCTTTAGCCGCGATCACGTGCATGAACGGGCCGCCTTGGATGCCCGGGAAGACGGACTTATCGATCGCCTGGGCCCACTTCTCGGTCGAGAGGATCAAGCCGCCGCGCGGACCGCGCAGCGTCTTGTGGGTCGTCGAGGTGACGAAATCGGCGAACGGTACCGGAGACGGATGTAGGCCGACCGCGACCAGACCCGCGATGTGCGCCATGTCGACCATGAAGGTCGCGCCGACTTCGTCGGCGATCTCGCGGAACGGGGCGTACTCCATCGTACGCGGATAGGCGCTCGCGCCCGCGATGATCATCTTCGGCTTGTGCTCGCGGGCGAGCGTGCGGACTTCGTCGAAATCGATCAGTTCGGTCTTCCGATCGACGCTATACGCGATCGCGTTATACTGCTTGCCGGAGAACGAGACTTTGGTGCCGTGCGTCAGATGGCCGCCGTGCGCGAGCGACATGCCGAGCACGGTATCGCCCGGCTGCAGGTGCGCCATGAAGACGGCCATGTTGGCCTGCGCGCCGGCGTGCGGCTGGACGTTGGCATGATCCGCGCCGAAGATCTTCGTCACGCGTTCGATCGCGAGCGTCTCGGCGATGTCGACCCACTCGCACCCGCCGTAGTAGCGCTTGCCCGGATAGCCTTCTGCGTACTTGTTGGTCATCACGCAGGCCATCGCTTCGCGCACGGCCTTGCTCGCGTAGTTCTCGGAGGCGATCAACTCGAGGTTCTCGTGCTGACGCTTCTCCTCGCCCGCGATCGCGGCGAAGATTTCGGGATCTTGGGCTTGGATGCGGCTACGTTCGAGCATGTCCATGAGACGGTTCCTTACGCTGACGTTTTCGGGAGGAGATTCTTCGGGGTCTCGGCACCGGTGACTTTGCCGGCCTCGATCGCTTTGAGCGTGCGTTCGCCTTGCGCGAGGTCGTAGGCGAAGAGTTGCGCGACCCGTTCGGCATGGCGGCCGCCGTCGAACGGCGTCTCCATGAAGACCTGGACCAGCCGCTCGATCATCTCCCAGCCGGTCAGCCGTTCGGAGAGCGCCATCACGTTGGCGTCGTTGTGCCGGCGAGCGAGTTCGGCCGAGAGCGGTTCGGTGACGACCGCACAGCGGACGCCGGGGACCTTGTTCGCGGCGATCGAGATGCCGATCGACGAACCGCAGACCACGATACCGCGATCCGCGTGCCCGGCGGCGACCGCTTCGCCGACGGCGTAGCCGTACTGCGGATAGTCGACCGGCGTGGCATCGCACGTGCCGAAGTCGATGATCTCGTGACCGCCGGCTTTCAGATCGGCGGCGATGCGATCTTTGTATTCGAAGCCGGCGTGATCGGCAGCGAGGGCAATTTTCACGGCGAAGGGCTCTCTCCGCGACGGGCGGAACGCTGACGCCGATGAAGCTCTCTTGCGCGAGCACCGCGTTCTCCCGCGCGTTCGACCGCGGGGATTTGACGCAACTCGAGTTCCTCGAAAAGTGCGCGCGCGAGTTCGCCTTCGATGGCGTCGTGCTTGACGTGCGGCACTTTCCGCGGACCGACGGCGACTACCTCGCCCAGATCAAGAAGATGGCGACCGACCTCGGCCTCGACATCGCGGCCGTCCGGGACGACGCGTTGTTCGCCGCCGCGGATGCCGAACGGGACGCGACCATCGCGATCGCGCTGGCCGTCGGCGCGCCCCTGATCGCGGCCTCGCTCCAGCCGGAGACGGCCTGCTCGTGGAGCGCGCAACTGGAGCGTCTGGGCGCCGCTACGTCGGCCGCCAAAGCCGCCAACGTCACGCTCGCATTACGGAACGCGCCCGGCACGTTCGGCGCGAACGCGCACGATTTCAAACGCGCGAGCAAAGAGGCCGACTCGGCGTGGCTCCGCTACGGACCGGAACCGGCGCTGACGGATCCAGCCGACGATGCGGCGCTGCTGGTGAAGACCGTGTTGCTGTGGGAAGATGCCGGGCGGCCGTTCGCGCGCCGGGAGGCCTACGCGTCGTTCCGCGGCCATCTCGTTCTCGATAGCGAGAACGGTGAAGGTGTCCAACCACCCGAGACGTCTGCCGTACGAGGTACTGAACCTGTTCTCACAGGTGGGTGCGGCCCGGGCGCAAGTCTGGTAGGCGGTTCGCCCAGCCAAACCGGTCGTATCCGGAGCTGATGCTCCCGAGGGTATTACGTTGGTTCGGGACCTATGGTACGTTACGCGATCAAGCGCAGTCGGACGCTCACAGCGTAGCACCCTCGGTCAAGAGGAATCGAGCGCATAGATCGCATTGAAGCCGGGCGGGCGCCCGCTCGCTAGGAGGCGGTCCGCTCTCGTGGCCCCAAGATGCGCGGAGCCCATATGACCTCACCTCATCGTTTCGGTCCGTTCGCAGCAACGGATCTGCGGCGTTCGCTGCTCGAGTTCGCGCTCGCGACCGACGCCGATCCGCTCTACGCGCCGGCCCACGCGGGTGCGGCCGAGACGCATCTGCTACTCGGCGAATATCTGCACGTGCCGCCGCACGACGCCTTCCCGGCAGCGCGCGCCGCCGCCGAGCGCGCGCTCGCGCTGGATCCGAACCTGGCCGAAGCGCATGCCGTGCTCGGCGAAGTCGCGCTCTATTACGATCGGGATCTCGCGACCGCACTGCGTTCCTACGATCGTGCGCGCTTCCACGCGCCGGCCTCGGCCAACGTCCGCGTCCTTCGGATGTGGTTCTTCGCGATCGCCGGCGACTCGGTCGCGGCCGCCGACGAGATCGCGGCCGCACTCGCGCACGAACCGCACGCGCCGGAGCTGCTCACCAACGCCGCCGTGCTCGACATCTTCTCGCGGGCGTTCGACCATGCGGTCCGTACCCTGACCGACGTCTGCGAGATCGACCCCGACTACGGGCTCGCGCGCTACCATCTCGCGACCGCCCGGGCGCTCGCCGGGAACTCCGCGGGCGCGGCAGCGCTCTACAAAGGCGCGACCGAGTACGATCAGCAGGTGCTCGCGACGCTCGGCTTCGCGCGCGGGCGCGTGGGCGACGTGGCGGGCGCGATGCGTCATCTGGCGGCCTTGCGGGATGGCGACTTCGGTTATCGCTCGCCGTTCAACGCGGCGACCATCTATGCCGGAATCGGCGATCTTCACGCGACGTTGCGCGAACTCGAACGGGGCCTGCGCGAACGCGACCCGTGGCTCGCGATCGCCCGCACGCACCCGATCTTCGACATCTTCCGCGACGACGCGCGCTTCACGTCGTTCCTCGCGCACGCCTTTGCCCGTTAGAGCGGGTCGAGCGAGGAACGCCTGCAGTGGAGTTGAACCGCATCGGCATGCCTACCGCGATACTGACGACGTCGACGCTCGAACTCCCGCTCAAACATCCGTTCAAGATCGCTCGCGGAGAAGCGACGGTTGCGCGAACGGCGCTCGTCCGGCTGGCCTGGAACGGGCTCGAGGGGCTCGGCGAGGCCGTCCCGCTCACGCGCTACGACGAGACGGTCGCAAGCGTGCTCGACTATTTCGTCGCACACCCGCCGCACATCGACGACCCGTACTTGCTCGAGAACATCCTCGGCGTCGACATGCCGCCGGCCGTACGCTGCGCGCTCGACCTGGCCTTGCACGACCTGATCGGCAAAGATCTCGGCAATCCGCTCTACCAACTCCTCGGCCTGGACCCCGGCAAGACGCCGCTGACCTCGTTCACGATCGGCATCGCCGACCCCGAGACGACCATCACGAAGGTCGACGAGATCCGCGACCATCCGGTGATGAAGGTCAAGCTTGGCGGCGGCAGCATCGAGCAAGAGATCGCGATGATGGAGCTGATCCGCTCGCGCTACACCGGCACGATCCGCATCGACGCCAACGAGGGCTGGGATCCGGAGAGCGCGATCCGCATCCTCGCCGAGATCGAGCGCTTCGACATCGAGTTCTGCGAACAGCCGATCCCGGCGGGTAACCCGGCCGGGCTCCGGCACGTCCGCGAGAACAGCAAGATCCCGATCGTCACAGACGAGGACTCGCGCTTCCCGTCGGACCTGCCCAAGCTCTACGGCTGCGTGGACGGCATCAACATCAAGCTCGTCAAGTGCGGCGGCATCCGTCCCGCGCTCGAGATGATCCACACCGCGCGCGCGATGGGCATGAAAGTCATGCTCGGCTGCATGGTCGAGTCGCAGATCTCTGCGAGCGCCGCGGCGCATCTCTCGCCGCTGGTCGATTGGGCCGACATCGACGGCCCCTTCCTGACCGCAAGCGACCCGTTCGAGGGCATCACCTACAAGGACGGCAAGATCGTCCTAAACCATGCACCCGGCTTAGGCGTGCGTGAAAAAGCGGCCGTTGCGTAGACGTCGTTACCTGATCCTCGCGCCCGGCGAGTTCACCGAGAATGCGAAGACCGCGCAGGGCGTGATTCGTTACGGCGACGACGAGACGGTCGCGGTGATCGATCCGACGCTCGCCGGCAAGAGCGTGCGCGACGTCGTCCCACATCTGCAGAGCGACGCCCCGATCGTCGCGAGCGTCGCCGAGGGGCTGCGATTCGATCCGACCGCACTGCTGATCGGGACCGCGCCGCAGGGCGGTGCGTTGCCGCCCGCATGGCGCAGCGAAGTGCTCGCCGCCATCGCAGCCAAACTGGAGATCGTCAGCGGTCTGCACGACATGTTGAGTGACGATTCCGAGTTCGCCGCCGCCGCACGTGCCAACGGTACGCATATCTGGGACGTCCGCCAGCCGCCCGCGGTGCCGCTCTTTAGCGGCGCGGCGTATGGCGTGAAGCCGCCGGTCCTCCTGCTGGTCGGCAACGACTGTGCCGTCGGCAAGATGACGGTCGCGATCGAGCTGTGTGCGGCCGCGAAAGCGCGCGATTCGCGCGCGGCGTTCGTGCCGACCGGACAGACCGGCATCATGATCGCGGGCTGGGGGATTGCGGTCGATCGGGTGATCAGCGACTTCGCGACCGGCGCCGCCGAACGACTCGTGCTGCAGGCCGCGAAGGACGAGCCGGACCTGATCGTGGTCGAAGGCCAGGGCGCGATCAACCATCCCGCCTACGCGCCGGTCACGCTTTCGCTGATGTACGGCGCCGCGCCCGACGCGCTCTTGCTCGTCTGCGAAGTTCCGCACGACGCGATTCCGACGTTCGGAACGCCGGTGCTCGGCTACCGTGCGCTCATCGATCTTCACGAAGCCCTGCTCGCGACGGTCAAGCCCGCGCGCGTGGTCGGGATCGCGCTCAACACCCGCAATATCGCCGACGATGCCGACGCGCGCAAGGAGATATCGCGTGCGCGCGAGGAGACCGGGCTACCGGCCGACGACGTCGTCCGCTTCGGCCCCGCCGCTCTTTACGACGCCATCCTTCCATCCATCGTGAAACGCCAGCCGCTCTCGGAGGCCCATCCATGACCGTCGCACGTACGCTGCTCGCCCTCGCGCTCTGTGGAACCGTCCTCGTCGCCTGTTCGCAATCCCAGCCCTCGACGACCACCAGCGGCCGCCATCCCTGGACGCAGCCGCACGTCCTCCGCCTCGGCGAACCGGACGAGCCCGACAGCCTCAATCCGATGTTCGCCAACAACGCGGCCGCCGATCTGGCGTTCGGGATGCTCTACAGCTACATACTGCGCTACGACCAGAACGGGAACTACATCCCGGACCTGGCGACGGTCGTCCCGAGCCTGCAGAACGGCGGCATCGCAAAGGATGGCATGACCCTCACCATCCATCTGCGCAAGGATGCGAAGTGGGCCGACGGCGCTCCGCTGACGGCCGACGATTGGATGTTCACCTATCACGCGGTCAACAATCCCGCCAACACGGTCCGATCCACGTACGGATGGGACAACATCGCGAGCGTCGACGAACCCGACAAGTATACGATCGTCATCCACCTCAAGACGCCCGCCGTCTCGGCCCTCGGCCTGCTCGCACCGGGCGCGATTCCGCCGCTACCCAAGCATCTGCTCTTCACGTATCCCGATCTGAACAAGATCCCGTTCAACGAGAAGCCGCTCGCGAGCGGACCGTACGCGCTCAAGGCCTGGAATCACGGCGCGTCGCTCGAGTTCGTGCCCAACCCGTATTATTTCCGCGGAAAGCCGAAGCTCGCCGAAGTCGTGTGGAAGATCATCCCGGATACCAATACGCTCTTCAACCAACTGCAGACGCACGAGATCGACGTCTACGCCGGGGTGAGCGAGAGCACGATCGCAAACCTGAAGAACATCAGCGGCATCACGGTCGACAAGCGGCTGGTCGCGAACTGGCGCCGCCTGCAGTTCAACGTGAGCCGTCCGATTCTTGACGACGTGCGTGTCCGCCGAGCGATCGCGGAAGCGATCGATTGGAAGAACATCAACGATACCGTCTACCACGGCTACAACCAGTTGGCCGTCAGCGACATCTTCCCGGGCTCCTGGGCCGCGCCGAACATCCCGCGTTACCCCTTCGATATCGATGACGCGAAGAAGCTGCTGGCCGCCGCGGGCTGGACTCCCGGCACGAACGGCACCCTGCAGAAGGACGGCAAGCCGCTCCACCTGCAACTCACGACCGGCACGAACAAGCTCGAGAACCAGCAAGCCGAAGAGGTCATCCAGCAGAAGCTGAAACTGATCGGCTTCGATATCGAGATCAAGAACTATCCGGTCAACCTGCTCTTCGCGCAGAACGGCCCGCTCTACACCGGCAACTACGACATGGAATGGACCGTCGCGACCAACGGACCCGATCCGGACAATTCCGGCAATTGGGCGGCGAAGTTCATTCCGCCGGGCGGTGCCAATACGTCGTGGCTGCGCGATCCGCTCATCAGCAAGCTCGCCTTGGATGCCGGCGCGACGTTCGATCAGGCTAAGCGAAAGGTGCTCTACCAGCAAGAAGAAGAGCGCATCCACGCGGTCGTACCGGCGGTGTTCTTCTATTGGGAGAACGCGTACACGGCGGTGAACTCCGACGTCAAGAACTACAAGCCGGCCTCGTTCATCCTCGACTCGTGGAACTCGTGGGAGTGGGATATCTAGAACGGACCGGCGTCGCAGCCGGCACCACGCTCGCATTCGAACCGGCGCTGGAGGGCGTTCCCTCGTGGAACGCTCTCGCTACGTCCGGCTCGCTCGCGTTCCGTTTGCGTCGCGACGGAACGCCGGCGACTCCGTGGCTCGAGTACGCGCGCTGGACGGCGGACGGACGCCGCTCGTTCTCCGCGCAGGCCGAGGACGTCCGCGTCGAGACCGACGTGATCCGGGCGGGCGAACCGTTCGACGGCATCGATCTGCACGGTGAGGATATCGACTTCGCGCTGCTGGCGTTTGCAACGCGCCCGGCCGCAAGGCCGTCGCTGCCGTACGCGCGCGATGCGTTCGTACTTGATGTGCCCGCACGCTCGCAGTCTGTGCTCGAGAGCGAACGCGGCTGGTGTAGCGCCGCCAGCCTCTCGATGCTGCACGCCTATCACGGCATCGACATCTCCGTCCAAGAGACCGCAGCAGAAGTCTACGACACCGCTTATCGCGGCACCGGGAACTGGGCGTTCAACGTGGCGTTCAGCGGACGGCTCGGGTTGCGCGGCGTGGTCGCGTATCTCGACGGGCTGGAGCGCGCGCAACGCTTGATCGAACGGAGCTTGCCGATCGCGATCTCGTATCGCTGGAGCGACGGCGAACTCCCAGGCGCACCGCTCGAACATTCCGATGGACACTTCGTCGTACTCTGCGGCTTTACGTCCAACGGCGACTGCGTCGTGAACGATCCGGCACATCCGGATCTACGCGCGATCTATCCGCGCGCGACGATCGAACGGATCTGGCAGCGCAACGGCGGCGTGAGCTACATCGTCGTGCCGAACGGCCTGCCGTACGCGGACGTGCTCGCGTGAGTCCGCC
Organism: Vulcanimicrobiales bacterium; assembly: GCA_038244445.1. Taxonomy (GTDB): domain Bacteria; phylum Vulcanimicrobiota; class Vulcanimicrobiia; order Vulcanimicrobiales; family Vulcanimicrobiaceae; genus JALYSX01. The sequence goes on from JBBRTL010000011.1 coordinate 8,957, forward strand.
ACTGCACGTCGCCTTGATCGAACCGGAGATCCCGCCGAACACCGGCAACGTCGCGCGGCTCTGCGCCGCGACCGGCTGCCGTCTGCATCTGGTCGAGCCACTCGGCTTCAGCATCGACGATAAGTCGCTCAAGCGCGCCGGTCTCGACTACTGGCACCTGGTCGACCTGGTGGTGCATCCGTCGCTGGCTGCGTTCCTCGAAGCGACCGCGTCGCAACGGCGCTGGCTGCTCTCGACGCGTGCCGAACGCACGTATGCCGAGGCGCCGTTCGCAACCGATGACGTGCTCGTGTTCGGCAAGGAGACGAAGGGGCTACCCCAAGCCTTGCTCGACGCGAACCCCGAGACGACCCTGCGCGTGCCGATGCGCCCGCAGAGCGTGCGGAGCATCAACCTCTCGACGACCGTCGGAATCGTGACCTACGCCGCGTTGGCGCGGCTCGGCTTTCCCGGTTTGATCTGAGGCAACGCCAGCGAGAGCACGGCCGAGAGCAACGCCATTCCGGCGACCGCGGCGAAGACCACGACCATGCCGCGGTGATCGCCGATCCATCCGAAGACCGGCGCCGCGACTCCGCCGAGCGTGACCGCTAATCCGAGCGTCATGCCCGAAGCGATGCCGACGCGGGTCGGGAGATACTCCTGACCGAGCACCACGATCACGCCGGCCGATAGACTGACGCCGAACCCGAAGACCGCCGCAAGCACCACGATCAAAGCGAAGTTCGGCGCGAACGCACCGGCCAACGCGAGCGCGACCGCGCCGACGAGCGAGATCGCAAGCGACGCCGAGATGATCCGGCGCCGGTCGAAGCGATCGGCAAGATGGCCGCCCAGCAGCGTTCCGCCGATGCCGGTCAACAACATCGCATCCAAGACGATCGCGCCCTGGCCGGCCGTCCCGTGCGTGACCGCAATCGTGAAGAACGCGAGGAAGGTGACGCCGGCAAAGAAGATCGTCGATCGGAGCGCGACGACCGCACTCAACAGCGCGAAGCCGCCCCAATCGTCGACGCCATCGCGTTCGCGATGCTTGTGCGCGTGCGCGTTCGCCCGCCGAAAGCGCGGCAAATTGAATGCGAGCACGACCGCCATCACGGCGCCGGGAACGATAAGGAAGAGCGTCCCGTGCAGCCCGAACGCGAGGAGCATCGGCGTGACCAGGATCGGCCCGAGTGCGAACCCGCCGTATCCGCCGACCGAGAAGAGCCCCATCCCGAGTCCGCGCTTCGCGCCGGAGACATGGCTGGCCGCGCGCGCGCCGTCCGGATGGAACGCCGCGATCCCGATACCCGCGATCAGCGCCGCCAGGAGCATCAGCGGAAGCGTGGGTGCGACGCCGATCAACGCGGTCGCGCTCGACGCGACCAGCAACGCAGCGGGGATCACCCACGGCATCGGATGCTTGTCGGAGAGCCACCCGAAGAGCGGCTGCACCACCGAGGACGAGAGATTCATCGCCAGCACCAATGTCGCAGCGGACGCAAGCGAGAAGCCATGGTGCGCCACGAGAAACGCCACCAGCGCCGGCACGACGCTCTGATTCGCATCGTTGAAGATATGCGCGACCGTGAGCAGGCCGATGCCGCCTCTGTCGGTCCGATCGGCGTCCGGAGCCTCGAGCGGCTCTGCCAGCGCAGTCATAGAGGTCAACTTCGCACTCCGCCTGCCGAGGCTCTGCTACAATACGATAATGTCGATAGCCTCGATCGAACGCGCCGTCGTGGTCTGCACCCGTTGTCCCGAGTTGCGGGCGTATTGCGCGCAGGTGGCGCGCGTAAAGAAGCGAGCGTACGCCGATCAGACGTATTGGGGGAGACCGGTACCGGCGCTCGGGGATCCGGACGCGCGGGTCGTGCTGGTCGGGCTCGCGCCGGGAGCACACGGGAGCAATCGGACCGGGCGGATGTTCACGGGCGACGCCTCGGGCGACTTTCTGTTCCCGGCGCTCTACCGTGCGGGCTTCGCATCGCAAGAGTTTGCGACGAGCCGCGACGACGGGATGGAACTGCGCGATTGTTTCATCACGGCCGCCGAGCGCTGCGCGCCGCCGAAGAACAAGCCAACGCCGCAGCAACTGCGGAACTGCTTTCCGTATCTGGTCGAGGAGTTCGAAGCGCTCGCGAAGATGCGCGTCGCGATCGCGCTTGGGCGGATCGGCTTCGACGCGACCGTACGCGCGCTGATGCAGCGTGGCTACGCGTTCGAGAGCAAGCCGATGTTCGGGCATCTGGCGGAAGCTGTGGCGCATCGCTCGTCCCTCGACTCTGCTCGAGGGACGAGCGACGGCGACATAGTCGTGCTCTCGTCGTTTCATCCTAGTCAGCAGAATACGAATACGGGGAAGCTGACGGTCGCGATGTTCGACGCGGTGTTCGCGCGGGCGCGCGCGTTGCTCGAGGGTTAGCGCTTTACGGCGAGGGTGAGGGCGAGTCGGTGGCGATCGGGCGGCCGCACATGTCGGTCTTGCGGGTGAGGCCGAGGCGCCACGGGCGGGTGGTCGTCCGCGTATCCGGTTTGGGAGCGCCGTAGTCTTTGCGCACGTCGGCAAGCGCGCGCTCGCGCGAGGCGTCGTTGGGTGCGTCGGTGACGACCTCGGCGCCGACGGTCGCGTCGACGTTTGCGTCGACTTCGACGTCGGCTCCCTCGACCTGGATCTGGCGCGTCTCGCACGAGACGAGCGGCTCGGGGGTCGCTGACGCTTCGGCCTGCGACGAGCTACCGCCCGAGCAGGCGGCGAGCGTCAAGACCAGTGCTACTGAAAGTGAGAGATGCGGCCGCACGAGTCCATCGCTTTGTCGGGGACCAGCATTCCCCCGCTCGAACCGGGCTTATAGGTGAGAATTTGCACCGGAGGAGCGTTGATGCCCTCGGGGCCGTACTCACGCACGAGCGAGCGTTGGACGTCGTGGTCGAGTTCGGGGTTGTTCGAACTCTCGATCAGCGCATAGCGTTGGACCGCGCCGTTCTTGGCGAACAGCACTTTGAAGACGATGCCTTGAGGCCCGTGAAAGGTCGTCTCGCCGCAGGACGGCCCGCCGGCCGCGGGGGCCGGGAGGACGAGGGAGAGGACGATCGCCGCGGCCAGCACGGCCGACGACAGGAGCGGGCGCATCGTGGACATCTGTTCTAGGCGTCGGGCGGCGGGGCCGTGCTCTTTAGGTGAAGATCGCGTAAAAGGCGTTCCGGCACCGGCGACGGCGCGTCCATCATCACGTCGCGACCGACCTGGTTCTTCGGGAACGCGATCACTTCGCGGATGTTCTCTTCGCCGCACGCGATCATGACGATCCGGTCGATCCCGAGCGCCATGCCGCCGTGAGGCGGCGCGCCGTACTCGAGCGCTTTGATGAAGAAGCCGAAGCGCTCCTGGATCTGCTCCTCGGTCATGCCGAGCATGGTGAAGATCTTGCGCTGCTGCTCGGCCTTGTGGATGCGGATCGAGCCCGAACCCAACTCCCAGCCGTTGAGGACCATGTCGTAATGCTGCGCGCGCATCGCGGTCGGGTCGGTGTCGATCAGCTCCCATTGGCCCTCGCCGGGCGAGCTGAACGGATGGTGTGCGGGCACGGGCTTGCCCGTTTCCACGTCGATCTCGAGATACGGGAAATCGGTCACCCAGCAGAACGCGAACGCCTTCGGATCGCGCAGGCCGCAGCGTTCGCCGACTTCGTTGCGCATCTTGCCGGCCGCGCCGAACGCGATCGCCTTGGAATCCGCGAAGAGCAAGAGCGCATCGCCCGTCTCGGCCTGCGTCGCGGACTTGAGCGACGCGATCACGTCGTCCGTCATGAACTTGGAGGCCGACGATTTGGTGCCGTCCGCACCGAGCGCGATCCAGACCATGCCCTTGGCGCCGAAGCCCTTGGCCGATTCGGTCAGCGCGTCGAAATCGCGGCGCGAGAGCGAGGCGCCGCCCGGGTAGCGGAGCGCGACCACGTTGCCGCCGGCTTCGAGGGCGCCTTTGAAGACCACGAAATCGGTCTGGGCGAACGCGGCGCCGACGTCGGCGAGTTCCAGTCCGAAACGCAGATCCGGTTTGTCGATGCCGTAGCGCGCCATCGCCTCGGCGTGCGTCAGGCGCGGGAACGTCGCGACGTCGATGTCCAACACGCGCTTCCAGACGTCGCGGATGCACGACTCCATCGTCTCGAGCACGTCTTCTTGGGTGCAGAACGACATCTCGACGTCGACCTGGGTGAACTCCGGCTGGCGATCGGCGCGCAGATCTTCGTCGCGCATACAGCGCGCGATCTGCATGTACTTGCCGAAGCCGGCGACCATCGAGATCTGCTTGAGGAGTTGCGGTGATTGCGGCAGCGCGTAGCACGTGCCCGGATGCAGGCGGCTCGGCACCAGGTAGTCGCGCGCACCTTCCGGGGTCGACTTGATCAGCATCGGGGTCTCGATCTCGATGAAGTCGCGCGCGTCGAAGAAGTCGCGGATCGCCTTGACGATCCGGTGGCGCGTGCGGATGTTCCGCTGCATGCGCGGCCGGCGGAGATCGAGATAGCGGTATTCGAGGCGCAGGTTCTCGTCGACATCGTCGTCCGAGTTCACCTGGAACGGCGGGACTTCCGAGCGGTTGAGGATCTCGAGTTCCTGGATGCCGACCTCGATCTCGCCGGTGCCGAGGCGCGGGTTCTCGGTGCCGGCCGGGCGTTTGCGCACGCGACCGGTCACTCGCACGACGTCCTCGTGACGCAGCTTCTCGGCCTCTTTGAAGCTCGCGTCCTTGGGATCGAACACGACCTGCGTGATGCCGTCGCGATCGCGCACGTCGGCGAAGATCAGGCCGCCGTGATCGCGGCGACGGTTGATCCAACCGTCGAGACGCACGCTCGCGCCTTCGTCGGACGTGCGTAGCGATCCGCAGGTGTGTTTGGCAATGTCAGTCATCGTTCGATAGCGCCTGTTTGATTCCGGAAACGTAGTAGTATTGCTGGACGAGATCCCGCGCGAACTTCGACTTGCCGGCACGCTCGTCGAGCCAGCCGAGCACGCCCGGCATCTTGGTGAGAGCCGAATGCAAGCCGAGCGAGACCGGCGTCATGCCGAGATTCGCACGCACGGCCCAATCCGGATGCTTGCGGAAAAAGCGCACGGTCGAGCGACCGGCGAGTTTCATCTTCTCTTTTTGGTCGTCGTGCGGGATGTCTTGGCAGTGATAGTTGACCGCCTTGGGCTCGTAGAGGATGGTCACGCCCGACTTCTGCAGACGATAGCCGAGTTCGAGATCCTCGTGTCCGTAGCCGGTGAACGACTCGTCGAACGAGCCGACCGCAAGCAGATCCTCGCGTCGCACCGATGCGTTGCCGGTAAGGAAGTAGAGCCACGAGAGGGTCTTGCGCGAGGGCGGATGCAGGTGCCCGCGCTCCTCGACGTGATCGCGCTTGTAGGCGTAGTCGGCGAGGTCCTTGACCTGGACCTCCCAGCCGACGACAGCGATCTTCGCGCCGTCGCGGTGATGCGCGAGGTGCTGCGATAGCAGGTCGGGCGACGTCAGGATGTCCGAGTCGTTGAAGAGCACGACCGCGCCGCGGGCTTCGCGGATGCCGGCGTTACGCGCCATCGCACGGCCATTGTACGGGCCCGGTATATGACGGATTTGCGGATGCTCCGCGTTCACGCCGGCCAGATACTCCTTGGTGCCGTCGGTCGACATCGAGTCGCAGATCAGCACTTCGAACCGTTCCGACGCGAGGTCTTGGGCGAGAAAGGTCGGCACGACTTCGCGGAGCGTGTCGAGGCGGTTGTAGGTCGGTACGACGACGGAGATCTCGGGCGTCATGACATCTTCTCTATATCAGCGATCGAACCGCGGTGACGATCTCCTCGCGCGACGCGGCGAGCGAGGCGTCGCTGTCGTCGGCGGGTTTTCGGACCAGCGCCTGCGGTACGCCGTAGGGCGCCCACTCTTGCGAGTTCAAACGGAAGAATCGGTGTTCGAAAACCACGACGGTTGGCCTGCGCACGGCGCTTGCGACGTGGGTCGCACCGGTGTCGACCGTGACCACGCAGCGGGCGCGCTCGAAGACGGCCGCCCACTGGAAGAACGGCAGGCCGCGGAGCATCAGGGCGGCCACCTTGGCCCGGCCGAAAGCGGCCACGACGTCGTCGCATTCGGGGGCGTAGGTCATGACCAGCGGGACGCCCAGTTCCGAGAGCATCCGGGCGAGTTCGATCGCGCTTGCCAGGCTCGAGCCGCCCTCGAGCCAGCGCGGCGCCAGGTGCATCACGATCGGGTTCTTGGGGACGAAATCGACCGCGTTCCGATCCGCGTCGGTGAGATCGAGTCGGAGATCGCGCCGCGTCTCGGTCGCGCCGCCCAGACGGACCAGGTCGAGGAGCTGGTCGACTTCGTGCCGCACGACGCGTTGCGGATCTCGCTCGCAGAGTTCCGGGTCGGCCTCGGAGAGCATCAGGCGGTTGACGTAGAGCCGCGCGGTCGCGCGCGCGAGCAGGCGGCGCACGTAGGTGTATCCGACCCGCACCTTGGCCCGCGTCGCGCCGACCAACTGGAGGTCGCGCGCGCGCGGCGCAAGCGCGATCGCCAGGTCGTAGCCGCGATAGGCCGAGCCGAACGCAGCCGGCTTCGCATCCGGAGGAAGGTCGACGAGTTCGTCGATGTCGTCGTTACGCTCCATGACGATCCGGTTGTAGGTACTCGTCACCATGGTCACGTGCGCCTCCGGAAAGGACGCGCGGACGGATGCGATCGCCGGCGTCGAGAGGATCAGATCGCCGATCCGATCGGTCCGCGAGAGCAGGATCCGCACTACCGGGTCGTGGCCGCTTGCGCCGCGCGCGCCGTTTCGAGTTCTTCGAAGTAGGCTTCGTTGACCAGCTTCTGCGCCGCCCGTAGTTCGGCGTTCGAGAGCGCGCGGTCGGTCGAGAGGTCGCCGAGCGCGTTGCGGTACTTCTTGGCGGCGTTGACGCCGCGGAGCCACTTGTGGAGCGCCCGTTGGGGCGCGTTGTCGCCGGTCGCGAGATACGTGCGCCAATGCGGATGGATCTGCGCGAGCTGCACGGCGGTGCGTGCCTGCGCGCGGGCCTGCCGGATCATCTTCTCGACGTTGCCGCTGCGCGGGCGCGGCTTCCAGTGATAGACCAGCGCGAGCGGATTGAAGACCGCTTTCACGCCGTCGAAGCGCAAGCGCAGGCCGACGTCGATATCTTCCCATCCGTACTCGGCGAAGGTCTCGTTGAAGCCCCCGATCGCACGGATCGTCCGCAACGGTACGGAGACGTTGGTCGTCCAGAAGAAGTTGCCGCTGTAGTCCTTCAAACGCCACTTCGCGGGCGGAAGCTTGTCGAACGACTCGACGTTGATCGCGCCGCCGCGCACGATCGCGAGCGGATGCGCGTCGTGCGAACGCAGATGCTCGGCGACGAAGGTCGGCGTCGGCAGCACGGCGTCGTCGATGAAGATGATGCGCTCGCCGGTCGCGCGCGCGATGCCCGCGTTGCGCCCCTTTGCGAGTCCCGAGTTCTGCTGGTCGATGACCTCGAACCGGCAGGTCGCGCGTTTGCGCGCGCGTTCGATCACGGCGGGCGTATCGTCGGGCGAGCCGTCGTTGACCAGCACGACCTCGTAGGAATCCGGGTCGGCGGTCTGCTCGAAGCACGCATCCAGCACCCGCTCCAAGAGCGCCGCGCGGTTATACGTACAGAGTTGAATAGTCGCTCGCACCTTACTCTTCTCCAAGTAGCTCGAGAGCGATCTTGACGTCCGTTTGCGCAAAATCGTTCCCTTTGAAAAGCAATGGTTCGTTGCGGAATTGCGCCAACGCGTACGCCGCGCAATCGCCGAAGTTCAGTGCGGCGGCGTGCCGGCCCTTACCGAAGCGGACAAACGCCGACGTGGCGATCTTTTCGCAAGCGGAATCAAAAGGAACGACTTCGATATCGGCTCGAGCCAGGAATTGTTCGACTCGGCCGAGATCGGCGGTACCGAAGCGATTCGCGACGACGATGTTCAACTCTAGGACCGAGACGGCCGACATGCACCTACCTTCGAACGTCTCTATGGCGCTTGCATACGTCCGCGCGTCGAGTTCTTCGGAGATGATCGCAAAGGCCGCGGAGGTGTCGATGACCACTAGTGCGGGAGCCCATCGTCGCCATAACCGAGGAGTTCATCCATCGGACGCGGGTCGATGACCGGCGGTGCCGCACGGGCTATGCGCATCAGGTCGTCGGCAAGGCTGCCCCGTCGATTTCGAACGCGCGCGAGCCGTTCGCGAACGGCGATAGTGATCGCGTCGGTTATTTCCTCGCCCGTCGCCCGCGCCAGTTCTCGCGCGAGGCGATCCGTCTCGGGATTACGGATACTCAGTGCCATGTATATCAGTATACACCATCCGTATATACAATGCACGGCCCTTGGAAATGCCACTCGGTTGCCGAAGGCGACCGTATGGCGCTAGATTTTACGGTCGTCCTTGAGGTGCCGCCCGAGCCGGGGTTCGAGTCGCTCGTGCGTGGGCTGGTGCTCGATGCGGCCGCGCGGGCCGGAATCGCTCCCGAGCGACGCGAGGCACTTGCCGAGGCCGCCGCGCTCGGATGCGAGGCGATCGTGGCCGAGGCGATGGCCGAGTCGCGGTCTCCGATCAAGGTGACCGCGCATGGGACCGCCGAGGCGCTCACGATCGCGCTGCTGGAACGGGGCCTGCCGCTCGATGACGCGACGGCGGCGCGAGATCCGCGCTGGAGCGAACTCCTAGGGGTCGTCGATGGATGCGGCTGGCACGCGCACGGCACCGGCGGGAGCGAACTGCGCTTGACGATGGCGGCGTCGCCGCGCGAATCCGGTGAGGCGGCTGACGAGGGCCTCGACCCGCACGATTCGCACGAAGAGCCGCCGACCGCCGAGGTCTCACCGCACACGTACGCGTACCGGGCGTTCGAGCCGCGCGACGCCGCTGCGGTCGCGCGTATCTTCTACCGGACGTACGGCTATCACTATACGCCGACGCTGTTCTATTCGCCCGAGCGCCTGATCGCGGCCAACGCCGCCGGCACGTTCAAGTCGTTCGTGGCCGAAGCCGACGACGGCGAGATCGCCGCGCACTACGCGATCCGCCCGGACAACGCCGCGACGGGCGAAGGCTGTGCGGCCGTCGTGCTGCCGGAGCATCGCGGCCACGACGTGATCACGCAGGTGCGCGCGAGAGCCGAAGGCGGCGCGCGCGAGATCGGCCTGCAGGGCTACTATACGGAGCCGGTGACGACGCATCCGTTCACGCAGATGGCGAGCGAACACTTCGGCGCGACCGTCTGCGCGATCGTGCTCGGCGCGAGCCCGAGCGGCCTGCGTCCGTCCCACATGAACGTGACCATCGTCAAGCAGCGCCAGAGCCTGACGTTCTACGCGAAGCTCTTGCGAGAGACGCCGCCGCGCGTCGCGCACGTGCCGGCGCGCCATCGCGCGATCGTCGCCGATCGCTATGCGAAGCTCGGTGCAGAGGTCGACCTGCGCGAGGGCGCCACACCGCACGGGTGCAGCTCGTTCTCGGTGACGTACAATCGTGGAAAGGACTCCGGCACGATCCGCGTCTCGATGGTCGGCGCCGAGACCGCGACCGTCGTACGCCAGGCCGCGTCCGACCTCGCCGCGGTGCAACATGTCAAGGCGATCTTCGCACAGCTTCCGCTCGACGACCCGGGGACGCCGACGCTCGCAGAAGCGCTCGAGGCGGACGGCTTCTTCTTCGGCGGCATCCAGCCGCTCGTGCTCGGCGACGGCCGCGACGCGCTCTTGTTGCAACGGCTCTTGGTTCCGCTCGATGCGAGCAAGCTCAGCATCGCGAGCGACGATGGCAAAGCGCTTCTCGCCTACATCGAGGCGGAACGGGCGCGCGTCCGACAATCGTCGTGAAGGTCGGCCAAAACGGCCGTGCCGAACGTCATCTTCGATGAAATACGCGTCGGCAGATAGCCCGTTCTTGCGCGCCTGCCGGCGCGAGGTCGTCCCGCACACGCCCGTCTGGCTGATGCGTCAGGCCGGGCGCTATCTGCCCGAATACCGGAGCATCCGCGAGAAGCTGACGTTCCTGGAACTCTGCACGCGCTCGGAGGTCGCGGCCGAAGTGACCGCCGGTACCGTCCGGCGCCTGGGCGTCGATGCCGCGATCGTGTTCGCCGACATTTTGCTTCCGCTGGTCCCGATGGGCCTCGGGTTGAGCTACGAGAAGGGCGACGGCCCGCGCATCGCGTCGCCGATCCGTCACGATGCCGACGTAGCGAAGCTCCCGAAAGTCGACGTCGATGCGACGCTTTCGTACGTCGGCGAGACGATCCGCCTGACGCGTGCGGATCTGGGCACCGCAACCCCGATCATCGGCTTCGCCGGCGCGCCGTTCACGGTCGCGTCGTATGCGATCGAGGGCGGCTCGTCGCGTAACTACACGCACGTCAAGACGATGATGTATCGCGATCCCAAGACCTGGGATGCGCTGATGCACTACATCGTCGATATGACGGTCGACTATCTGAACATGCAGGTCGAAGCGGGCGCCGACGCGGTGCAGCTCTTCGACAGCTGGGTCGGCTGCCTTTCGCCGGCAGACTACGTCACCTACGTGCAACCGCACGTGACGCGGCTGGTCTCGCGCGTGCGCGCGGGGACGCCGGTGATCCTGTTCGGAACGGCGACCGAGAGTCTGCTCGAGCCGATGCGCGACACCGGCGCGGGCGTGATCGGCTTCGACTGGCGCGTCGATCTCGCAGCCACCTGGGCGCGGGTCGGCCACGATACGCCGATCCAAGGGAACCTGGATCCGGTCGCGCTCTTCGCCGATCGTTCGTACGTCGTCGCCGAGACGCGCAAGGTCCTGGATGCGGCGGCGGGCCGGCCGGGACACATCTTCAATCTCGGTCACGGCATCCTGCCCGAGACGCCGGTCGACAACGTGCTCGCGCTGGTCGACGCGGTCCACACCTACGAGCGGAAGTAGCCGCACGTTGGGCGACGCCTTCGACGCGATCGTTCTGCTCGGCTTCGGCGGCCCGCGCTCGCCCGAAGAAGTCCGGCCGTTTCTCGACCGCGTCCTCGCCGGTCGCCCGGTTCCGCCCGGACGCTACGAATCGGTCGTCAACAACTATCGTGTGATCGGCGGTTCGTCGCCGTACAACGAACGCACCGAGAGCCAGGCCGCCGCACTACGCAACGCGCTCCACGCTCGCGGTATCGAGACGCCGGTACTGATCACATATCGCAATACGACGCCGTTCAACTGCGAGACGATCACCGACCTCATCTCCTCAGGGGCGAAGCGCGTACTCGGCGTTCCGTTGACCGTCTTCAGCGGCGAGGAGAGCAACGAGCGCTATACCCGCGATTTCGACCGCGCGCTCGCGGAAGCGGGGCCGGACGCGCCGACGGTCGCGTATCTCGAACCGTTCTTCGAGGACCCTGCCTTCATCCACGCACACGCAGAGTCGATCCGCGAGGCACTCGCGCTCCTCGGGCTCGAGTCGTTCGAGGACGTGCGCGTGATCTTCACCGCGCATAGCATCCCGACGGCGACGCCCGGAGGGTACGCCGCGGATTTCGAGCGAGCCTCGCGCCTCGTCGCAGATGAACTCGCGTTGCCCGATTGGGGCATCGCCTATCAGAGCCGGAGCGGAAGCCCGCAGACGCCGTGGTTCGGGCCGGACGTGCGCGACGAAGTCCGCGCCCTTCCGGAGGCCGGCGCCAACGCGGCGCTGCTGGTGGCGATCGGGTTTCTCTGCGATCACGTCGAGGTGCTCTACGACCTGGACGTCGACGCCGCCGGCGTCGGATATGAAGTCGGAGTGCGCACTATCCGCGCCGAGACCATGAACGACCGGCCTGCCTTCATCGCCATGCTCGCCGACCGCATCGCCCGGGCGCTGCGATGAAGCGCGTCGCTATCCTAGGCGGCGGAATCGCCGGGCTCTCGGCTGCGTACTATCTACGCGAGACGGCGCGCGAGCGCGGCCTTCCGATCGAGATCGTGTTGCTCGAACGCTCGACGCGCGTCGGCGGAGCGATCGAGACGGCGCGGGATGGCGAGAACCTCCTCGAACTCGGCCCGGATTCGTTGGTCACCACCAAGCCCTGGGCGCTGGATCTGATCCGCGCACTCGGGCTCGAAGGCGAGACGATCGGCGTTACGCCCGGTCTCTACGCGGGCGTGCTACGCGGAAAGCGCGTCGTTCCGCTCAACGAAGGCTTCCGCTTCTTCACACCCACGTCGTTAGGGTCGCTCGCGACCAGCGGGTTGCTGAGCTGGTCGGGGCTGCTGCGGGCCGCCCGCGAACCGTTCGTGCCGCGCCGCAAGAGCGAGACCGACGAGAGCCTCGCCTCATTCGTCACGCGCCGCCTCGGTCGCGAAGTCCTCGAGCGCCTGGCGCAGCCATTGATCGGCGGCGTCTACTCCGGCGATCCGGCGAGTCTGAGCATGCGCGCGACGATGCCGCAGTTCGTCGAGTACGAACGCAGGTACGGCAGCCTCGTCCGCGCGATGCGCGCGACGCCGGCGCCGTAGCGCGGGAGCATCTTCACGACGCTCATGGGCGGCCTTGGCGCGTTGTCCACCGCGCTCGAACGGAGTCTCGGTGAGATCGTGTACGAGAACGTCGTCGTCGAGCGCGCGACCTACGACGCCGGAGCGGGTTGGAGCATCGTCTGCGCGGATGGCACGACGATTCGATCGGACGCGATGATCTGCGCGTTGCCGGCGTACGCCGCGGCGAAGGTTCTGGCCGCGCAGAACGCACCGCTCGCGCAGGCGATCGGGGCGATCCGCTATCATTCCATCGCTACCCTCACGCTCGCGTTCGACCGCGAGCCGACCGCGATCCCGGCGACCTGTTACGGTTTCGTCGTTCCGTTCGCCGAGCGGCGCTCGGTGACCGCCTGCACGATCGTCTCGCGCAAGTACGCGGGCCGCGCGCCGGCCGGAACGACGCTCGTCCGCGCCTTCGTCGGCGGCGCGTTGCAACCGGAGAAGTTCGCGCTCGACGACGACGCCATGCTCGCCGCGGTCATGGTCGACATCGAGGAACTCCTCGGCATCGACGTCGCACCGAAATCGGTCCGCATCAAGCGCATGGAGCGCAGCCTCCCCGAATACCGCGTCGGCCACGTCGCGCTCGTCGACTCGCTCGAACGCAGCGCCGCCGAGATCCTGGCCTTCGCGCTCGCCGGTGCCGCCTATCGCGGGAGCGGTATCCCCGACACGATTCGCACGGGAAAGATCGCGGCGGAACGGATCGCCGATCGGTTCACCTAGTCACCCTACGCTGATTTTACTTCAGGCGTTTCAGATTTTCCGCGAGCATCGTATCGAGATCCTTAAGGTCGTGCGGGCGGGCACAGCGCCTTGGCACGATCACAACGCCCTCATTGGGCATCGCAAGAAGCGCGACGTCCCCCGAGATGAAATACCCTCGGAAATAGGACCAGTCCAAGTGTGAGCTCGCGTGCGGCTGCGTCAGGTCTACACCCGATGCGGAAAAGCCGTAGCCAATAACTCTCGCTGCCGCTTGCAGTTTGCGCATTCGAAACGCCGATAGGCAGACGCTAGTCCCAAAAAGCGCGGCGACTATGCCGAAACCGAGGCCGAAGAACGTCCACGTCATGGCGGGCGGGATGTACGGCGCGAGGAACGACGTCGCGACGATGAGCATCGCCCCACCAACTGCAAGGAAGGCGTATTTACGAGCCGCCGGTCGCGCGGCGATCAGGGAAGCTCGAAAGGCGTCCAGAAGGGTGAACGTCCCATCGAAGTCGATCGCTGTCATCTCGTACACACTTTCGAAACGCGAGTGCTTCCCCCCGCTCTCCGGCGCTCTTTTGGCGCCGCATTCGGTGACGAACCGAGCGGCTCAGTCGATCAGAAGGCGTTCCGTCTCCGCCACGATGCGCGCAACGTCGAGGTTGGCGATGCAGGCGTAGTCGGGGCAGTTCTCTTTGGTGTCGCCCTTGTGGCATGGGTAGTTGGGGCGGACGATGGCGGTGCGGTTGCCGGCGGGGGCCCAGCGTTCGGGGTAGTCGGATTGGAACGGGAAGATGCCGACGGTTGGGGCGCCCACGGCGGCGGCGACGTGCATCGTGCCGGTGGTGATGCCTACGAAGACGTGCGCGCGCGCGGCGAGTGCACCGAACGCGCCGATGCCGAGTCTGCCGGCGATCGAGATCGCGCCCGAGCCGGCGACGATGGCTTCGGCGATCGGGATGTCGGCCGGCGCGCCGCTGATGAGAACCGGGAGGTCGAAGCGTTCGCGAAGTGCGCGGGCTAGCGCGGACCAGCCTTGCGTCGGCCAGAGATTGCGCCTGGTGGCTTCGGCGTTGGTCGGGTGAAGAATGATGAAGGTTGGGATTCGTCCCTCGACTAGGGTGACACGGGGAAGTGCAAGTTCTTCCAACAGTGCGGCGGCCTCGCGCTCGTTCTCTGCGGTCGGAACGAAGTGTGGTACCGCTCCTGGGACGTCGCAGCCGATCGCTCGGGCGTAGTCGAGTTGGAGATTGGACCAGGGGTCGGTGACGTTGCCGGTCTCGCTGCGGACGATCACGCGGGCGGTGAAGCGGTGCGAGTAGAACCGGCGGGCCTGGCCGACCCGGATCGGGATCTTGGCGAAGTACGGGACGCGCGCGGTGCGCGCGGTCGCCCAAGTGACGATGCACGCATCGTAGCCGCGCTCGGCCAGCATCGCGGCGAGTGCGCGTTCGTCGCCGCCTTCGTCGACGAGCACGTCGTCGTAGTCGGGAACGCGTTCGAGCGTCGAGCGATGGCCGGGCGACGTGAGCGCGTCGACGCGATCGTAGCGCTGATGCAGCGCTTGTGCGACGACGCTCGAGACGAGCGAGTCCCCGATGCCGCCGCCCGCGGAGTACACGAGCGCCTTCATCCTACTCTTCGAGGGTCTTGACCAGTTCGCGGGTGTACATGCCGTCCAAGAACTGACCGCGTGCGAACGCGCGGATCGGTCCTGGGATGCCTTCGCTGACGGCGACGCCGGCCAGCCACGCGAGCACGTTGTCGTTGAGCAGATACTTGCCGCGCATCAGGTTGAAGCCGTACGCACCGGTCGCCATCTTCACGCGGTTCGACGACGATTTGGCGAGGAAGCGTCGAGCCATGCGCGCGCGCTCGAGGGCCTTTCGCGTCTCGACTTCGAGGGTGTTGTCGGTCGGCGGCTTGATGTGCCAGATGTAGGCATCCCAGGCGAAGGCCCAGCGCAGGCCGTGTTCGCGCAGACGGACGCCGAGTTCGGTGTCTTCCCAGCCGTAGAGCTTGAAGTCTTCGTCGAATCCGCCGACCGCATCGAGTGCGTGCTTCGGGACCGAGACGTTGCACGTGCACAGAAAGGCGCGTGACATGTTCGCGGGCGTCGGCTTGGGCCGTTCGTCGTAGCCGGAGACGTTCATGATCGGGCCGTTGACGACCAGGTTCGCCGAATGATGCGCGGCTTCGTGAGCGGCGACGAAGCCCGGCGGCGCGACGATGTCATCGTCGCAGAACAGGACGAGGAAGCCGTCGGCCACCTTCACGCCTGCATTGCGCGCTTTGCCGCGATTCGGCTCGGCCTCGTAGACGTAGCGGACGGAGATGACGCCACGCGCGTCCGCGCGCTCCGCGACGCCCTTGGTATCGTCGCTCGACCCGTTGTCGACCACGATCAGCTCGAACGACGGCGCACCCATCTGATGCTCGAAAGACGCGAGTGCGTGCTCGAGATAGTTCTGACGATCGCGCGTGGCGATCACGATCGAGATGCGCATCAGACGGCCAGCTCCAAGAGTGCGGCGGCCATGCGGTCGGCCGCCCCGATGTGTTCGGCGTACAGCGTCGGCAGACGGGCGGCGGTCGCCGCGAGCCACGGCGCATCGTCGAAACGCTGCAGGACGGCGCGCGCGACGCGCCCGGGCGAGAGCGTGCCGTGCAGTTCTGCGATGATCATCTCGCCGGCATCGATGTTCGGTTGGGTGTGATAGGTGAACTTCTTCGAGTATGCGAGCACGGCGTTCGCCTTGAGCTTGCGGCCGACCAGCGGAACGCGATCGAGATACGTGAGCGGACCGTTGATCGTGATCAGCTCTGGCGCGTTCAGCGGCGTGATCGAAACCACCGGTACGCCGAGCGCCGCCAATTCGATCGTCTTCGTCCCCGGCAACGTCAACACTAAACGCGCGCATTTCGCCGCGGCCAGCGCGTTGTGCAGGATGGGTACGCGCAACGAGCCGTCGAGCGTCTCGGCGTACGCGGCCTCGCCTTCGTGGACCAGGCGACCCTTCTCCGACCACATGCGTGGATCGCCGCCGCGCGCGAGCGCGGCGCGAACCTGGTCGAGATCGGTGAACGGCGAGATCCCGAACGCGATCGGGATCTCCGGGCGCTCGCGATGGATCCGGCGCGCCGCGGCCAGGAAGAACGGGATCAGTTCCTCGACTTCGTAGGTACGCGAGCCGGGCATGATCAGGATACCGTCGACCGGGGCCGTCTCTTCGAGCGGCTGCTCGCCTTCGAGCAAGGCGCCATCGACCGCCAGGTTGCCGACCTGCGAGATAAGTTCTTCCGGGACGTTCCAGGCCTTCAACTGCTCCACGTTCGCCTCATCGACCGCGAACGCGCGCGAGAGGGTTGCAGCGTAGCGCGCTTTCGAGAACTTATACGTAGTCGCAAC
>JBBRTL010000012.1:0-24615 GCA_038244445.1 Vulcanimicrobiales bacterium
CACGACGTTGATACCGCGCGCTTGGGCGAGCCTCATGAGGATCTTGCCAACGGCTCCGCCCGCAGCATTTTGCACGATCCAAGCGCCCGCATCGACGCGAAGGTTGTCGAGCAGGACGACCGCGCTCATCGGCATCGCGAGCAGTTGGCACGCCACATCGTCGGAGAACGCATCGGGCATCGGCACGCAGCCGTTTGCCGGCACGATGGCGGCCTCGGCCCACGCGCCGATCGCGATGGTTGCGACCCGCTGGCCGATCGCGAGCCGCGTGACGCCCTCGCCGAGCGCGTCGATGGTCCCGAGCATCTCGCTCCCGGCGATCGCCGGCAGAGGCGGCTTCAGACCGTAGTGCCCGCTCACCGTCATGGTGTCGTGATTGTGGATCGGCGAGCGGGTCAAGCGCAAGCGTACCGTTCCCGGACCGGGCTCCGGAAGTGGGACGTCGACGAGCGAGAGGACCTCGGCGGGAGCGCCGTTGCGCGCGTACTGCAATGCCTTCATGCCTCGGCACTTCGCGGCGCGAGCCGCTTTACCCCGAGCGGCGCGCATACTCCAGCGATCGGCTCTTCGGCAGACTATCTTCCCAAAGCGGGAAGTCCGGCAGGTCCGGATTTCGCTCGAAGTGTTCGAAGAGCGGCTGGAGCGCCTCCGGTGCGGCGAACGCATCCAGGCGCGCGCGCTGGCCGAAGTTCTGCTGTTCGGCGATCGAGCGGAGCGTCGCGACGACGTCGCCCATGACGGCCGATGCGGTTGCCGCTCCGCCCGCGCCGAGACCGCTCATCAGCATCGGCCCGGCATCCCGTGCGACGACTCGGACCACATTCTCCGGCCCGCGCGTCTGCGCGAACGGGTGCAACTCGGGCACTAGCACGGGCGCGACTTCAGCGAACGTGCCGGCCTCGCTGCGCATAGCCGCGGCGACGAGACGGATGCGATAACCGCGCATCTTGGCGTGCGCGATGTCGCGCTTTGTCACGCCCGTGATCCCGGTGCGCGCGATCCGCGGCGAAACGACCGCTTCGCGGAAGCCGAGCTGAAGGAGAAGCGCGAGTTTGTGCGCGGCATCGAAGCCTTCGACGTCGCTGGTCGGATCGGCCTCGGCGTAGCCGAGGCGCTGTGCCTCGGCGAGTGCGTCCACGTAGCTCTTGCCTTCCTCCATCATCGAGAGGATGGCGGTGCACGTGCCGTTCATCACGCCGGCGATCGCAAGCACCTCGTCGCCCGCGAGTGATTCGCCGAGTGCGCGAACGACCGGGATGGCGCCGCACGCCGCGGCCTCGTAACGCAGCGCGACGCCGCGCGACGCGGCGAGCGCGTGAAGGCGCGGCCCTTGCGTCGCGATCAGGTCCTTATTGGCCGTGACGACGTGCTTGCCGCGCGCGAGCGCGCGTTCTACGACGTCCGCGCCGGCATCGGCGCCGCCGATGCATTCGATCACGACGTCGACCTCGGGATCGTCGACCAGGCGGGCCGCATCGAGGGTGAAGAGCGGCGCGGGGATCGCTGCCGGGCGCGCCTTCTCGCGTTGGCGAACGGCGATGCCGCGCAGTTCGTAGTGCATACCCGTCCGGTTGAAGAGCATGTCCGCGCCGGATAGCAGGCGTTCGGCGACGCTGCCGCCGACCGTCCCGCATCCGAGCAAAGCAATTCCTACCGTCTGTTTCATGCCGCGACTCCCCGTCCGCCGATGCGCAGATGCAGGGCGTGCGAAGCGACCCCCGCCTTGGTGAAGCATTGCTGAAGCTTCTCCGCCGTCTTGCGCCACGGCGCATCCGCTCGCAGGAGGGCGATCACGCTTGGCCCGGCGCCCGAGATCGCGACGCCGAGCACGTGGCGCGAATGGACCGCAAGTGCGTCCTCCATGCCGGGAATGTGCGGCGCACGGAACGGCTGATGGAGCCGGTCGCACATCGCGGCGCGCAGTTCGTTCCACGAACCCGAGGCCAGAGCGGCGCCGAGCAGGGCTGCGCGTTGCGCCGTGAAGACCACGTCGGCGCGATCGTACGAGTCGGGCAAGAGCGCGCGCGAACTCGAGGTCGTCATGTCCAGATCGGGAATGACGAGGAGCGCGCGCAGTTCGCGATGGAGCGGGACGCGCACGTAGGCGAAGCGCTCGTGCGACGACGCGATCACGGCTCCTCCGAAGACGGCCGGCAGCGCGTTGTCGGGATGACCTTCGATCAACGAAGCTAGGCGAGCGGCCGTGCGTTTCGGCATCGGGATGCCGTGGGCACGGGCCGCGATCGCGATCCCGAGCACGGCGGCAGCCGCGCTCGATCCCAGACCCTTGCCGAGCGGGATATCGTTCGTGACGGTGATCCGAACGCGCGGGAGGGACGGCGCGACGCGCTCCATCGCCGCCATCACGCCGTCGCCGAAGCCGGCGTGCGACGGAGCGTGAGCGCCGGCAACGAAGCGCAGTTCGAATGCATCGGCGGGTTCGACCTCGGCGCGAACGCGCAGACCGAGCGAGACGCCGACCGAGTCGAACCCGGGGCCGAGGTTCGCGCTTGTGGCCGGCACGCTGACCGAGAACGGTTTAGACGGTTGCGGCACGGTCGGCATCCATTCCGTGGCGCTCGTGGTAGGCCACGATCGCGTCGGTGTCTTTGAGGGTGTGACCCGTGAGGACCGCGACGACGTCGGCGTCCGGGGCGATGTGTCCGAGCGAGCGGAGCGCGCGCGCGCCGGCGAGGGATGCCGCCGAGGCGGGCTCGCAACCGATACCCTCGGCGCCGATGCGCGCCTTGGCATCCAGGATCGCGTCGTCGCTCGCGCTGATGGCGATGCCGTCGCTCGCCTGGAGTTCGCGTAGCGCTTTGCGCCATGACTTGGGTGCGCCGATCGCGATCGCGCTCGCGGCCGTGTGCGGGACGACCGGCACGAGGTCTTCACCGGATTCCCAGACGCGCACGAACGGCGCCGCGCCGGCGGCCTGGACGACGGCGATCCGCGGCAGACGGTCGATCAGGCCGAGGGCGAACGCTTCGCGGAAGCCCTTGCCGAAGGCGCTGACATTGCCGAGGTTACCGCCCGGAAGCACGACCCAGTCGGGCACTTTCCAATCGCGACGCTCGAGCAGCAGGTAGGCCGCGCACTTCTGGCCCTCGATGCGATACGGGTTGGTGGAGTTGACGACGGCGATGTTGCCGTCGGCGACGCTTGAGAGTCTGTCGAAGGCGTCGTCGAACGACCCTTCGACGGGGACGACCTTCGCGCCGTAGTCGCGCATCTGCGCGAGCTTCGCGCCGCTGATCTTGCCGCTCGGGACGAGCGCGTAGGCATCCATTCCGGCACGCGCCGCATAGGCGGCCATCGAGGCGGCGGTGTTCCCCGTCGAAGCGCAGACGACGCCGGACGCGCCGGCGGCTTTTGCGGCAGAGACGGCCACCGTCATGCCGAGATCCTTGAACGAGCCGGTCGGGTTCATCCCGAGATGGAGGTACGAGAGCCGGTCGACGCCCGCGAACGACGCGCCGCGATCGCTCTCGTAGACGGGCATGTTTCCCTCGGCGAGGGTGACGATCGCTTCCCGCGGTATCGCGGGAAGCACCTCGGCCAGACGCCAGACGCCGCTACCGAAGCGTACCTCCGAAGAGGCGCGTCGATCGCGCAGCGCCCGTTTGAAGCCCGCCGGGGAGATGCGCGGTGCGGCTTGGCTAAAGGCCGGAAGCCCGCCGCACGCGCAGGTAGCCGTCGCCGCTATCGGCGCCGAGCATTCGCTGCAGATCGTGGTCATGGTGATGGGGCCTCCGGCTAAAAAAAGAACCTCGCGCCATTCGGCGCGAGGTTCGTATGCTTTAAGTGATCCGACTGAAGCCTACGAGAACCTTGCACCGACACGCGATTGCGTAATGGTGGAAATGGTGGTCGTCGTAGTGGTCGTCTGAGCGGTCACGATTGTTCCCGACCCTAACAGGTACGACCACGGCTGTCAAGGCTTGGGAGCGCGCCTCCGCGAAGGGGCGGGGCAATGGATGGTACGAGACCCAAGGTGGGCATCATCGGCGCCGGGGCGATGGGAACGCTCTTCGGATTTCATCTGGCGCAGACCAGCGACGTCACGATTCTCGACAGCAACCCCGATCTGCTCGAGCGGATCGCGAAGGACGGCCTGCGCGTGAACGACGCCAAGTCGCGCGCTGTCAAGATCGCCAAGCGCCCGGCCGACCTGTTCGGCTCCTCGATGCTCTTCCTGTTCGTGAAGGCGGTCGATACGCTGAAGGCTCTGCGCCCGTTCGCAGGCGAGCTGAACCCGGCCGCCCCGGTCATATCTTTACAGAACGGCATCGGTAATGAGGATGCGATCAAGACCGCGCTCGGCGGCGCCGTGCCGGTGGTCTTGGGGATCACGACCGAGTCGTCGTTCACGACCAAACCCGGCCGTGTACGCAGTTCGCAGGAGGGCGCGACCATTATCGGATCGGCCGGCGCCTCTCCCACCACCTCACGCGCCGTCGCCGATCTGCTCGCCCACAGCGATCTGCGCGCATCGGTCGTCTACGACATCCGCCCGCATCTGTGGGGCAAGCTCGTCGCCAACGCCGCCATCAACGGCGTCAGCGCCCTGCTCGACTGCGACGCCGGTGAGATATCGAAGGATCCGAACGCGTCGCGCTTGGCCGAATCGTTGGCTGAAGAAGCGGCAGCGGTCGCGGCCTCGCTGCGGATCAATCTGCCGTTCGTCAACCCATGGCAGTACGTGACCGAGGTGATCTCGCACGGCGCGGACATGAAGAGTTCGATGGCGATGGATCTCGAGTCCGGGCATCCGAGCGAGATCGACTACATCAACGGAGCGGTCGCCGCGGCCGGACGCCGGACCGGCGTGCCGACGCCATACAACGACGCGATCATCCGTCTCGTGAAAGCAAAAGAAGCGTTGCACGCCGCAACGCGCAAGAAGTAATCAGTTGGGGCATCATGATTCTGCAAAACGGGTGGCTCTCGCCCCCTTAGCATTGGGCGCGCTCGGCGTCGTCTTCGGCGATATCGGCACGAGCCCACTCTACGCGTTCCGCCAGTCTCTCTCGGGCGATCATCCGGTCGCCGTCGATCCGGCCAACGTGTACGGCATCCTTTCGCTCATCTTCTGGGCGCTCGTCGTCGTCGTGTGTATCAAATACGTGACTTTCGTCCTTCGTGCCGACTATGACGGGCAGGGGGGCATCCTGGCGTTGCTGGGGCGCCTCTCGCCGCCCGGCGAGTCGGGATTTCCGAGCAAGCTCTTCCCACTCGCACTGGTAGCCCTGGCGGGCGCGGCGATGCTTTACGGAGACGGCATGATCACGCCCGCGATCTCCGTGATGAGCGCGGTCGAAGGGCTGGGCATCTGGACGCACGCGGCCGAGCCGTATGTCGTACCGATCACGATCGCGATCCTGGTCGGGCTCTTCGCCATGCAGAAGACGGGCACCGGACGACTGGGCATGCTCTTCGGACCGGTGATGGTCTTGTGGTTCGTCTCGCTCGGCGTCTTCGGCGCCCTCGGGATCGCCCGCAACCCCGGCGTACTCGAAGCGCTGAACCCCGCATGGACATTCGGCTTTCTCGCCCGACACGGCGTCCAGAGCCTGCTCGTCTTGGGTGCGGTCGTCCTCTGCGTCACCGGTGTCGAAGATCTCTATGCGGACCTCGCCCATTTCGGGCGCGTTCCGATAACCATCGCCTGGTACGGTCTGGTGCTGCCTTCCCTCGTCTTGAATTATTTCGGCCAGGGTGCGGTGGCGCTCGCGACCGGTAGCACGGGCGACACGTTCTACGCACTGTTCCCGCGAACGTTGCTCGTCCCCGAACTGGTGCTCGCGACGGTCGCGACGGTCATCGCATCGCAGGCCCTCATCTCCGGCATCTACTCGATCACCCAGCAGGCCTCGCAACTCGGTTACAGCCCGCGCTTTCGGACGGTGCATACCTCCGATCAGCACGAAGGGCAGATCTACATGCCGGCGGTTACGGCCTTCCTCGCGTTCGGGTGCATCGCGCTCGTCCTGGCGTTCCGCAGCTCGGCGGCGCTCGGCTCGGCGTACGGTCTGGCCGTGACCGCGACGATGCTCGCGACGACGATCTGTTACGGATTCTACCTTCGCCGCGTCCGGCATTGGAAACTGGCGACCATCCTGCCGCTCCTCGGGCTCTTCCTGATGTGGGATCTGCCATTCCTCGCCGGCAACCTTTTGAAGATCGTCTCTGGCGCCTGGCTTCCGATCGTCATCGCCGGATTCGTCTTCGTGGTCTTCACGACATGGAACCGCGGGCGGCGCCGCATGATGCGCCAATTGACGGCGCATGAGATGCCCGTGGACCGCTTCAAGCACGAAGCGAGCGGCGCCGACGGCGTCGGGGGAACGGCCATCTTCCTAACGCCCTCCTTCGATGGGGGTATACCGTTCGTACTGAAGCACGCGTGGCTGCGAGAGCACATCGCGTTCGATGCGGTCGTGCTGCTCACGATCCGCAACGTGCCGGTCCCGCGCGTCGACGCGATCGACCGGCTCGACGTCCTCGATCTCGGTCCGCGCATCATCCGCGTGCGCGCCAACTACGGGTTCATGCAGAGCGCGACGATCGCCGACATCCTCCGGCAACTCCACAAGCGCCGTCCCAACGTGGACGCGGCCAACGTCACGTACTATCTCGCCAGTCCCAAGATCTATGCCGCTTCCGGCAACGTCAAACGGATGCATCCATGGGAACTGGAGATCTACCGTTGGCTCTTGCGCAACGCCCGCCCGCTGACGGATTCTCTCAAGTTGCCGCCCAACCGGGTGGTCGAGTTCGGGGTCGAGGTCCGGCTCTAGCGCGTCCCGTCTTCCGGCCAGAAGCCGAAGATCGCGCGACCCGGTTCGAGATCCCAGAAGCGCGTCGCATTGTCGCCGACGCCGTAGACGATCGCGTAGGGTACGTCGTCTGCGAGCACGATGCAGCGGACCAGGCGCGCAAAGTCGCGCTGCGACATCCAGGTGGCGGCGTACCGCTCGAACTTCTCATCGTCGGTCAGGCCCAGCCAGCCGCTCGATTCGCGCACGCTCTCGTCGCGCGGATCGTCGGCCTCCGTGATGGAGCCGATCCGGATACAGGCCACGTGCATGCCGAACTTATCGCTATAATAGCGGCCGAGAACTTCGCCGAACGCTTTCCAGACACCGTAGAGCCCGTCGGGGCGATATGGATCCTCGACGCCGATCACGCGGCCGAAGCCCGGCTTGTAGATCGCCGGCGCGTTCTCGACCTCGTTGTACCCGACGCAATGATTCGAACTGGCGAAGATCACGCGCTTCACGCCGCAGCGGCGTGCGGCTTCGAAGACGTTGTAGGTTCCGCCGATGTTCGTCGTCGAGACCGACTCCCAGTCCGCGTCGACCGCGACGACGCCGGCGAGATGCACGACCATGTCGCAACCCGCAAACGCACGCTCCAATGCGGCCAAGTCGCGCACGTCGGCAACGACGTCCGCGCCGGCCAGGTCGATCCCGACGATCGTCTCGTGCTTCGCCATCTCGGGAACCAGGCGTCTCCCAATCGTTCCGTTCGCCCCGGTAACCGCGATCTTCACGCTTAGACCTGCGGCTTGAGTTGGAGCAGGCGGATGCTACCGTTGACGACCTCTATATCGATGCCTTGGTTGGCTTTGCCGCCGACGGTGCCGACGATGGTCTCCGACTCGCCGCTCGACGTGCCGGTCAGGCCGAAGTCCGTGAAGATCGTCCCGCGGTCCGTATGCATGCGGACGTTGAACTGGGCGGTCGCGTTGATCCAGACTTCGACGTCACCATTCCGCGCTCCGAACTTCAGCGTACCGGGCCACGATGTCGCGCCCATGTAGACCGTCACGTTGCCGTTTTCGGAACTCGCTTGCGCGTATCCGGGCACCATGACCTTGACCGTTCCGTTTGCACCGTATGCGACCGTCGGGCCCGTGATGTCGGTGACGTTGACATCGCCATTCGTGCTCGCTACATCCAGCGCGACGCCGTCCGGGATCCGGGCGAGGAGCGAGCGTGCGTAGTCGACGTCGTAGATGAAGGTCGGACCGGAACGCTTGAGGATCGCGGCCGGCACCGCGACGCCGGCCGGTCCACTCGGTTCGAGCGTCAGCAGCGTCGAGGCTTGACCGATCGCCGGCTTATACGCATCGATCGTGCCGGTCGTGCGGATCTTCACCGACGCCCTCGGCGCGAGATTCTGCGTGAACGTGTAGTAGGCCGGTTGCTGCGAGGAACACCCCGCGAAGGCCGCCGCCAGAAGAAGAAGGACCGTTGCTTTCACCCCACGGTAGTGCGACGGTCCATCGTGGAGTTCCCCGGGCTTTCCAGTGGGCGACACGATTCCGATCACGATCGGCGGCTAGCGGTTCTTGTCGTGATCTCGGGGGTGGGCGTCCTCGTAGCTTCGGCGCATGTGTTCGAGCGAGACGTTGGTGTAGATCTGGGTCGTCGAGAGGCTCTCGTGGCCGAGCAGCTCTTTGATCGTCATGATGTCCGCCCCGTTCTCGAGCAAGTGGGTCGCGAACGAGTGGCGCATCACGTGCGGAGTGACGTGTTTGGTCAGCCCCGAGAGCAACGCGAACTCGCGGAAGATCACCCAGGCCTGCCGATGCGAGAGCCGCGTCTTGCGATTCGAGAGGAAGAGCGCTTCGTCGTTCGAGCGTGGCCGTAGCCCGAGATACGCGCGGATCGCGGATGCGGCCGCCTCGTTCATGAAGACCATCCGCTGCTTGTTGCCCTTGCCGAGCACGCGCATCATCCGCCGCTCGGTATCGATATCGGCGAGGTTCAAGCCGACTAACTCCGCGCGACGGATGCCGCTCGCATAGAGCAGTTCCATGATCGCGGCATTGCGCAGCCGGAGCATATCGCTTTTGCCGGCGACGCGCGTCCGCAGTAGTCTGGCTACTTCGGCCTCACTCATGACCTGCGGCAAGCGTTTCGCGGCCTTCGGTGGTGGGACGTCCTGCGCGGGATTGTCCGGCCGACGCCCCTCGCGTTTTTGCAACGAATAGTAGGAACGCAAAGCCGCGATCTTGCGGCGCACCGAGGTGGCGGTGTATTTTCGCGGACCCATCAACTCCATGACAAAGCGCCGCACGTCGGACGTCGTCGCCGCCGCGATCAACAGGAACGGGGCCGTCTTGGGATGGCCCGGCTCGAGAAATTCGCCGAACGCTTCGACGTCGCGCGCGTACTCCTCCGCGGTGCGCGCCGACTGACCGCGTTCGAGGCGCAGATATCCGCCGAACTCCGCGATCGACGGATCCGCCGGCATATACGACGAAATGCCGACGCCTCCAACGCCCGACCGACCCCGAGCACTCATGCTAGAGCCACCGCTTCCGCTTGAAATACAAGAACAGCCAGAGCAACGTCAGGATCTGCGAGCCGATCCCGAGGGTAACGAACAGCCATGGGCTAGCGATCTCGTTGACCAAGAACCCGAAGTTCTGGCCAAAGAAGCCCGTGATGAAGCTCAATGGGAGAAAGACGGTCGCGATGATCGTTAGCTGACGGGTGACTTCACCCTGGCGCTGGGCGGCCAACCCCAAGTGTACCTCGAGCGTCTTGGTGACCAGCTCCTTGGCCGAGTCCATCTGATCGAGTACCCGCTCGACATGGTCGTTGACGTCGTGGTAGTACGGGCGTTCGAGCGCATCGACGAAGCCCGCGTCGCCCCGCGTCAGCGGGACGAGAACCTCGCGCATCGGGCCGACCGCTCGCCGGAAGCGCTGGATCGAGCGTCCGATCGCAAAGATATCCAACAGGGTCGTCTCGTCGTGGTCGCGGCGCTCGATGAGCGCATCTTCGAGGGCCCCGGTCCGGTCCTCTAGGGACTCGCCGACCGCGGAATAGCCGTCGACGACGGTGTCCAGAATCTCATATAGCAACGCGCCGGCCGTTCGGGGCAACGTTCGTTCGTCGTGCTCCCAGCGTCGGATCACCTCGTCGAGCGGATAGGCCGGATCGCGACGCACGGTCACGATATACTTCGGGCCTGCGAAGATGGCCAGCTCGTGAAGCGTCAGCTCCGTCCCGGCGCCCGAGACCGCCCGGGCGACGATAAACCAGCTGTCGTCATAGCGATCGATCTTGGTGCGCTGATGGCCGGCAACCGCGTCCTCAATAGCCAGCGGGTGCAGCGAGAACTCGTCTCGGATCAGCGCCAGATCTTGTGCGGTCGGATTGACGGCATCATACCAGACAAACGAACCGTCCTCTTTGAGCACCTCGCTCACTTCGGTCGGGTCGGTCAACGGCCGCGGCGCGGCGCCATCTCGGTAGATCGAACAGGTCGTCGAACTCAAACCAGCCCTCCATCCACATGCGTAGTCCACATCACCAAATCAGTGTTTGTGGATATTAGAGAGGCTGTGGAGAACTTCCTTCGAGGCGAATCGACGGCGGAGCGGGTATGACCCGACGGCATGGATGTCCCGCAGATCCTGGCCGTGGTGGTCGCTCTTCTCACGGTGGGCGGCATATTGACGCGACCCTGGCGGAGCGCCGAATGGATGTGGGCGCTGGCCGGGGCGGTCGTGGAAATCGCGATCGGAGCGGCGCCACCGCCGGACGCGTGGGCGGCGATCCGAAGCGGCGCGGATGTGTATGCGTTCCTGATCGGGATATTGGCGCTCGCTGCGGCGGTCCGGACGCAGGGTACCTTCGAGTGGCTCGCAGGGCACGCAGAGGTGCTGGCCGGAGGCTCGCGGTCCCGCGCGCTTGCGCTCTGCTTTGGCGTCGGGGTGCTGGTCACGGCGACCCTCTCGAACGATGCGGCAATCATTCTACTGACGCCGGCAGCGCTCGCCCTGGGTCGCCGGCTCGGTGGCTCGCCTCTCCCGTACCTGTACGCCTGCGCCTTCGTCGCCAGCGCCGCCTCGTTCTTGTTGCCGACCGGGAACCCGGCCAACCTGTTGCTGTACGGGTCGCGACTGCCGGCACTGGGGCCCTGGCTCGGCACCTACGGTCTTCCTGCGCTAGCGGCCATCGTCATCACCTATGCGGGGCTCGTCTGGACGTCTCGGCACGAGCTTGCCGCCGACGCCAGCCTTCCTCCCGGCGTGCGCCCGGGGTCGACGGCCGGTGGCCGACTCGCGCTGTATCTTCTCGGCGCATCCGGGCTCGCGCTCGCGCTTGCCAGTGCCTTGGGCGTATCCCTCGGCGGAACGGCGCTCGGTTGCGCGGCCGTGACGTGCATCGCGCTCCAACAATACGATCGGAGCGTCGCAGCGAAGGTCGTGCGCGAGACGTCCTGGGGCGTCGTGCCCCTGGTCGCCGGCCTTTTGGTGGTGGTCGCCGCGCTCGAGCGTGCCGGCGTTACCCGCCTGGCGACGCGCGCACTCGATGCGGCCGCGATGCTTCCGCCTTGGCTCGGCCGGGAAGTCGCCGGCTTTGCGACGATGCTCGTCGCCAATGGCGCGAACAATCTTCCGGTCGCGGTCTTTGCCGGCCGCGCGCTTGCCGCCAGCGGATCGCATCCACTTGCGCATGCGGTCCTTGTCGGCACGGATCTGGGCCCGAATCTCTCGGTCGCGGGATCGCTTGCGACGTTGCTTTGGCTGATCGTCCTTCGGCGCGAAGGTATCGAGATAACGCCGCGAGCGTTCTTCCGCCGCGGTGCATTCGTGACGCTAGCGGCGCTCTTCGTCGCGCTCCTGCTCGCGCGTTAGCGCGCGATCATGGTTCGCAGGCGTTCCCGATCCTGGTGATCTCGCTTGCAAAGGCGTTCTCTTGCAGGCGGAGTTCGCGTACGACGTCGGCCTCCGAACCTCTGCGCGCCACCTCGCCGGCGCTGGCAACCGGTCCGACCTCCGGGTCGCTCTGCTGCCGGGAGGCCGTAAGCGCCGCCAGCTGTCCGGCCAGCGACTGGTTCAAGAGTTGCGAGAACGCTTGGGAGTTCTCGCTCAGGTCGCTGCCGCCCGAGTTGTCCATGTAGCCCTGCGTGAAGCTCATGATCCGGTTCTCGAGCGCGTTCTGCAGATCCATCATGTTCTGCAGACGCTGGCGCAGGGCGTCGACGTTTTTGTCCTTGCCCTTCGGGTACTCTTTCCACGAGCGTTGCATGACCTCGGATTCGAGCGTCAGGTTCTGCGCGATCTGCCACGCCGTACGGTTCATCGTCAAGATATTGACCGTGTTGATCGGTGGAGGAGCAGCCAGCGCGCCGTCGTCTCCACGAGCGCTTTGGACGATCTGCTCGGACGGCGAGACGTTCAGCGTGCTCTTGTTCCGCTGTAGGAACGTGTAGAGCGATCGGTTGATCGAACTAAAAGCTTCTTCGTTCTTACGATTCACGTAGCCGATCGGGAGCGCGACGCTCCGCGCGGCTGAGCAGAGCGGCGACGACTTCACGGTGACGATGACGCGGAGCGGACTCGGAGGCGCGGCCGTCGGCGCGGGTGTCGCAGCCGCAAGCGCGGCGAAGAACAGGGGTGCCCACATGGGTTCGGCCTTCTTCTCCCACGCCCGGTCGTCCTACGAAGAAACCGACCGCCCGCCGATCGGGAGCCAGTAGCACTCATCCCGTGTGCCAGTCTCGCGTGATGTAGAGCCAGAACGCGAGACCGGCGTACGCGCCGTAGCGCTTGAAGGCGCGCACGATGCTCGTATCCTTCGCGCTTCGCTTGCCGCTCAGGCGCAGGTAGGTCGGACGCGTCCACGAGTCGAGGATCAAGCGATGGTGTCGTCCCAGAAGTTGCATGACATGCGCGGCCGCGTACGGTCCGACTCCCGGTAACGCCAGCAGCCGTTCTTCGCACTCGTCGTCGGTCGCGCCGAACTCGGGTCGGAGCGCCTCCAGATCCAGTTCTCCGCACGAGACCGAACGGGCCAGCTCGCGCAAGTAGGCGCCGCGATAGCCCGAACGCGCGACGTCGCGATACCAGCTCTCATTCGCTCCGGCCATCCGCTCCGGGTTCGGAAACGCACCGCCACCGAGATCGTCGACGAGTGCCGAGACCATCCGGATGGTTCCCGACCAGGCGCAGTTCGTCGTACAGATCGTCTTGACCACGTCCTCGAAAACGGTTGGGCTCGCGAGCATACGACCGGCGCCCACCGTCGTCCAGCCGAGCTGCGCGTCGTCGCGCGCGATCGCGTAAAACGGCGCGAGGTCGTCGTCGAGCCGAAAGATCCGTCGGACCTGCGCGATCACTTCTTCTGCCGCGCGCTTGGACGGCTTGCGCGACGTCTGAATCGTCAACTCGCCGTTGCCGGCGCGTAGGACGATCGGGAGGGGCACGTCCTCGACGCGCAACGCGATGCGATATGCGCCGTCGTTGCTCGGCAGGGACGGCCGGAGCGAAGCGAGACCGTGCGAACCGACCGTGTGCGAAAACGAGACGGGCTCGCCGCCCGCGCCGATCAACCGCAGCGAGCCGAGCGCAGCCATCTTAGGCCGTGTAGGAGATGTTGACGGCGAAACCTTCCGCCTCGGCCCGGAAGATGACGCCGTAGACCGCGTCGAGTTCTTCTTCGATTGCGGCGATCTCGCGCGGGCTCACGCTGAAGCGAGCGGCGTTCGCCCACAGGATGCTGTGCGCGCGTTCGAAGGCCGAGCGGAGACGCTGTGGCGTGGCCTCGAGGGTCGCCCAATCCAGATGACCGCGCGGCGGAACCAAGCGCCAGCCGCGTCCCGAGAGCGGTCCTCCGTCATCGGCGTCGCCGTCGAAAGCGTGCGGGATCGCGGCGAGGATGTTCAGCGCTTCCTGATCCGAGTTCGGCAAGGCCAGGCCCATCTCGGCCAAGCGCACGATGTAGCGGAAGAACGACGCGTTGCCGACGGTGTAGGCACCGGCCGGCGACGCAACGCTCACGTGGATCAGGTCGAGATCGGGCTCGCCGCGATGAGAACTCAAGTCGCTCCTTTGGAGATGGCACGGGTGGTACGGAAACTTCGGGTTAGAGAGGGTACGCTACTGCATGCAGAACGGACCCGGGGTGATCGAATCGCCCCCTCAAGGATATGCGGAGCCGGACGTCCCGGCTTCGGAGATTTTCGACAAGTGCATCCGCTGCGGGCTCTGCCTGCCGACCTGCCCGACCTATCTCGAGACCATGACGGAGACGTCCAGCCCACGCGGCCGGATCAGCCTGATCAAATCGGTCGGCGAGGGCGGTCTCGACATCCTCTCGCCCGGATTTACCCACCAAGTCTCGGAGTGTCTCGACTGCCGCGCCTGCGAGGCCGTCTGCCCGTCGGGAGTCCACTACGGTCGCTTGATCGAGGATGCCCGCGCCCAGGTCCAGCGCGCCGAGGCTCCGACCCAATCGGCCAAGACGACCTTCCTCCGCAGCTTCGTCCTGCGCGGGATGTTCCGCCATCTCGGACGCATGCGCTTCGCGGCGTCCATCCTGCGATTTGCCCAGCGAAGCGGCTTGGAGGCGCTCGCCAAGACGATCGGTCTTACCAAGCTCTTCGGCCTCGCAGACGCCGCCGAATTGGCGCCCCGGATCTCGGACAAGTTCTTCGTGGCCAACGATCAGCGCTACGAAACCTCCAAGGCCAAGGCGGTCGCCTTCCTCCATACCGGCTGCGTGATGCACGTCGCCTTCGCGCACGTACATGAAGCGACCGTGCGCGTGCTGCAGCGTGCCGGTTGTACCGTCGTCGTGCCGAAAGCGCAAGGCTGCTGCGGAGCGATCGCGGTGCATGCCGGCGAGCCCGATTTCGGACGCGAACTCGCCAAACGGAACATTGCCGCGTTCGAAGCGTCGGGCGCCGACGTTTACGCCGTCAACGCGGCCGGTTGCGGGTCGACCCTCAAAGAGTACGGAGAGCTGCTCGCCGCAGATCCGGACTGGGCGGAGCGCGCCAAACGCTTCTCGTCGCGCGTTCGCGACATCACCGAACTGCTCGACGCGCTCGAGATCGATCCTCCGGAGCACCGCATCGATGCCACCGTCACCTATCAGGAGCCGTGCCACCTCGCGCACGCGCAGCGCGTGACCGGTGCGCCGCGCCGTCTGCTCGCCAAGATCCCAGGCCTGAAGCTGGTCGAGATGGACGAGAGTTCGGTCTGCTGCGGGAGCGCCGGGATCTACAACCTTACGCAGCCGGAGATGGCCAAGCGCCTGCAGACGCGTAAGGTCGATCGCGTTCGCGCCACCGGAGCGCAAATCGTCGCAACCGCAAATCCGGGTTGCGCGCTACAGTTGGAAGCGGGATTACGGGGCGGCGAACCGGTCGCCGTCAAGCATGTGGTCGAGTTGCTCGACGCCGCCTACAGCGGAGCGACGATCTTGTCGCGGCCCGCGAGCGCCGCATCCAGCGACGGATAGACGCCGAAGACGCGAACCAGGCCCGTGATGTTGAGCAAGCGCGCGATCGGGCCCTCGCTCACGACCAGGCGCACTTCGGATTCTTGTTCGAGCGCGCGGCGCTGCGCGCCGATCAGCGCGCCGAGGCCGGTCGAATCCAGGAACTCGAGCCGGCTCAGATCGACGATCACGTCGTGCTTGCCCTTCTCGGTTTCCTCGAGCAAGACGGCGCGCACGGACGGCGACGTCGCGATGTCCAGGCTGCCGGTCAACTTGAAGACGACCGTCTCGCCATGGTGCTCGGTCGTGATATTGATGCTCAGCTCATCGTGCGTCATAAACTCTCTTTACTCGTCAGAAATTCTAGCCATGGTATTCGCGCCAGAGCGCGACAAGGCCGCCTTCGAAGCGGACGACGGCACACCCGGCGCGTTCGCTCCAATCGGGGCCATCGCCTTTGACCGCGAACCGGTAGACGACGGCCGCTCGCTCGCCATCCAGGACGACGTCGTCGACGTCGAAGCGCCACGGCGGACCGGACCGGAAAAAGCCGGCGAAATGCGCCACGATCGCCTCGCGTCCGACGAGTTCCCGGCCCCCGGCCTCGCAATAGATGCCGTTCTCGGTAAAGCAGGCCGCCGATCGCAAGGCATCGTGGGCGTTCCAGGCCTCGAAGAGCGTCTCCAAGAGGTCGCACCCCGCCATTTCTAGCGTCCGGGCTCGATGAAGCGCCGCCTGGCTTCGTCAAAACGCCAGGCGTTGTCGTTGGTCAGATGCACGCCGCCGACATGGCGGTCCATGGTCTGCGCCTCGAGCCAGTCGCCATCGCCCGCGAGCAGCTTCCGTCCGATCGCGGTCGGCATGCGCGCGCCCGCTTCTCCCTCGATCGCGGGCGCCGGGCCTCCGGCGAGTTCGCCGAGCACCCCGACGAACGACGCGTCCCCCATGAACGACGCCTCCTCACGCGCCTGCGCGCGCCGGAAGAGTTCGTCGTCCTTGGCCGGACCGCGCGCGACCGATTCGAGCGCCTGACGCTGCGAGCGCGAGAGGCCGTCGCGGGCGGGATACTCTTCGCACAGGCGCGCAAATGCCGCCCGCAAGTACGGCAGACCGAGCCGCTCTTCGTGCGTGAACATGTTCAGCATCAGTGGATCGTCGCAGGTGAATGCCGTCCAAGCGGCCTGCGCGGAGGCGATGATGCCATCGGTCACGGTTCGCCGTTTGGGGTGGAGCGCCGAGAGTTCGTTCGCGTCGAGCGTGCCGAGATAGTGATCGCTCTGCACGACGGTCACGCGCCCCGGCTCGAGATCGAGCGAAGCCACCGTGTCGAGAATCTGGAGCAGCTGGAGTTGATCGAACAGATCGTGCTCGAACCAGAGCGTCAGTTCGTCGAACTCTTTGGCGCGCCGCAGCGTGGCATCGCGCACTTCGAACTCGCGGTTGATCTTGATCGGATTTCCGTACCCACGCTCGTTGAGGTAGCGCGTGCGAATACCGCTGACGCGCTCGAGCGGACCCGGTGGGACGGGACCTTCGTGCAAGACATCGCGCCACGCGATCTGGGTGCCCTGGATTCCCGCCTTGCGGAAGAGATACAGGACCGCATCGCCGTTGGTGACGTGCAGGGGGCCGCCGGTTCGAGGCATGCTCGTTGCTTTGCGAAGGCGGCGGTCAAACCCGCTACTCGATCGGTGTTACTCCGCCGTCGCCGGACTGATGACCGACGTCACAGCCGAGATCCGATTCGCCGGGAAACCTCCCTGCCGCGCGTGCTCGCGGAGGAGGTGCTCGCGGCGTAGAACCCTCCCGTCCGAGCGGGTATTAAGGACCAGCGCCCGTCCGATCGGGTTAGAGAAAATCCCAGCCGCCAAAAAGGCGTCGGGAGCAGAGTGCTGGGGTGGCTGGATTCGAACCAACGAATGGCGGATTCAAAGCCCGCTGCCTTACCGCTTGGCGACACCCCAATGTCGACCGGGGATTGTTATGGAATCGGGGGTGCGCTCCCTGTTACGCGCGCCACCCACGGGATGACGAAGAACTCGCCCCGTGCTGCCCTCCGACTATACCGTAGGGCGAGCACGATCCATGCGACCAAAAGCACGAAATCGATGGCCAGTGCCAAGCTGTAGATCCAGATGGTGGCGCCGACGTTCGCCACGAACGAGGTCAGCACGAGCGGCCAGAGCAACGCAACAAGCCCTGCGATTGCGGCAAGATTGCCGAACCACAGGGCCTGTCGGAGATGGAACCGATACCAATGCGACCCATCGTCACGCGGTGCGACCCGCTCGACGATCGCGAGCGGCCACGCGAGATAGGCGAGGGAGACGCGGCGTTCTTCTTCTGCCGCTCGCTCTCTATCTAGGGCGATCGGTCTACTTCGAGGACGCGAGCAGACGCTTCGCGCCGAGGTAGCGCGAGGACCAGTACGGGTCCGAGAGGTGGCTGACCATCACGCCGTGGCTAGAACTCGCATGCGCGAACGCGCCGTTGCCGAGATAGATGCCGACGTGCGACGGGCCCGGCTCGTAGGTCTGGAAGAACACCAGATCGCCCGGGCGCATACCGCCGCGGGTGCGGGATCCGGCGTAGAACTGGGCGTCGGCCATGCGCGGGATCGAGACGCCGGCCATGGCGAAAACGTGCTGCGTGTAGCCGGAGCAGTCGAACCCGTAGCGCGAGGTTCCGCCGAAGACGTAGGGCGTCCCGAGGAAGCGCAGGGCGTTGTGAGTGAGTTCGGTCGCCAGACGCGAGGTCCGCACGATCAGACCGTTGGTGAACTTCCAGACGTGTGCACCGCTCTTATGAACGGTCGTCTTGTGTGCGGTCGGGGATGCAGCCCATTCGTTGATGTCGGGGCTCGGGGCTTGCATCGCGAGTACGTGGTGGGCGGGCTTGGCGGCGGCAGCAAGACCGGCGCAACCCAAAATGCTCAGGGCAAAAGCCCCGCTAGCGA
Organism: Vulcanimicrobiales bacterium; assembly: GCA_038244445.1. Classification (GTDB taxonomy): domain Bacteria; phylum Vulcanimicrobiota; class Vulcanimicrobiia; order Vulcanimicrobiales; family Vulcanimicrobiaceae; genus JALYSX01. The sequence continues at coordinate 18,208 of JBBRTL010000012.1, forward strand.
ACAACTGTCGCAAGAATACGGCTCCTCTTTCACGACACTTGCGAGGTTAGTTGACGGGTTCGGACGTGAAAGACTCGCCCTAGGGTCGACCGACCCATTCACCCCTACCGGAATGTCCCCCGCTCCAAGCCCTGTGGCCCGGATTCAGTGATAATCTTGGCAGGTACGATTGCCCGACGGACGATGAGTCCCTCGGACCATAGCCGCGGTTTGGCCCGGGCCTTCCCGAACTCCTCCCCGCTCAAACATTCTTCTTGGAAAGTTCTCCCGAAACGGCCGCGGCCGCGATCCGGGCCGCCAGGTCCCGCGCGATCCCCTCGATCTGCTCCTTATCGTCGCCCTCGGTCATGACCCGGATGAGGGGTTCGGTGCCCGACGGCCGCAGCAACAGGCGCCCCTTCCCGGCCAGGGCGGCCTCGGCAGCGGCCACTGCCGCCACGATCTCGGGCAGCTCCAGGACCGCCTTGTTCGCGGTCTTCACGTTGACCAGGATCTGCGGCGCGTACACCACCTCGGCCACTTCGTCGCGCAGACGTTTGCCGTCGCGCGCGAGCAGCGAGAGCAGGGCGACCGCCGTCATCGGGCCGTCGCCCGTGGTGTTGCGGCGCAGGTCGATGATGTGGCCGGACTGCTCGCCGCCCAGGACGTAGTCGCCGGCGCGCATCTGCTCGAGCACGTAGCGATCGCCGACCGGGGCGCGGAGCAGCGCGATCTCGTAGCGTGCGAGGGCGCGCTCCAGACCGATGTTCGACATCACCGTGCCGACGATCGCGTTTCCACGCAGCTCGCCGCGCGCGTGCGCGTCGCGCCCGAGCGCGAACATGATGTGATCGCCCGACGTCTTCTCGCCGGTCTCGTCGACGAAGAGCGCCCGATCCGCATCGCCGTCAAAGGCGACGCCGATGATGCGTTCGTGGCCGCCCGCCGCGAGTTCGCGGACCTTCGCCTGAAGCGCGCGCATGTCGGTCGCGCCGCTCCCGACGTTGATCCGCGCACCGTCGTTCTCGGCGTGCAGTTCGTAGACGGTTGCGCCGAGTTTGCGCAACGCGTAGGGTGCGATCGCGTAGGCCGCCCCGAACGCGGCGTCCACCACGATCTCGAGGCCGGTCAGATCGGCCGCACCGACGTACAGTTCTTCGTAGTAGTGTTTGACGAGATTCTGCGCGAGCCGCGCAACGCCGACGCCCGTGCCGGTCGGGCGCGGCAGACCGTCGCTCCCGACCAGCGATTCGATCTCGCTCTCGATCGCATCGGAGAGCTTGAATCCATCCGGGCCGAAGAATTTGATGCCGTTATCCGCGATCGGATTGTGCGAGGCGCTGATCATCACGCCCGCGGCCGCACCTTCGCGCACGGTCACGCACGCGACGGCCGGCGTCGGAACGATGCCGAGCGAGATCGTGTCGCGACCGACCGAGGTGATGCCGGCGACGATCGCCGATTCGAGCATCGTCCCGGACAGGCGCGTATCCCGCCCGACGATCACCGGCCGGTGGCGATCGCTCGACTGGGCCAGCACGGTCGCACCGGCGCGACCGATCGCGAACGCCAGTTCCGGGGTCAGCTTCTCGTTTGCGACACCGCGCACGCCGTCGGTGCCGAAGAGTTTATTAATGGCTTTTCGCTCCCGTACCGGCGATGAAATGGATCTGCACGCGAACCAGATCGGGCGCCACCTGTACGCCCGCGACTTCTTGCCCAAGGGCGTTGACCGGAATCGGCCGGAGCATCTCGTCGAAGAAGCCTGGATCGTTCGGCAACGGGGCGACCACCCGAAGCGACGTCACCTGCGAGAGTTGCGACGTGGGAGCGCGAACCGTCGCGCCCTTGGGCAGGATCGCGAGATCCCCGACCACGACCGAGCCTTGCAGTCCCGAATAGTGGATGTCGAGTGGGAACACCTTCTGGTCGATCTTCTCCACCGAAAGCGTCACCGATGCGGGACTGAGCGATTGTACCACCACGCTCGGTGCGACCAGCTGGATCGGAACGTTATAGACGCCGGTGGTCTTGTTGCTCAGATCGAGCACCGCTTTGATCTCTTCCGGCTTGACGGTCGGCTCGCCCCGCTTGGACGAGACCGTGACGACCGCATCCTTATCCGTGAAATGCGAGACATACCCGACCGGCAGATTGATCGCCACGATCGGGACGGAGAGCTGCTGATCGAAGCGCGCCGCCAGCAACGGGTTCGCGTTGTAGCGGAAGTAGGCCCAGCCGAGCACGGCCAGGATCACCGCCGCCAGCTTAAGTCCGAAGTTCTTGCGAAGTATCTCCACGACTCTCTCCGGGTGGCGGGGGCGTAGGCTTGTTCGGCATCAAGCGCTGCCGCAGATGCGAGACCAGATCGTTCCCGCTTACGCGCGTCGTGCGCCGGCGACGGGTGACCGCGAGCAAGAGGTTGTTCAAGCGCGTTTCGTCCTCGATCGGGCGAGAGAGTTTTCCCTCGCGCGCGAGCGAGATCGCGCCCGTCTCTTCGCTCACGACGATGACGACCGCGTCGGTCTGTTCGCTCAGACCGAGCGCCGCGCGGTGACGCGTGCCGACGCGCCGCTCCGCGAGCGACTGCTCGGCGAGCGGGAGGAAACAGCCGGCCGCTTCGATCAGATCTTCTTGGATGATGACGGCGCCGTCGTGGAGCGGCGAGCGCGGTTGGAAGAGCGAGACCAACAGTTCGACCGAGACGAGGGCGTTTAGCAACGTGCCGGTCTCGACGAACTCTTTCAAGCCGCTCTGCTGTTCGATCACGATCAGCGCGCCGATACGGCTGCGCGAGAGCGCGAAGGCGACCTGTACGATCGCGAGGATGCTTCGGTCTTCCGGGCGGCGTTCGGCTTCGTCATGCGAGAGTCGGAAGAGTCCGCCGCGCCCGAGCTGTTCGAGCGCGCGCCGGAGTTCGGGCTGAAAGACGATCGGCAACGTGACGGCCGCGCCGACGACGATGATCTGCAGGATCGAGCCGAGCAGATAGAGGCGCAGCAAGTTCGCGAGTCCGAGCAGACCGATCAACACCAGCACGCCGATCAGGATCTGCACGGCGCGGGTGCCGCGGATCAACAGCAAGACGTAATAGATCAGGACGCTGGTCGCGATGACATCGAGCAGATCGGTCGGACCGAGCGAGAACAGAAAACTTCTAAAGGCGTCCATGCGTCGCCTCAAGGTAGGTCTCGAGGATCCGGTCGGGGCCGATCTCGGGCGCGCCCAATCCTCCGGCCGCGACCATCGCGGTTACCGCATCCGGCAAAGGCGCGAGCGAGCGCGCGACGCGCGCCCCCGAAAAACGGCGAAGCTCCGTATCGAGGACCGCGATCACGAGCGAGACCGCGCTGACGCTCGGATCCCACTCGAGCACCAGATCGCCGGCAACCCGTTCGCAGCTCGCGATTCCGGCCGGACGGCCGGCACCGCCGAGCGCTTCGAGGAGCGCCGGGAAGGCTTCGGGCGGACGCGGCGTAACAGCAAGGGCGATGATCGCACGCGCAAACGAGGTCCCCGAAACGGCGAACTCGGTAGACTCCGGCGTCTCGATAAGGCCGTACGTCCGGCCGGTCGCCGCGTCGCTACGCCACGCCACCCGTCCGGCCGCCGCGGCAATGCTCCGCTCGAGCGCCGCCCGTTCGGCGACGTCCGGCGCGGCATCGAAACGAATCGTGCGAGCGAATTTCACGGTGCCTGCTTCGTTATACGCACGTGCCTCGCACTCTTGCGGGTGCGGATGAACCCTTTGCTTCGCGCGTTGATCGTCTCGGTCGGAAAGAACGTCGCCTGGGTCGTTCTCGACGGTGAGACCGAACCGCGCTTGGCGGCTCTGCGGCGGATGAGCGGCAAACGCTCGATGCCGGTCCCCGGCGACGAAGCCCAAGTCCGGATGCTCGAAGACGGGACCACCGTCGTCGACGTGTTGGAACCGCGCCGTTTCACCCTTTCCCGCCGTAGCGTGAGCGGCCGCGAAAAGACGATGGCGGCGAACGTCGACACGCTTGTGACGGTCACGGCGCTTGCGATGCCGGCCCCTCGACTCGTGACCCTCGATCAGCTGCTCGCTTTCGCGGCGCTGGAGAACATCGCGGCGACCGTTGTCTTCACCAAGCCGGACCTGGCGGATGCCGCGCAGCGCGCCGAACTCGAGGCGCTCTACGAGCGGATCGGCTATCCGGTGGTGACGATCAACCCGAAGTTCGGCGAGAACGTCGAGAGCCTACGCGGGGCGCTCGCCGGCAAGCGCGCCCTGCTGTGCGGTAACTCCGGCGTCGGCAAGAGTTCGATCTTCAAGGCCCTGGGCGGCGACGCGACCGTCGGCGAGACCTCGCGGCACGGGCTCGGGCGCCAAACCACCACCACCGCCCGCCTCTACCGGATGGCCGACGGCTTCCTTATAGACAGTCCCGGGGTCAACGAGTTCGGCCTGGGAGCGATCGGGCCGCGCGACCTGACCGAGGGCTTCATCGAGATGCGCGAGCCCGCGACTCGTTGCCGGTTCAGCGATTGCACCCATCTGCGAGAGCCCGGCTGCGGGGTCCGAATCGCCCTGGAGGCGGGCGACATCGCACCCTCGCGCTACGCCAGTTTCGCGCAGATCGCCCAGGAAGGCTAGCCAGGTCGCACCTTCCGTCATATGGCCTGGACCCTCGGGGGGTTCTGTGCTACAATCCCCCGGTTGTTCTAACGCCCAAGGAGCCCGACTTGCCCAACATCAAAGCCGCCGAAAAGTGGGTGCGGCAGACGCTTAAACGCACGACCCGTAATCTCGACTCGAAGACGCGCCTCAAGACGCTCTACAAAAAGGCCGCCGTCGCCGCCGACACCGAGCTCGTGAAAGACGTCGAGTCGCAATTCGACAAGGCCGCGCAAAAGGGCACGATTCACCCGAACAAGGCCGCGCGCAAGAAGTCGCGCCTCGCCAAGGCCGGCAAGGCCGCTGCGAACGCGCCTGTCAAGCCGGTGAAGTCGGCCAAAGCGAAGTCGACCAAAAAGACTTCGAAGAAAACCTCGAAGAAGTAGTCGCCCTCGTGGCGCCTCGTGGCTGAATCGACCGCCTTCGTCGCCGACGATCCCAAGGCGGTCTTCATCGCCACGATGGCGCGCGAACTCCATCAGGCCGGCGTCGCGACCGACGCGCTTGAGGAAACGCTCGTCGCGATCGCCCGCGCGATCGGACTGCAGATCCAAGTCTTCGCCCTTCCGACCAACATCGCGATCGCGATCGGTTCCGTGTACCGTCAGCGCGTCGTCATGCTGCGCATGGATCCGGGACGTCCGAACCTGCGACGCATCGCGTTGCTCAACTCCATCTACGACGAACTACTCAACGGGCGGATCGACTACGTCGAGGCGACCCGTCAACTCGAGCTGGTCGACGAGCAAGGTGGCTATGCGCCCTGGCTTCAGATCCCCGGCCTGCTCTTCGTCGCCGTCGGAGTCGCCTTGCTGCTCGGCGGCGGCTGGCGCGAACTGATCGTCTCCGGGACGATCGGTGCGGTGACCGGCGTATTCGCTGCATTCAGCACGCGCTACGCGGCGATCGACCGACTCTTTGAAGTGATCGCGGCGTTCGCCGGCACGGTGATCGTGGCCGGCTTCACGCAGTTGATCGGGCCGACCAACATCTATATCTCGATCGTCGCCGGCGTCGTCGTGCTCTTGCCCGGCTACTCGCTCACGCTTGCGCTCCACGAACTCGCGAATCGCAACCTGGTCGCGGGCGTCGCGCGCTTGGGGAAAGTGCTCTCCACGCTGCTCGCGCTCGGATGTGGAGCCCTGCTCGGGTTCACCTTGCTCGGTCCACACTTGCTGCGGAGCGCCGACATCCAGCCGCATCCGGTCGGTGCGGCGTTCTGGCTGCTCGCGGTCGTGCTTCTCACGGTCGGACTATGGGTCGATCTCGACGCGCGCCCGCGCGAGTTCCCGTGGGTCTTCGCCGCGAGTTTCGTGGCGGTCGCGACGACCAAGATCTTCGGCATGCTCCCGGTCCACGAAGCGGCGGCATTCGCCTCGGCATTCGTGTGCGGCCTGGTCGCGAGCTTCGGCGCGCGTTTTTTGCGCGTCCCGCAGCCGGTCATGCTCGTCCCGGCGTTGCTGGTACTCGTTCCTGGGAGCTTGAGCTACGAGAGCGTCCTCTTCGCGTTCCAGCAGAACATCGGCAGCGCGCTCCCGCTCGCCGCCAATGCGGTCGTCAACGCGATCCTGCTCGTCGCCGGCCTCCTGCTCTCCCAGATGGTCTTCCCGTCGACCACGTTGCGCAATCAGCGCGCCTCGTTCGGGCCGCGATAGCCTCACTCCACCGGCTTGGCGTTTTCCTCGCATCCGACGTCTCCCGGGGTCGTCACGAAACCGAACCGACTGGGGTCGAAATACGCATTGCACGACTCGCCGATGATGAGACCGCCGCGGTCGACACCCTTCTCC
>JBBRTL010000013.1:0-24129 GCA_038244445.1 Vulcanimicrobiales bacterium
AATTGGACGATGCGCCGCGCGGTCTTGCTCGCGATTCTGTTCGCCGCCGCCGCCGTTCCGGCGTCGGCCGACCCGACCGTGCTCCGGACCGGTACCTCGCCGATCATCAACGTCAACTTGCACAGCGGCTCGGTCACGATCAAGACGTGGAATCGCAACGCGGTGCAAGTCGAAGCCGGCGCGGGCGTCAACGCCCGGCACTTCGACGCTAGCGCGGTCGTCGGCCGGATCCCGCAGCAGATTCCGGCGTGGTCGCAATCCGTCAAGACGATGCGCGGCGATGCGACGCTTCCCGCCGAGGTCTGGATCCTTCCGCAGCTCGCGCCCGTCTCGCACGATGCCGTGATCGTCCGCGGCGACGGCGACGCGACCATCACCATTCCGACCGGCGCCGCGTTCGTTTCGGCGCGTGCGATCGGCCGGGGCTCCATCTCGCTCGACGGATACCGCGACGGCGCGTTCTTCTTGAGCGCGCGGGCCGGCGGCATCGATCTGCGCGACGTCTCGGGCACCGGCTTCGTGCAGACCGTACGCGGTCCCATCCAAGCGACCGCATCGTCCTTCGACCGGCTGCGCGCGCGCAACGCGATCGGTCGGATCTTCTTCTCCGACTGCGCCGCGCAACAGATCGAAGTGACCTCGGTCTTCGGTTCGGTGATCTACGACAACGGGACGTTCGCGCCCGGGCTCGCGCGCTTCGAGTCGCAGGACGGCGACGTCGCGATCGGGGTCGGCGGCAACGCACGGATCGGCGCGCACAGCGCGACCGGTATCGTCGCGACCGAGTTCACCGGACGCGCAAACGTCCAAGGGAGCGGCGGCGACGCGCGCGCGACGATCGGTTCGGGCGGCCCGGCCGTCACCGCAAGCAGCGGGTCGGGAACGATCCTCCTCTACGACGGCTCGCTACGCGACCACGCGAACCTGGTGCGCCGCGCGCCGCAGATCCGCGCAAGCTTCGCGAAACGCCCGGCTAGAGCAAGAAAAGGCGCAAGACCGCCATATCGAGTTTGAACGTGTGCTGGGGCAGCACCGCTTCTTCTTTGTACCCGCAGCCCTCGAAGAACGTCTGCCCTTCGCCGCGGTGCGGCGCGAGGGTCGTCATCTTGTGGCAGTTGTAGTAGTTGGCAAGGTCGGCCGCGTCGGCTAGGAGCGCGCGCCCGATCCCTTCGCGCCGGCGTTCCGGCAGCACCACGATCCGGTCGACGTGTGCCAGCGAGGCCGCGATCCGTACGCGGACCGCACCGACCATCGTCGCGCCGTCCATCGCGGCTACGTCGTGCGTCTGCTCGTGCCAGATCACCGAGAACGCATAGAACGTCTTCAGCGCTTCGCGTTCGGTCTGCTTGAAGAACGCGCTCGCGCCGTCGGGTGCGAGCCGTGCAAGCTCAAACGGCAAAGGCGCCGACCTCGGTGGTGACGTCGAGCAGGTAGCCGTCGTGGGCGGCGATCGCGCGGATCCCGGATGCATCCTCAAAAACCTGCGCGAGCCGAACCGGATCTTCTTCGAGCATCTTGGTGCCGAAGTGCTGGAAGACCGCGACTTTCGGTTGTACGGTCTCGACGATCCGGCAGGCGTCCGCCCAGACCAGATGATCGACGTCCATCGAATCGGCATAGCGCAAGACGTTCACGATCAGCGTATCCGGCTTGTGGCGCGCGTAGTCCTCGGCGAGCCCGTCGAAGTAGCGTCCGCACGGCAGATACGAGAGCGTCGCACCTTCGTAGGTGAAGTGCAGGCCGTAGGTCTCGACCGAGTGCACGTGCCGGACCGAGGTGCGGATCTCGACGTCGCCGATCCGGTACGGACCGCTCGCCTCTTCCACGATCTGCACGCGCTCCGGGAACTTCTGCGCGTACGGGAAGACCACGTACTCGCCTTCGAGCGCATCGCCCGGCGCGAGCAGCGTGCCGCGCGGACGAAAGCCGCCGGCCGTCATGGCTTCGATCAGCGCGTTGACGTCGCCGGAGTGATCCAGATGCTTGTGCGAGAGCGCGATCCCGTCGAGTTCGCGCGGATTGCAGGGCGGCACGTGCGAGAGAGCCCGGACGAGGGCGCCGGGGCCCGGATCGACGTGAATCTGGGTCTGGCCGAAGCGCATCCACATACCGCCCGAAGCGCGCACCTGGCGCGCGACCACAAAGCGCGCTCCGCCCGTCCCGAGGAAGAGCACGCTGATCATGTCAGGCGCGGTAAAGATCGAAGAACGCGTCGAGATTCGAGCGGTACTGTTCGAGCGCGGTGCTCCACAGGCCGAGCGCGGTCGTGCCGGGTTCGGTCAGCGTATAGACGCGCCGTGCCGGGCCCTGCTCCTTCGGATCCCACCAGGACGAGATATAGCCCTCGCGCTCGAGTTGGCGCAGAGCGCGGTAGACGGTCCCCGGATCGGAGACGACGTCGAAACGCTCCTTGAGCGCCTTCATGATTTCATAGCCGTGCAGGTCGCGCTCTCTGAGCATGACCAGCAACCAGGCCATCAGGTAATTCTTTGGTGTGCCCTTCGGGGGCAGCCCGCTTTCTTTCAGCGGGACGACGTTCGAAAACGCCGTTGGTTCGACAAACTGCTTCATACGAACCCTCGCACAAAGCTCATCGGGGCCTGAGGCCCCTCCTCCACGATCTCCATGAAAACGGCTACTTCTCCGATTCTCTTGGGCCGAACGGACTAGCAGCAACTCAAGTCCGACGAAAGCCAGGTTCGCCTGACCGGGTGCCCCACCTGCGAGAAAAGTCCCGCAGGACCACCTTCTTGTCATGCCCTCCCTTACGCGAGGACCGGGAGGGTAGCAAAGCTTCCGCTCAGGATCTTCTGCGAGGGCTTGCCGAGCCAGCGTTCCAGGACGGTCGCGTAGACGCTCCGGAAGTCGGTTCCGAACTTCACGTTCCCGTTGGAGGTGTTGCCGAGGTCGGGCGCCGCGCCGTACATCCCGCCCTTGACGTTGCCGCCGATCAGGAAGAGCGGGCTGGCCTCACCGTGATCGGTGCCGCGGCTGCCGTTCTCCTCGATCCGGCGCCCGAACTCGGAGAACGTCATGGTCAGCACGTCGCTTTCGTTGCCGTGGGCGGTCAGGTCGGCGTAGAAGGCCGCGATCGCGTCCGAGAACTCGCCGAGCAGACGGTTCTGCGTCTGGACCTGCGAGACGTGGGTGTCGAACGAGCCGTGTTGGACGTAGATCACCTTGGTGCCGAGCTTGCTACCGACGATCTGGGCCGCGAGCGAAAGGCTCCGGCCGAGCGCGGTTGCCGGATAGCTACCCGCCGGCTTGTAGCCCGCGATCAGCTTGGGCAATTCTTGCGAACCGCGCTGCGAGTGGTCTTCGATCTCCATCACGTGGGAGAGATACGGCGATTGAAATGGCTGGCGCGTGTCGCGCACCACTTGAGTGTAGGCGGCCCGCGAGGCGGCATTGCGATCGGAGACCAGCCCGTAGCCGCGTTCGCTCGGGATCGCGGGCACGTCGGTCTTGTTCGCGATCATCACCTCGGGCAGCACTTGCGAGAGCGCGACGCCGTTGAAGAGATTGCTCTCCGGCAGCCCGGCTTCGTCCATATAGCGGCCGAGCCAGCCGGTGTGCAGATACTTGTCCGGCGCGGCCGTCTGCCAGATCTCGGTCGAGCGGAAGTGCGAGTGATCCGGGTCCGGATAGCCGACGCCTTGCACGACCGCGACCGAACCCTTGTCGTAGAGCGCCTTGAAGGCGCGCATGTTCGGGTTCAGGCCGAGCTGCGCGTCGATCGCGAGAACTTGGTTCTGCGCGATCGCGAGCGACGGACGGACGCGATAGTAGTCCGGGTTGCCGTGCGGGACGACGCAGTTGAGGCCGTCGTTACCCCCCTGCAGATTGATCAGGACGAGCGTGCGATTGGCCCCGCCCGGAAGGCCGGGCAAGGGCGTGTCGGCGAGGGCGCGCGCGAAGATGTGGTCCGCGTTGGCGACGACCGTCAGCCCGCTCAGGGCACCGAGTAAGAACGATGAGCGTTTCATGGTCAAACCCTACGCTAACTGGAAGGCCGGCATCGACATCGTGAGATAGGCCGCACCGCGAACGCGTTCGTCGCGATTCTCACCCGAGAGCATACCCATCGCGGACTCGCCCTTGCCGTTGAGGTAATCGGCGAGCTGCGCCGACGCGAGCGGCGACGCGTCGCCTTGCAGGATCGACGCGATCAGCGCTTGCGCGGCCGGTTGCGCCTTGAGCGGAACCGACGGCAGCCAAGAGGACTGATCCATCACCTGCGAGGTGACGAGACCCGCGACGAAGTTCTGGCGCGCGATCACCATCTGACTGGTCACCCAGTTCTGGCCGCCCGGCCAGCCGGCGACGTTCGGCGGATAGAAGAGCACTTGCCCCATCGCCGCCATCGCGCGCTGGGCGGCGTCGTCGACCTTCGCAAGCCCGAGCGCTTTATGCGCGCCGATCACGAACTCGGCCGGGCTCTTGACCAGCGCGCGATAGGCGCGGTCGCTGAAGAACACGTTGCTGCGGAGCAGCGTCGAGAGCACCGGCGCAAGGTCGTAGTCGTTCTTGCGGATCAGCGCGGCGACCGCGCCGACCAACTCCGGCTCCGGGTCGTTGTAGACGAAATTATTGATCAGGCTGGTCGCGAAGAACGTCGCGCACTCCGGCCGATCGAAGATGATGTTGACGATATCGTCGCCGGTGAAGTTGCCGGACCTTCCGAGGAACGTCTTGGAACCACCGTCGTGCCGGCTGCCGACGAAGGCCGCCTGCCCGGTGCGACGATAGACCGTCCAGCCCGACCAGGCGCGCGCCGCTTCGCGCACGTCGCTCTCGCTGTAGTGGTCGACCCCGAGCGTGAAGAGTTCCATCAACTCGCGCGCATAGTTCTCGTTCGGATGCGCGGCGACGTTCTGCGCGTTGTCCAGGTAGAGGAGCATCGCCGGGTCCTTGGAGACCGAGCGGGTCAGATCGCGCAGATTGCCGAGCGCGTTCTGGCGGTAGAGCTGATTCTGCGCGAGCACCATCGGCGGCGTCACGCCCTTCTGGATGGCCGCACTCGTGAAGTGCCCGTGGAAGTAGAGCGCCATCTTCTCTTGGAGCGGCGCGCGCGTGTTGAGCATGCGATCGAGCCACCAGGCCTGCATCGAGAGGATCGACCGGCGTTCTTGCTTGCGCACGTCCTTACCGATCGCGCGCTTCTGGTCCGCGCCCACGTCGGCCGGGCGTCGGCCACCGTAGGTCTCGCGTAGGTACGCGACCGGATCGAAGAGGTCGGGCGGCTCCGGCGGGGCGTCGGACGGAAAATGGATCAGCGACGAGACCGCGGCGTTCGCCGACATCGCGGCCAGTGCCCGGACCTCGTCGGGGGAGCCGCCGAAGCCGGCGCGGCGCATCAGGTGAGCCGCCCATCGCTCATTCCACGGGCCGCCGTACGGACGCAGCGCATCACCCGCATCGAGCGAGCCGGACGGCCGGTGGATCCCGGCTACATCGACGTTTGCCATAGACGAAGTGTACCGCAGTCGGCGCGGCCGCCGGCGCTTGGAGCCGAAGGTCTAACCACGGCCTAACCGAACCGCGCTCGGGATGGCTCTGCTCGAATCACGCACGGACACGCACTCCGAAGCGTTCGCCGCCAACGCGCTCCGGATGCGCGCGCTGACCGACGACCTGCGCGCGCGGCTCGACGCGGTCCGCGCGGGTGGCGGTGCCGACGCGACCGCCAAGCACCGCAAACGTGGCAAGTTGCCCGCCCGCGAGCGTATCGAGCGCCTGGTCGATCCGGGCACCGCATTCCTGGAGTTCTCCGCACTTGCGGCCGGCGGCATGTACGACGATGCATCGCCGGCGGCCGGCGTCGTGACCGGGATCGGCGTCGTCGAAGGGCTGCAGTGCGTGATCGTCGCGAACGACGCGACCGTCAAGGGAGGCACGTACTATCCGATGACCGTCAAGAAGCATCTGCGCGCGCAAGAGATCGCCGAGCAGAACCACTTGCCGTGCATCTATCTGGTCGACTCCGGCGGCGCATTCTTGCCGCTCCAAGCCGACGTCTTCCCCGATCGCGAACACTTCGGGCGCATCTTCTACCATCCGGCGCGCATGTCGGGCAAACGGAGACCGCAGATCGCCGCCGTGATGGGCTCGTGCACCGCCGGCGGTGCATACGTTCCGGCGATGAGCGACGAGACCGTGATCGTAAAAGGGAACGGCACGATCTTCCTGGGCGGGCCGCCGCTGGTGAAGGCGGCGACCGGCGAAGTGGTGACCGCCGAAGAGCTGGGCGGCGCCGACGTGCACACGCGCATCTCCGGCGTCGCCGACCATCTGGCCGAGAACGACGAACACGCGCTCGGGATCGTCCGCGAGATCGTCCGCAACCTACATCGTGAACTTCCGCGCCAATGGGATCGCGCCGAGCCGGTCGCGCCGTACTTCGCGCCCGACGAGATCTACGGCATCATCCCGAGCGACGCCCGGACCGGCTACGATGTGCGCGAGGTGATCGCGCGCCTGGTCGACGGTTCGGAGTTCCACGAGTTCAAGGCCCGCTACGGCACGACGCTGGTCTGCGGCTTCGCGGCGATCGAGGGGCACCCGGTCGGCATCATCGCGAACAACGGGATCCTGTTCAGCGAATCGGCGCTCAAGGGCACGCACTTCATCGAACTGTGCACCCAGCGCGGCACGCCGCTCGTGTTCTTGCAGAACATCACCGGCTTCATGGTCGGGAAAGAGTACGAGAACGGCGGCATCGCCAAGGACGGCGCCAAACTCGTGATGGCGGTCGCCTGCGCCGAGGTGCCCAAGTTCACGATCGTGATCGGCGGCAGTTTCGGTGCCGGCAACTACGGCATGTGCGGGCGCGCCTTCTCGCCGCGCCAACTCTGGATGTGGCCGAACGCGCGCATCAGCGTGATGGGCGGGGCGCAGGCCGCGAGCGTTCTCTCGACCGTCAAAGGCGAGATGAGCGCCGAAGATAAGGCCGCCTTCGAAGCGCCGATCCTCGAGAAGTACGATCGCGAAGGTAGCCCGTACTTCTCGACCGCGCGCATGTGGGACGACGGCGTAATCGATCCGGTCGACACCCGCACCGTGCTCGCTATCGGTCTCGAAGCCGCCGCCAACGCACCCCAACCGCCGACCTCGTTCGGCATCTTCCGGATGTAGCCGCGTGACCGCAGAGTGGGTCGGCGCGCTCGCCAACGTCGCGACACTCGCGGTGATCCTGGTGACCGCGATCGCCGCGTTCGTGCAGTTACGCCACATGCGTAGCAGCAACCAGATCACCGCAATGACCGAGTGCCGCGAGACGCTCGAGTCGCCGGCGTTCCGTGCGGCGCAACTGTTCATCCTCAACGAACTACCCAAGCGACTGGCTGATCCGGTCGAGCGGCAGAACGCGTTTCATCTGCCGCCCATCGGTCAGTACGAAGCGATCTCTCAGGTCGGCAACGTCCTAGAGGGCCTCGGACTCTTCGTCAAGGCCGGCATTCTTGAAGCCGAAATCGTGTGCGACTATTGGGCGCTCTTGGTCACGCGGAACTGGCACAATATGGCGCCGCTCATTTCTCGCGCACGACGCGTCGTGAAGTCGGACGCACTCTTCGAAAACTTCGAATACCTCGCCGTGCTCTGCGAGGACTACACGCGCAAATATCCCTCGCGCTATCCGAACGGCGTGCGCCGCATGCCGATCGATGCGTCGCTCATCGACGAGCCCGTCCTCGACGACCGATAGCGTGTCCGGCGGTTCGCTGATGCACGACGCGCTCTCCGCCGAGGCGGAGGGACGCTTGGCGGAAAGCTTCGCGCTCTGTCGGCCGGCTCTTGCGAACCCCGCGCAGCAGGCCGACGCATTCAACCTGTTCGGACGATTGTGCTTGGTGATCGGCGACGCGGCGAACGCCATCGCCTCGCAACGGTACGTGCTCGCGATCGACCCAGGCAACGTGCTTGCCGCGCGCGATCTCGCAATCGCGCTCTCCGCCGTCCGTTCCGCCGACGAGGGGCAGAATGCCTATCGACGGGCCGTCGCGATCCATTCGGACCTCGCGATCCACCACCGCGACCCCGTCTCGTTGCAACCGTTCGAAGGGATGGACGATGCGGAGAGCGCTCTGCACGAAGCGATCTTTTGGGATCCCGCGCTCTCCGCAGCGCATGCGTCCCTCGGAAACATCCGCGCGCGCCAGAGCCGCCATGCGGAGGCCCTCGATGCGTATCGTCTTGCCGCCATGCTCGCCTGGGAGTGGGCCGACGCGCATCTCGCATTGTCGCAATTCTTCGACTCGTTACGCGACGATGAGAACGCCGAACGTCATCGCCACCTTGCGTTCGCGCGCAGGGCCGTCTACCCGGCCGCCGTACCAGCGGCGAGCCTGCGCATCCTCGCACTCATGGCCCCGGGCGGTCCGACCGCAAACGCGCCGTTGGACTACAACGTCGATCACGCGCGCGTCGCGCTCCACGCCTACTATCTGACGAGCGATACGCTCGAAACGGAGCTGCCCGAGTACGACATCGCTTTCAATGCGATCGACGACGCGGAGTCGTCGGCGGATGCGATCGCGCGGAGCGCTGCGTTCCTGGCCGCGCAATCGAAGCCGGCGATCAACGACCCGAGCCGGCTCGTGCGCGTTCGGCGTTCGGTGCTCCCACAGACCCTGCGCGACGTTGCGGGTTGCCGCGTCCCGCCCGCCGCGCGGGTCGACCGCGAACGCCTCCCCGATGCAAATGCGGTGGCGTTCCCGTTCCCGTGGGTCGTGCGCCCCATCGACACGCATCGCGGCGACTGGCAAGAGCGGATCGCGACCGTCGCGGAACTCGAAGACTATCTCGAACGCGCGCCCGGGGACGCGTTCAACGTGTCGGCATTCGTCGACTATCGCTCACCCGACGGCTACTACCGCAAGTATCGCGTCATCATCGTCGACGGGCGACCGCACGCCTACCATCTGGCGATCTCGGACGCGTGGCAGGTGCACTACCGCACCAGCCCGATGTCCGAGTTCGCCTGGATGCGGGAGGAGGAGCAACGATTCTTGGAACGGCCCGAGTCCGTCTTCGCCTCGTGGAGCGACGTATTCGGAGCGATCGCGGATGCGGTCGGACTCGACTATTTCGGCGTGGACTGTTCGCTCGCAGCGGACCGCACCGTCATCGTCTTCGAGTGCGGCCCGAACATGTTCTACCAGAGCGCTTCGATCGGCGCAGCCCTCGAAGCGATGCTCGTCGGGCGCTCTAAATCGGCTTCCCCTGCGTGAGCGTGTAGTAGGCGGGCGACTCCACCCACTTGCCGTTGACGGACTTGAGCGTCGCGCTCGCCTTCGGCTTGGTCGGGCAACACATCGCGGCCGTCTTGTTGTAGTACGGCCCCGAGAGCACGAGCGAATCGTTCGCGCCGTTGAAGCCGCGCACGATCTTCGCGTTCAGCGAACAGCCGTTGTCGACGGTCACGTTGCGCACGACCTTGTTGGTCTTGGGATTGTAGCCGAAGACGGTGATGGTGGCGGCCCCACAATCGGCGCCGGTCTGATGGCTGCTGACGACCAACTGATCGACGGTCTGCATCGCGAACTCGCCCGCGCCGACGATGGTCGCCTCTTGGAGCGGGAACCACATTCCGCCGCCGTGCGCTTTGGTAACCTTGTCGAGCGGTCCGCCGTTCATCGGCGACCGGTAGCGCAAGGTATAGGTGGTGTTGTCGATCTGATAGATCGAGATGTACCACTGATAGAACTTGGTGACGCCGTCGGTGCCGACGAGCTTCTTGCTCGCGACCGCACGCCACTGGCTGTGCATGGCCTGGCCGGCCATGTAAAGCACGACGCTCTGGGTGACGATTCCGGGCGGCGCCGGGCTGAACGTGTAATGCGCGGGCTCTTCGGCGCGCAACCCGATCGGGAGCACGACGGCCAGGGCCAGAGCAAGAGTGAGCAACGATCGAGTAACGCGCATTGGCACCCTCCAGGTTGACATAAGCAAAGACTTGCCTACGCCTTCGACAACGTTTCGCGGCTCTACTTGCGTTCCCATAGCCAACGGGTATAAGCGACCGTCAATCCGACCCGCCGGAAGTTGCGTTCGGACGTGCTCGCGACCGCCGCGGCCGAGCGCGCGTAGACGGCACCGGCCTCCTGAAGCAGCTTGATGCGATGCCGCAACAACGCCATTTGGAGGCCTTGCCCGCGCGCCCAAGGCATCGTGCCGCCGAAGAAGAGGCCCGCCATCTCGGCTGCTCGACCGAGCGCGCCGTTTGCCGCGACCCGGCCCTCGATCACCGCTTCGAGCGCGGTCACGCTCGGGACCGAGGCGATCGTCGCCCCGACCTCATAAGCGTCGGCTTCGACCGGCGCTCCGTCGGCGTAGGCCTCGGCCGCGGCAAGCCCCCAGGCACGCGCGTCGGATGCAACCCGAATGCGGGAGTCGTAGGCGCCCTCGAGTTCGCGCAGATCGCCGATCAGCACGTTCTGCGACTCGACCGGCACGTACCCGTGCGCCGCCAACCGCTGCCCGAGCGAGATATCCGAGAGCGCGCTCACCATCGCACGCGCCGGCACGCTCCGTTCTGCAAAGAACGCGGTGATGCGCTCGATGTCGTCGTCGGTAACCGGACCTTCGATCCCAAGGCAACCCGCCTCGTTCATCGGCGAGTTCGGCCCGAAATATCGCGCGCCCCCACCGGCGACGGCGATCTCGCCCTGCATCGGCTTCGGAAAGACGCGCTGCGCAACGCGCAAACACTCGCTCGTCCCATCCCGCTCCGCCCGCTCCGCCGCCTCACCATGTTTCCGTTCGATCAACATAAGGTGGAACATTGAACACCGTACCGCTCGTGTCATCCCGAGCGTAGCGAAGCGTAGTCGAGGGACGAGGCCGGCGTCAGCCTTCGAGGGGCAACTCCCAAACGGTACGATTGTATACGATCTGCATACCGGCGCGCTGCGCGTTACGCTCGGACGAGGTGTCCGGCACGATGGTCGCACGCACGTATCGCGCGCCGGCTTCTTGTAACAGCCGAACGCGATGCCGGATCAAAGCCGTCTGAAGGCCCCGATTGCGCGCCCACGGCAGCGTGTGCCCGAAGAACAGTGTGCCCGTGTCACCGACCATTCCCATCGCGCAGACCGCCGCCAGGCGATCGTCCACCACGAGTTCGAACGGGACGACGCCTTCCCCGGAGCCGAGAAGCTCGCCAGTGACGCGCGCGATCGTCGGATCGGAGCTGTTTTGGATCTCCTCTGCGGCGGATCCCCAGGCCTCCAAGTCTGTCGCAACGCGCACGCGGGGATCGAGCGCACCTTGCATCGTACCGAGTTCGCCCGCCAATGCGTGTTGCGCCTGGACCGCACGGTATCCGCGGTTCTCCAAGCGGCCAACGAACGTAGGATCCGAAAGATCGCTAACGACCACACGCGCGGGCGCTTCGCGCTCGCGATAGAACGATGTGAGCATTTCGATGTCGTCGCCGGAGACGTTGCAGTCCATTCCAAGGCACATCGCCTTGTTCATCTTAAGATCGGGCGCGAAATACCGCGCGGCCCCGCCCGCGATCGGTACGCACGCTTGGCGCACGTTCGGAACGATGCGTTGGCCGACGCGGTACTCCCGAGCCACGTTCTCGTCCTCGGCGCGCTCGATCAGCTCGCATAACGCGCGGTCGATATTCACAGGCGCTCCCTCGACTGCGCTTCGCTACGCTCGGGATGACAAATGCGGACGACTCGCACGATCAGATATCTTCTTGCATTGGCTTCGGAAACAGCAATCCGCATAATGCCTACGTTTGGCGAGTCGCCCCCCTTGTCATCCCGAGCGTAGCGAAGCGTAGTCGAGGGACGAGGCCGGCGTCAGCCTTCGAGGGGCAACTCCCACAACGTCCGCGCAAACGCAACCCGCAACCCCGCGCGCATCGCATTCCGCTCGGAGGACGAGCCCGTGCTCGTCATCGCGCGAACGCGCGCTATTCCGGCTTCCCGCAGAAGCGCGATCCGGTGGTGGATCAACGCCGACTGCAAACCCCGCCCGCGCGCCCACGCAAGCGTATTCCCGAAGATCAAGCTGCCCATATCGCCCGAGATGTCGAGCGCCGCGACCGCGGCGATGCGCCCGTCGATCCGGATCTCGAGCGGAACGACCGATGGCGTCGACGCGACCACATCGCCGGTCACGTCGATATCGGGCGGCAGCGCGTCGCCGTCCGCATAGACCTCTGAACCCGCACGGCCCCAGGCACGCAGATCCGCCGCGCGATGCACGCGTGCGTCCAGTCCACCGCGCATCTCGCGCAGATCGCCGATCAAGACATTCTGCGTCTCGACGCGCGCGAATCCGCGCACCTCCAAACGTTCCGCCAGCGACGGATGCGAAGAAACCGTAGAGATCGCCCGAATCGGTCCGCCACGCTCGCGGAAGAACGCAACGACCCGTTGCACATCATCGGCCGCGACCGGACCTTCGGCGCCCATCCAGCCATCGGTATTCAACGGCGACCGCGGCCCGAAGAACCGCGCATACCCGCCGGCCACGCAGATCTCCGCCTGCGACGCGTGCGGAAAAATGCGCCGTATCGCATCGAAGCGCATGCGATGCGTCTCTCGTTCGACTCGTTCTGCGACGTCGCCGAGCGCTCGCAGCGTCAGACTAGATCCCCGCGTACCACTGGTAGCCTTGGTCTTCCCAATACCCACCGCCGCCGCCGTAGATGGTGCCGAGGGACGAGACGACTTCGATGCGCTGTACCCATTTGGCGGATTTGTACCCGAGCTGGGTCGGCACGCGCAAGCGCACGGGTGCGCCGTGATCGGGGTCGAGCGGCTTGCCGTTGAGGCGTAACGCCAGCAACGTTTGCGGGTGGTGGGCCTGCTGCATATCCAGGCTTTCGTAGTAGGGCGTGCCCGACGGATCGACGTCGAGACAGCGGAAGACGACGTACTTCGCGCCCTCGTTCGGCTGCGCGAGATCGAGCACGTCGCGCAAACGCACGCCGCTCCACTTGCCGATCGCACTCCAGCCTTCAACGCAGTCGTGGCGCGTGATCTGCGTCTGCTGTGCGATCTTCTGCAGATGCGGCAGCGTGAACGTAAGCCGGTTCTTGACCGCGCCGTCGACGATCAAGCGATACGACGAGAATGTGTCGGCGAGATAGCTCGCGTACCGGGTGTCGGACGGCGTGTCGAATCCATTGACGCGGAACTCCGCGTCGACGTCGGCATCGCGGTACTCGCGCGCCATCCCGCGCGTGCCGATGACCAGCTGATCCAACGCATCGGCCGATCCGAGCACGCGCTGAACGCCGGCGTTGCCATCGAGCGCGGTTCCGATCGGCGAACACGCCGCCAGCGCCGCCCCGATCGAACTCGCCACGAAGAGTCTGCGGTTCACGTCTCGCTCCGTTCGTGTTCGCCCGGCCGGTACCAGCCCGTGATCATCGAGCGCATCTGATTGAGGAAGCCTTGAGTCGCGACTTGGAAGACGTGCACGAACAGAAAGCCGATCAGCAAGAACATCCCGAGGAAATGCCAGAGCCGCGCGAACTGCCGTCCGCCGAAGAGCCAGGTGAGCGGTTGCGCCATCGCATCGACACCGGGCGAGAGCGCGAGGCCCGAGAGCACGACCAGCGGTGCGATCACGAACCCGATCGTCGTGTAGGCGACCTTCTGCAACGGATTGTACGTATCGTATGGCGGCGGCTCTTTGCGTAGCTTGAGATAGTAGGCTTGCATGGGCCAGAGTTTGCCGAGGTCGCTCGGGCGCAGGATCATCTTCTGGATGGTGCCCTTGAGCAGCCCCGAGATCACCCACGCGACCCAACAGATCGAAGCGAGCCAACCGAAAAAGAGATGCCAGCGACGCCCATCGGCAAGGTTCTGCGGGGCCGGGATCGTGAGCCAGCCCGGAAAGCCGCGCGCGCCCTTACCGCCCATGCCGTCGTCGGTCCAACCAAGCCAGCCGGTCGTCGTGATCGTCCGCCCGAACAGGCTGGTGGTGCCGACGCCCTGGCTCGGCGAGTCGATCGACAGCACCCGCCGGCCGGGATCGGACTTGTCGGATGCGTCCAGGTACGGGGCGGCGTTGAAGATCTGTAGCCCGGACGAGACCAGCACCAAAAGCGCGACCACCCAGACCCAATGGGCCAAGCGCGTGACCAGGCTATAGCGATGGACGGCCGGCTTCATCATCCCCACTATAACGCAGGCCAGGCTCCGGCGGATGAAATTGCGAAAACCGTCTCTCGCCTATGCGATTTTCAACGATCCGCGTCTCTTCGGCCGGGGGACTCGCCCGCGTGGCGCTTGCGCGCCCGGACGTCCGAAATGCCTTCAACGCCGAGGTCATCGCGGAGTTGCGAACCGCATTCGAAGAACTCGGAGGCGAACCAAGCGTCCTCGCCATCGTCCTGTCGGGCGAGGGCAAGGTCTTCTGCGGCGGCGCGGACGTGAACTGGATGCGGGCGTCGCTCGAACTCGCGCACGAGCAGAACGTTGCCGATGCCCGGACCATGAGCGACATGTTCCGCGCGATCGATCGTTGCCCGAAGCCGGTGATCGCCCGCGTCCACGGTGCCGCGCTCGGCGGCGGTGCGGGACTCGCGGCCGTCTGCGACATCGTCATCGCCGGCGAAGACGCGATCTTCGGCTTCACCGAGACGAAGCTCGGGATCATCCCGGCGGTCATCTCGCCGTTCGTGCTCGCCAAGGTCGGCGTCTCGAACGCGCGCGCGCTCTTCCTCACGGGCGAACGCTTCGATGCACGCCGCGCGCAGGCGATCGGCTTGGTGCATGAGGTCGTGGAGAACGACGCGCTCGACGCCGCCGTCGAACGCGTGGTCGCAGAACTCCGCACCGCCGGTCCGGAAGCGGCGGCCGCGGCGAAGCGGTTGATCGCCGATGTCGACGCGCTCTCGTACGACGCGAGCCGCGATCATACCGCGCACGCGATCGCCCGCCAACGCACGACACCTGAAGGCCAAGAAGGCCTACGCGCGTTTCTCGAACGCCGCGCCGCGGGCTGGTCGAAGTGATCCGTCGTCTCCTGATCGCGAATCGCGGCGAGATCGCCGTGCGGGTAGCGCGCGCCGCACGCGAACGCGGCATCGTACCGCTCGGCATCTACTCCGAAGCCGACGCGAACGCATATCATCTACGCTTCATGGCCGAGTCGGTCTGCATCGGGCCCGCGCCCGCTACGCAATCGTATCTCGATATCGAGGCGGTCGTCGCCGCCGCCACGACGATGCGCGCCGATGCCGTGCATCCGGGCTACGGGTTTCTCTCCGAGCGGGCCGCGTTCGCGCGCGCCGTACGCGATGCCGGTCTGACGTTCGTCGGTCCGTCGCCCGAAGCGATGGACGCGATGGGCAGCAAGATCGAAGCCAAGCGCCGCGTCCGCGAACACGACGTCCCGACCGTTCCCGGCTACGACGGCGACGACCAATCGCTCGCACGGCTACGCTCCGAAGCTGAAAGCGTCGGCTTCCCGCTGCTGGTAAAAGCCAGCGCCGGCGGCGGCGGTCGCGGCATGCGCGTCGTCGATTCGCTCGCACACTTCGACGAAGCCCTCGACGCGGCCAAGCGCGAGGCACTGGCGGCCTTCGGCAGCGATGCGGTCCTGCTCGAACGCTATTTGCGCGATCCGCGCCACATCGAGTTCCAAATCCTCGCCGACGCGCACGGCACGACCATCCATCTCGGCGAACGCGAGTGTTCGATCCAGCGCCGCCACCAGAAGATCGTCGAAGAAGCGCCCTCGGTCGCACTGACGCCCGAACTGCGCGAGCGCATGGGTGCAGCCGCGGTGCGCGCCGCGCGTTCGGTCGGCTACGTCAATGCCGGCACGGCGGAGTTCATGCTCGAACCGGACGGCTCGTTCTACTTCCTCGAGATGAACACACGCCTTCAGGTGGAGCATCCGGTCACCGAACTGGTGCATGGCGTCGACCTGGTCGCCTGGCAGCTCCGCATCGCCGACGGCGAAGCGCTAACGATCGCGCAGGACGACGTGCGCCCGCGCGGCTGGGCGATCGAGACGCGCATCTACGCCGAGGATCCGAGCAACGACATGCTTCCCTCGACCGGTACGATCAGTACGTGGGATCCGCCGGAGGGTCCGGGGGTACGGCTCGATGAGGGCGTCGCGCAAGGCAGCGAGGTCGGGGTCTACTACGATCCGATGCTCGCCAAGCTGATCGTCTTCGGCAGCGATCGCGCGCAGGCGATCGAGCGTCTCAAGATCGCGCTCGCAGAGTTTCGCATCGCCGGTATCCGTTCGAATCTTCCGCTGCTGCGCTGGATCGCCGCGCATCCGGCCTACGCAGCCGGCGAGACGACCACTCAGTTCTTGCCGCGTCACTTGGACGAAGGCATCTTCAAACGTACCGTGACGCCGGACGCGGTCGAGCGTGCGGCGGGCGGCCTGCTCGCAAACGGTTGGGTACCGTGGCGCGTCGGCGGCGTCGGCGTTCCGCTCCGCCTGGCATTCGAGAACGAGACGATCTCGCTGGTCGCATCCAAGCGCGAGAGCCATCGCTGGCACGTCACGCGTCACGGCGGCAACGCATTCGACATCGACGTCGAACACCGCGCGCACGCGATCGAGCGCGAGGGCGACGGCTTCGTCCTCCTCGATGGCGTCGCTCCCTTGCACTTCGCGTTCGCACCGCCGCCGGCCGCCGACGCGACCGCGAGCGGCTCTGCGGGCGGTAACAGCGGTCGAATCATCGCGCCGATGCCCGGTAAGATCGTAAAGATCGCCGTCGCCGAAGGTGCAGGTGTCGAAGCTCGCGCGCTCTTGGTCGTATTGGAAGCGATGAAGATGGAACACCGTATCGAAGCGAGCAGTGCCGCGACCGTCAAGCGTATCCTCGTCAAGGAAGGCCAGATCGTCTCGAGCGGCGCGGCCTTGGTGGAACTCGCATGACGCTTCCCAAGAAGGTCAAGTTGGTCGAGATGGGGCCGCGCGACGGCCTCCAGAACGAGCACGAGGCGATCGCGACCGCGGATAAGATCGCCTATATCGACCTGCTCTCGCAGACCGGTCTGGGCTGGATCGAAGCGACATCGTTCGTGAGTCCGAAGGCGATCCCGCAACTAGCCGATGCAAGCGACGTGTTTGCGGGCATCCGCAAGGCGCCGGGCGTGCGCTACCCGGTGCTCGTGCCGAACCTCAAAGGCTACGCACGCGCGAGAGACGCCGGCGCCGACGCGATCGCGGTCTTCACGGCCGCATCGGAGATCTTCACCAAACGCAATATCAACATGACCATCGCCGAGTCGCTCGACGGCTTCCGCGATGTCGTCGCCGCAGCCAAGCACGACGGCGTATGGGTGCGCGGTTACGTCTCGACCGCGTTCGGGTCGCCCTTCGGCGATACGGTCACTCCGCAAGCGGTAGCCGATGTCTGCGAAGTGCTGATGGAGATGGGCTGCGACGAACTTTCGGTCGGCGATACGATCGGCGTCGGCGTTCCGAGCCAGGTCGAAGCACTCGTACCGCTGCTCGCGCGCGCGATTCCGCTCGACCGGATCGCCATGCACTTCCACGATACGCGCGGCACCGCGCTTGTGAACCTGTACACCGCCTTGCAATCCGGCGTGAGTATCTTCGACGCAAGCGCCGGCGGCCTGGGCGGCTGCCCCTACGCGCCCGGCGCAACCGGCAACGTCGGCACCGAGGACGTGCTCTACCTGCTGAACGGCCTCGGCATCGAGACCGGTGTCGACATCGACAAGGTCCGAGCCGCCTCACGCTTCATCGCCGCCAAGCTGGGACATGGGCTGACGAGCAAAGCGTTTCAGGCGTTGGAAACGGCGAGCGTCCGCGGATGAGCGATGGCAACGAACTATCCCGATCTCAGATCGAGCATCTCGGAGATCGCCTGCGAAATGGACCTGCCTCGGCGGACGATATCGCGCGTCTCGATCGCTTTAAATCGTCCGTGATGTTCCGCACCAACGCATTCGCGGATCGCGTTGCGGAGATCGCAACGCAAAACTCGTATGCTTTCTCAAAACGGCTCCAGAAGACCAACCCGTCAATCATAGATAAGCTTCGACGAACCTCGATCGAGCTTTCCCGCATGCAAGACATTGCCGCTTGCCGCGTGCTCGTCCCAACCATGAAGGATCTTGTCGACAATGCATGGGGTGAGATCACCGCAGAGTTCCAGGATGTGCGGGTTATTGATCGGTTAGCTCTTCCACAAAACGGTTATAGGGCCGTCCATTTTATCGCGAGAAACGGTTTCCACTCATTTGAGATACAGTTGCGGACCGAATTGCAACACGCATGGGCGACGCTGAGCGAAAAGCTGGCAGACCGTTTCGGGCAAGACCTGAAGTACGGGTTGGGCCCGGAAGCGCAACGAACGTTTCTAACCGACCTGTCGATCGAAGTCGCCGAGATCGAAGCGAACGAGGCCGATGATGTGATGGGCTACGTAGCCTCCGATGAAGGCGAGGCGGATCCCCTGGCCCTTGAAGGGAGCCCGGCACGGCGCAAACGGAGACTCGCTCTACTGCAGCGAATCGCTGAGATGCGGAGGTTTCTCTAGTATGCATTTCATCATCGTCTACGACCGCCCGAAGATGAGTCGCATTGCGTTCGAGTCATTCGCCGACACGGCCAAAGGCATCGCCATTTCGCGCAAACTTCAGTTCGAGCAAGAGTACGCCAACCGCGAAGACGTCGAGGTCGCGTTCTTCGAGAGCGCAAGCGAAGCCATGCTACGCCGTACGCATTCGCGTTATTTCAACAGTATCGAAGAACTGGCAGCGAATGTTGCCGGCAAGGCGTGAGCCCATTCTTCGAGACGCGCTTTGCGCTCCTCGGGGTGACAAGATACGGAAGCGGATGAGGGGCTCGTATGATCGTTCGCGCTAGTGTTTTTTATGATGGGACGATGGACGCGCCGCAGCGTGATGTCGACGTCGTCATCGCGGGCGACCGGATCGCTGACGTTCGCGCTGCCAGCGGGGCGGCCGATGCGACGGCGGTTTGCGTTACGCCGGGGCTGGTGAACTGTCACGCGCATCTGGAGATGAGCGGCGAGGCGGATACGATGGGCTTCTGCCTGACCTCGACTTCGAATCAGCGTCTGCTGCATGCCGTCGAGAACGCGCGCAAGTCGCTCGAAGCGGGCGTGACCACTATTCGCGACGTCGGCTCTTCGAACGCGATCGCACAGGACGTTCGGGATGCGGTGAACGCCGGGCGGATTCCGGGGCCGCGCATCAGCGCCGCCGGCTACGTGCTCTGCATGACCGGCGGGCACGGCCATTTCCTGGGACGCGAAGTAGACGGACCCTGGGATGCGCGCAAGGCCGTTCGCGAGCAGTTGAAGGCGGGCGCCGACTGCATCAAGACGATCGCGACCGGCGGGGTGCTCACCCGCGGCGCCGTGCCCGGCAACGCGCAACTGACCTACGACGAACTCGCCGCCGCCGTCGAGGAGGCGCACCGGCACGGCATGCGGGTCGCCTCGCACGCGATCGGCACGCTTGGGATCAAGAACGCGCTCCGCGCGGGCGTCGATTCGATCGAGCACGGCCACATGCTCGACGACGAAGCCCTCGAACTGTTTGCGAGCAGCGGTGCCTACCTGGTGCCGACGCTGGCCGCGCCGACCTGCATCCTCGCGCACATCGAAGGCAGCGGACAGCCGCAGTTCGTGCTCGACAAGGCGCACACGGTCGGGGAGCTGATGCTCGTCTCGATCAAGCGCGCTTTCGAAGCGGGCGTGAAGATCGCCGGCGGCTCGGATGCGGGCACGCCGTTCAATCCGCACGAGAACTACGCCCACGAAGTAGAGTTGATGACGACGCTGCTCGGTATGAGCCCGCAGCAAGCGTTGCATGCCGCCACCGAAGTCGCCGCCGGCTTGATCGGTCTGCACCGCGGGGTTCTCGCCAAGGACGAGCCCGCCGATCTTCTTCTGCTCGACGCCGATATCGCGGACGGCATCGGAACGCTGCGGACACCGCGGACGGTGATCAAGGCCGGAGAGGTCATCTAGTGGCGCTCAAGGGCCTCAAGGTCGCCGTATTGGCGCCGATCTCGTGGCCGACGCCGCCGCCGGGATACGGGCCGTGGGAGCAGGTCGCCTTCGACATCGCCGACGGCATGCGCAAGCGCGGCGCCAAGGTCACGCTCTTCGCGACGGGCAACTCCACGTTTGCGGGCAAGATCGCGTCGGTGGTACGCGTCGGTCTGAACGAGGATCGCGCGCTCGACGGCGGCGTGTTCGAAGCGCTCCACATCGCCGAACTTTTCGAACGTGCCGGCGAGTTCGACCTGATCCACAACAACCTCGATTGGAAGCCCCTTACCTATGCGCTTGCGACCAAAGCGCCGCCGATGCTGACCACCATCCACGGCTTCTCGTCGCCGCAGATCCTCGCGGCCTACTACGCAGGTGCGCGCCGGTCGTTCTACTGTTCGATCAGTAACGCGGACCGCGATCCCGGCCTCGAGTATCTCGCAACCACCTACAACGGCATCGACCCCTCGCTCTTCACGTTCTCCGCCACGCCGGGCGAATATCTGGTCTTCCTCGGGCGCTTCCATCCCGAGAAGGGCGCGCATCTGGCGATCGAGATCGCCAAACGCGCGGGCGTACGGATCGTTCTCGCCGGCATTCCGCACGACCAGGACTACTTCAAGCGCGAGGTCGAGCCGCATATCGACGGTGATGCGGTTCGCTTCATCGGCCCAGTGCAGCGCGAAGCCCGCAACGAGCTGCTCTCAAACGCCCTCGCACTCGTGCACATGACGACGCGCCCGGAACGCTTCGGCCTGACCCTGATCGAAGCGATGGCCTGCGGCACGCCCGTGCTTGGGGCGAAGATGGGCTCGATCCCCGAGATCGTCCGCGACGGCGTGACCGGCTTCGTCTGCGAAGACGTCGATACGGCGATCGCGCGCGTCCCGCAGCTGGCCTCGCTCGACCGGCACGCCTGTCGCGCGCACGTCGAGCAGAACTTCAGCGCCGAACGGATGATCGACCGCTACGAAGGCGCGTACCGAGCAGCCCTCGGCCGCCGCATTCCGAGCCCACCGAGCGCCGCGATGCGAGCGGCACGCGCACACGACTGGTGGGACCGCCCGATGGCCTTCACCGATCAGCCCGAGAAGCCGACCTCGCTCAGCTAGCGGACCAACCCAAACGCGCGTGCGCTTCGCAGGCGCGCGCGATGTCGCTCTCTTCGGGCGCGGCGTCGGTGAGCATCGTGAAGTGTCCCATCTTCCGCCGCGCGACCGCGTGACGCTTGCCGTAGAAATGCAGCACGACGCTTGGATCCGCGAGCAGTTCGTGCGATCCGGCGAGCACGTTGCCCGTGCCGGCGCCGAGGATGTTCATCATGATCGCGCCCGAGTAGAGTTTCTGCGCGGCGAGCGGCAGCCCGCAGATGGCGCGGATGTGCTGCTCGTACTGCGAACTCGCGCACGCATCGATCGTGTAGTGTCCGCTGTTGTGCGGACGCGGAGCGATCTCGTTGACCAGCAGCGTGCCGTCGGCGAGCGCGAACAGTTCGACCGCATACGTGCCGACGATGCCGAGCCCGTCGCCGATCGTACGCGCGATCTCACCCGCGCGCTTAGCGACGTCGTCGGAGACGCGCGCCGGCGCGATCGTCATCGCGAGAATGCCATCGTCGTGCAGGTTCTCGCCCGGCGGAAAGCTGACGACGCTACCGTCGCGCCCGCGCGTCGCGACCACCGAAAGCTCGCGTTCGAACGGGATCAGCTTCTCCCAGATCAAGGTCGCGCTGCCGGCTTCTTCCACGGCCTTCTCCGCAGCGGCGCGGTCGCTCACGCGCCATTGGCCCTTGCCGTCGTACCCGCCACGCGTCGTCTTGAGAACCGCCGGAAAGCCGACGCTCGCGATGGCGGCATCGATGTCGCCACGCCGGGCCACCTGCGCGAAATCCGCCGTCCGGACGCCGCACGAACGGATGAAGGCTTTCTCGCGCAATCGGTCCTGCGTGATGCGCAACACGCCGCTCGATGGGGTGACCTCGACGCCGCGCTGTTCGAGCCGTTCGACCGATTCGATCGCGATGTTCTCGAACTCATAGGTGACGATGTCGCTGCGTCGGCCGAGTTCTTCGATCGCGTCCAAATCGTCGTAGCCGGCCACGATCTGTTCGTCGGCGACCTGTCCGCACGGCGAACGTTCGGCCGGATCGAGCACGATCACGTCGTAGCCCATCCGCTTCGCGTCGAGCGCCATCATTCGGCCGAGCTGGCCGCCGCCGATGATCCCGATGACTTGCATGTTACTCCGGCGTACTTGCGATGGCTTTGTCGTGCATGCGCTTGCGCAGGTGCTCTAAGCGTTCGGCCAGCCCGTCGTCGTGCAGCGCGAGGATCCGCGCCGCGAGCAGCGCGGCGTTGGCCGCATTGCCGATCCCGACCGAGGCGACCGGGACGCCCTTAGGCATCTGCACGATCGAGAGCAACGCATCCAGCCCGTCGAGCGCTTGCGAGCGAACCGGCACGCCGATCACCGGTAGCACCGTCTTGGTCGCGACCATGCCCGGCAGATGGGCGGCGCCGCCGGCGCCCGCGATGATCACGTGCAAGCCGCGCTCTTTGGCTTCGGCCGCGTATTCGAACATCTCATCCGGCATCCGGTGCGCCGAGACGACCCGGAACTCGAATCCGACCTTCAACTCGTCGAGCACGTCGCGCGCACCCTGCATGGTTTCGGCGTCGCTTGCGGAGCCCATGATGATACCGACGAGGGGGGATGCCATGCGGCGCCTTTCCCTCGGTCGGGCGGGGGGCCCTGTCGTGCGGCGAAGGAGGCGGTATGGAGCGCTTTCTGACGGGCGTCAACTACTGGCCGCGCCGCACCGCGATGTACATGTGGGAGCGGTTCGATCTCGGCGAGATCCGCGAGGACGCCGCCCGCATCCGCGGGCTCGGCCTGGACGTCGTCCGCTTCTTCCTCTCGTGGGAGGCGTTCCAGCCCGCGCCCGACGCGATGGACGCAGGCGCGCTCGATCGCCTGGGCGCCATGATGGACACATTCGCCGACGCCGGCCTGCGCGCGATGCCGACGCTCTTCTGCGGCCACATGAGCGGCGTCAACTGGCTGCCCGCTTGGACGCTCGACCCCGGCACCCCGCACGGCCGCTTCCGCACGATCGCGGGCGGCGCGGAGTCACCCTACGGCGTCGGCGACTTCTACGCAGACGAAAGGTTACTCGCCGCGCAAGAGCTGTTCGCGCGCACGGTCGGCACGCGCTTGAAGGGGCATCCCGCGCTCTATCTCTGGGATCTCGGCAACGAGTTCTCCAACCTGCGCGAACCGCGCACACCGTTCGACGCCGCGAACTGGAGCATGCGCCTCACCCAAGCGCTGATCGACACGAGCGGCACCGGCGCAACCGGGGGCATCCACGGCGAAGATCTGGAGCGCTTCCGCGGCATTCTGCCGTCGAGCATCGCGGCGCCGTGGGAACGCGCGAGCATGCATGGCTATTCGGTCTACAGCACGTTCTCGCACGGTCGCCTCGACGCCGAAGTCGTGCCCTATCTCTCGCAACTCGTCCAATCATTCACGCACAAGCGCGCCCTCTTCACCGAGTTCGGCAACCCCACATGCCCACCCGGAACTGCATCACCATACGATCGCGTCCGATTGCCGGGCGAACCGTCCTTCGAGACGCTCGCTGCGCCCGTCTCGAAGGGGCTCGCACCCTTCGCGTGCCTCACCGAGCACGAGATGACCACGTATGCCGTCGCCGTCCTCGACCATCTGCAACGCTCCGGATCCGCCGGTGCCTTCTGGTGGTGCTGGGCCGACTACGCAAGCGAACTCGCGCACCTCCCACCGTTCGACAAGGCGCCGCATGAACTGACCTTCGGCATGATCCGCAACGACGGGACCGCCAAACCGATCGCAGCCGCGCTCCAAGCCTTCGCAGCGGAACAGCGTCCGCTCGCCGATCTCCCGCCGCCGCTCATCGGCGAGCCCGACTACTACAACAACCTCCCGGAGTCGACGTCGCAAACCTATGCCGCATACAGCTCGCACTAGCCCCACCATCATCGTCACCGGCGCCAGCTCCGGCATCGGCCGCGAACTCAGCATCGCCGCCGCACGCAAAGGCTACGCCGTCGTCCTCTGCGCCCGCCGCGCCGATCGCCTCGACGCGG
>JBBRTL010000014.1:0-23787 GCA_038244445.1 Vulcanimicrobiales bacterium
GGCGTCGTTCGTCGGCTCGCTGGGTCTTGCGACCTCTAAGCACGGCGCGGTTGTGGCCGGGGACGACTTATCAATTCCGGGGACGGACGACCTGTGGGCCGCGGGCGACTGCGCCCAGATCCCCAAGCCGGGCGGCGGACATTACGAGCCGCTCGCGCAGAACGCGGTCCGCGAGGGACCGCTGTTGGCGAAGAATCTGCTCGCACGCCTGCGCGGCAAACAGACCAAGACGTTCGCATATCGCCGGCTCGGGATGATGACGTCGCTCGGCGATCGCGACGGCGTCGCGCAGCTCCCGGGCGGGGTGATGATCGCCGGGCTGCCGGCATGGATATTGTGGCGCGCGTATTACTGGAGCCGGCTCCCCGGAACATCGCGCAAACTCGGCGTCGCGGCCGACTGGACGAACGCGGCGCTCTTCGGGCGATCGCTCGCGCGCTTCGCCTTCGTCCGGGAAGAACGAGAGGAACGGGAACGTGCGGTTAGCGGATAGAGTGGCGATCGTCACGGGCGGCGATTCGGGCATCGGCAAAGCGATCGCACTGACGCTCGCGCGCGAAGGCGCGCGGGTCGTGATCGACTATCACGGTGATCCGGCGCCGGCCGAAGAACTAGCGGGGCGGATCGCGGATGCGGGCGGAGCGGCGATCGCGTTCGCAGCCGACGTCACCAGCGAGAACGACGTCGAGGCGCTGGTGGCTGCCGCCGTCAATGCATACGGCGGCGTAGACGTGCTCGTGAACAACGCCGGCATCGAGAAGAAGCAGCCGTTCCTCGAGACGCCGCTCTCGGCGTTCCACGAAGTGCTGGCGGTAAACCTGACCGGGACGTGGCTGTGCAGTCAGGCGGTGGCGCGCCAGATGGTGAAGCAGAAGCGCGGCGGGCGGATCGTCAATATCTCCTCGGTGCACGAAGAGATGACGATGCCGACCAACGCGCCGTATTGCGCGTCGAAGGGCGCCGTCCGCATGCTGATGCGGACGATCGCGGTCGAACTGGCCGAGTACGGCATCACGGTGAACAACGTCGCGCCGGGCGCGGTCGATACGCCGATGGACGCGCCGTTGAAGAAGGATCCGAAGGAGATGGAGACGCTGCTTGCCGAGATCCCGCTGGGTCGGATGGCCAAACCGGAGGAGATCGCCGGCGTGGTCGCGTTTCTGGCATCGAACGACGCGGCCTATATCACCGGCGCGACCTACGTCGTCGACGGCGGCATGACGAAGCAATCGGGGAGCCTGTAGTGGACCCGGTCCGAGAATACGTGGGCGTCGGCCGCAAAGGGGTCGCCTACGACGTCGCCGATACGGAGGTCGCGGCCGGCAGCACGCTCGGATCGCCGAAGTGCGTCTGCATCATCAAAGCGACCGGTGCGATCGAAAAGATCTATGCGACGGACGCCGGCGAGACGGTCTTCGGAACGGTGGTGGTGCATCATTGGGACCGGCGGACGGGGGTGGCTCTGGGCGCGCTCCCGGGATCGTTCAAGTTCCACCCCGAGCATCAGGAACACCACTTCACGCTCTCCAACGGTATCGAAATCGCCGAGGACATCTTCGTCCTCAGCGGCGTTCCGACGAAGAAGCGATGCGATCCGCCGGGTATCTATTACGCGATCGAACTCCACAATCCGACCGCGGAACGGGTCGAGATCGAGTCCTCCGGATTCGTGCAGATGCGTGGCTCGGGGGGCGACATCGCGTGCCACTTCAGCAAGGCGCATAACGCGCTGGTGGCGACCGATGCGAAGGCTCCGAAGCTCTCGCGGGTGTTCGGCTGTTCGACCCACGTGGCCGGGTGGGAGACCACCGACGACGCGGGCAAGGCCGTCGCCAAACAGTGGTCGGGGCCCCTCTCGAACGAGGCGATCGAGCCGTGTCCGGATCCTCTGGGCGTCTTGCACGTGCGCCATCGAATCGAACCGGGTCAGCGCCGACGGTTCTATTTCCTACTGACGTTCGGCGCCAGTCCGCGGACCGCGCTACGGACGTTCGACGCGCTTCCGAACGACGCGGCCGCTTTACGCGCGACCCGCGAGCATTTCGCCG
The DNA here is from genome assembly GCA_038244445.1 of Vulcanimicrobiales bacterium. Classification (GTDB taxonomy): domain Bacteria; phylum Vulcanimicrobiota; class Vulcanimicrobiia; order Vulcanimicrobiales; family Vulcanimicrobiaceae; genus JALYSX01. The sequence goes on from JBBRTL010000014.1 coordinate 2,049, forward strand.
AGACGATCAACCGGGCGGTCGTGCTGACGCCCGACGACGACGTCAACCGTGGGGTGTTGTGGGCGAAGGCCAACATGTTGCGGACGATGCTGCTGGCCCCGACGGGCTGGAGCTTCGTCAACGATCCGGCGCGCTCGAACAACAGCGTGGCTCGCGACACGGCCTGGTTCGCCTTCGGCGCGGATTACGTCGTGCCGGAGTTCGCAGAAGCCTCGCTGCTGTGGTACGCCGAACACCTGGAGAAGGACGGGATGGTCGTGGAGTACTACGACATCCGCAACGGCAAGACGGCCGATTACAAGCTCAACATCAACGATAACACGCCGCTGCTCATCATCGCGCTCTGGCACCATTTCAATACGACCGGAGATCGGGCGTTCCTGAAACGTACCTATCCGGCCGCGCTGAAGGCGGCCAAGCGCATCCTTTCGCAGCGCGACGATCGCGGTCTCGTCTGGTGCACCGCCGACGGCACCGCGGACTACGGCATCGCGGGCTGGCGCAACGTGATCGAAGGGTATCGCCTCTCCGGGGCCACGACGGAACTGAACTCGGAATGTTACGCGGCGCTGCTGACCCTCTCGCATATGGCGCGGGTCCTCGGGGAGCACGAACGGAGCCGCACGTTTCGCGACGAAGCGGACGCCCTGCGCGCCGCGATCAACGAGCACCTGTTCGATGCCGAACGCGGGCTCTACTATCTGTGCATCGACCTCCAGGGAAACCGGCGCACGGACGTGACCTGCGACCTGATCTTTCCGGTGATGTTCGGCGTCTCGGACGACGAGATCGGCGCCGGCATCGTCAGCCGGCTGGCCGCGACCGAGTTCTGGACGGACGCGGGCATGCGGACGGTTCCGCGCAACGCGGTCGAGTACGGGCCGACGCACGGATACGGATTGCTCGGCGGCGTCTGGGTCGGGGTGGCGTTCTGGTATGCGTTCGCGGCGGCACGCTTCAACCCGACCTTCATGGCGGACGCGCTCTCGCAGTCGTTCCGTCACTACGCGGCGGATCCGCGGCGCAACAACACGGTGCCGGGACAGTTCTCCGAATGGCTGCACGGCGAGACGCTTGTCAATCGCGGCATGATGCTTTCGCCGTGGTTCCCGCCGCGCTATCTGTGGGCGGCCATCGAAGGAGCGGCCGGGCTCGACCTTTCGGGGGGCGAGCCGTCTTTGCGTCCGAGGCTCTCGGCCGAGTGGCAGTGGTTGGGCGTGCGCGACCTGCCGTTCCGCGGGAAGAAGCTGACCTGGTTCGTGGTGCGCACGCCGGAAATGCGGATCTTTACGAACTATCGCTTCCAGGATTCCGCGCCGTACGTCGCCTACGCGACCGACCTGACATCGAACATGCACCTCAGCGGCGAAGGCGTGGTCGGATTTGCGCTGCGCGACGGGCCGAAGGTCGCGATCCTTCTCGGCAATACGACCGAACGGACCACGAACGCGGCCTTTCGCATCGAGGACGGCCTGAGCGGGTCGTACGCGGTACGCTCGTTCAACAGTCTGCGCGGCGCGTGGGTCGACGCGCGCGCCGTCGGGGCCGCGGAACTCGCCAAAGGCGTCCCCGTGCAACTCGAGCAGAAGGGGTTCTGCGTGCTCGAACTCTCGCAGGAGGTGTGATCGTGGAGAGACCGTATGCGTTCGGGGTGAGCGAGTTCACGACGTGGCCGAATACGTTCGCGCAAGATGTCGAACTGTATGCGCGCTGCGGGGCCGACTACATCGAGGTGACCGAGTTCAAGATCGATGCGACTCGGATCGAGGAAGAACTCGCGTCGGTCGCGGCGGCGGGTCTGCGCGTGAGTTCGGTCCAAGCGACGGTGCACTCGCTGTTTCCGGACGGTCTGGCGGGGGAGCCGACCGCGCCGGAAGATCGGGTTCGGCACATCCGTGCATCGATCGAGCGGCTCGCCCCGCACGTGCCGGTCGATACGCCGTTCGTGGTGGTGACGGGTGCGGCGCCGGGCGGGAACGTGCAACTCGTGGTCGATACCGCACGGCCGGCGTTTCGCGAGCTGGCGGCGGTTGCGGATTCGGTCGGCATGCGCCTGGCCTTCGAACCGCTCAATCCGATGCTGATGAACAGCGATACCGCGATCTGGTCGCTCGACGACGCGCTGGAACTGGTCGAACTGGTCGACCACCCGTCGTTCGGGGTGTGCGTGGACCTGTGGAACGTCTGTCAGACCGGCGACCTTCCGAGCGTCATCCGTAAGGCGGCCGAGCGGATATTCCTGGTCCAGGTAAGCGATTATCGTTGCCCGCGTTCGCACAACGACCGGGTCTCTATCGGCGATGGGAACATCGATTTCGCGACGATCATCGCGGCCATCCGATCGACCGTCTACGACGGGCCGTACGTACTCGAGATATTTTCGAGCGAATCGTTGCCGGACTCGCTCTGGCGGGCGAATTCCGAGGAGGTGGTGACGCGGAACATGGCGGCCTTCGAGCGCACGTGGGCCGAGAGCGAGAAGCGCTGATGCGGCCATCAAAGATCTACGATCTCAGCCAGCCGGTCTTCAACAACTGCCCGCAGTACCCGGATAAGAACCCGCGCCCGGCGGTCATTCGCAGGATGTACATGCAACCCGTTCAAGGCGTCAATAAAGAGATCGTCGAGATCAGCACCCATACCGGCACGCATTGCGACGCGCCGTATCACTTTTTCGAGGATGGCGACCCGATCGATCGAATGCCGCTCGAAACCTACATCGCGCCGGCGATCGTATTGGATCTGCGGTACAAGCGGCCCGGCGAGGTGATCGAGCAACGGGATGTCGAGCCGCTACTCGGCGGCCTCGAAGACGGCGACATCGCGTTGCTCAATACCGGCAACGGCGCGGCCCGGGCGAACACCGCGCGGTTTTTGATGGAGTACGTCTGGCTGAGCGGCGAGGCGGCAGAGTACCTGGTCGCGCGCGGGGTCGGCGGCGTGGGGATCGATGCGGTGAGTTTGGGTGGGTATGGCGATCCAAAAAAGGCGGGGCCGGCGCACCGGGCGATGCTCGGCAATCGGAAGTGCATCGTCGAAGAGCTGTTCTTCCCCGACGAGGTGATGGACGGACGCAAGCGGCTCTTCGTCGCCGCTCCCGTAAAGCTTCAAGGATGCAGCGGCGCGTGGACGCGCGCGATGCTCTGGGAGTTCTAGGTCCGTTGAACCCGCGGCTGGGACGCCTCGAACAGCTCGGCGGCGTTACCGCGTTTCGCTACGACGACGGTGCGGCGACGGGCATGCGCGGCCTGCTGGTCCGCACCACGACGGGGCTCGAGATGGAAATGCTTCCGGATCGCGGGCTGGATATTCCGCGCGCGTATTTTCGCGGTACGGCGCTTGCCTGGCAGGCGCCGGCCGGTATCGTTCCGTCGGCGGTCTACGCGCCGGCCGGCGACGCGTTCGAGCGCTCGTTCTTCGGCGGGTTGGTGACGACGTGCGGGCTGGCCGCATTCGGTCCGCCCGGCGAAGATCGCTGGGGACGATGGGAACAGCACGGTCGCATCGATCACGTGGCGGCCGAGAACGTGTCGCATCGCGTCGTCACGGTCGCGGGGCGGAGAGAGATCGAAATACGCGGGACGATGCGCGAAGCGAGCTTGTTCGGTGCCGTCCTGCGTCTGGAGCGTTGCTGGCGGATCGGCCTCGAGACGAGTACGATCGAGTTGCACGACCGCGTGATCAACGAGGGCGGGACGAGGACGCCGCACATGCTGCTGTATCATTGCAACGCCGGCTATCCGCTCTTGGACGACGATATGCGGTTACACGTAGCGCAGTCGGAAGTGCGCCCGCGAGACGACGCCGCGCGCGCCGGGCTTGCCGAATGGAACCGCGGCGCGGCGCCGCGAGGGGACTTCGAAGAACAGGTCTTCATCGTCGAACCGGTCATCGATTCGGCCGGATATGCCGGTGCGCTGTTCGTCAATCCCCGCCTCGCGGGCGGCCGCGGACTGGGTCTGCGGATCCGATGGGACGCGCGCACGTTGCCGGCGCTCTTCAGCTGGCGGATGCTCGGCGTGCGCCAGTACGTGATGTCGGTCGAACCGGCGAACTGTCCGACGATCGAGGGCCGGATCCTCGCGGCCGAACGCGGCACGCTTCCGTTTCTCGAGCCCGGCGAAAGCCGGAGCTATCACCTGGGCTTCGAGGTCGTATGTGCGGATCAGCTGGCCGCGGCGATCGATGCGTGAAGGCACTCCCTCGACTAGCTTCGCGGAGTTTACCCCGAGCCGGACGCTTCGTTCCTCAGGGTGACACGGTGGCGAGGGGTGCTTCTGCGGCGCATGCGCGCAACGTTTGAGTGATCGCTTTGAGGCTGGCGGTGACGGTGTTGGGATCTTGAGCCACGCCGAAGGTGCGTTGGTCGTCGCGTTCGATTTCGATGTAGGCGATGGCGGTGGCGTCGGCACCGGCTCCGAGGGCGTGTTCGTGATAACTGCGGACCTGGATGCCGAAGTCGAACGCGTCGTTGAGCGCGCGGACGTAGGCGTCGATCGGACCGTTGCCGCTCGAGGCGATCGTGCATTCGCGATCGCCTTCGCGTAAGGTCGCTTCCAACGCGCATCTGCCGGCGGCGTCGTGGTTGAAGGTGGCCTCGACGAGTTCGAAGGCGGTATCGACCGTCAGGTACGTACTTGCGAAGAGCGCGTAGATGCGTTCCGGCGGGAGTTCGCCGTCGATGCTCTCGACTTCGGTCTGGACGATCTTCGAGAACGCGATCTGAAGATCGCGCGGGAGATCCAAGCCGTACTCGGCCTCCAGGATATAGGCGATGCCGCCTTTCCCGGACTGGCTGTTGACGCGTACGATCGCTTCGTAACTGCGGCCGAGATCGTGCGGGTCGATCGGCAGATACGGCACGTCCCAGAATCCGTCTGCGCGTTTGCGCTGCGCGCCCAGACCCTTCTTGATGGCATCTTGGTGCGAGCCGGAGAAGGCCGTGAAGACGAGTTCGCCACCGTATGGGTGGCGCGGGTGCACGGGCAGACGGTTGCAGTATTCGACGGCGGCGACGATCCCGGGGATGTCGCCGAGATCGAGTTGCGGATCGACGCCCTGGCTCAGTAGGTTGCCGGCGAGCGTGACGATGCAGACGTTGCCGGTCCGCTCGCCGTTACCGAAGAGCGTGCCTTCGATGCGATCGGCGCCGGCCATCAGCGCGAGTTCGGCGGCGGCGACGGCGGTGCCGCGATCGTTGTGGGGATGGACGGAGAGGACGACCGCGTCGCGGCGCGCGACGTTGCGCGAGAACCATTCGATGCGATCGGCGAAGACGTTCGGGGTGGTCATCTCGACGGTCGCGGGGAGATTCAAGATCACCGGGCGGGCGGGCGTCGGTTCCCAGATGTCCATCACCGCTTCGCAGATGCGCTTGGCGAAGGGCAACTCGGTGCCGGTGAAGCTCTCGGGCGAGTACTCGAAGCGGATGTCGGTCTCGGGGTAGTCGATCGCGCGTTCGGCGCAACGACGCGCGCCCGTCTCGGCGATCGCGACGATGCCGTCCTCGTCGAGCCCGAAGACGACTTCGCGTTGCAGCGTCGAGGTCGAGTTGTAAAGATGCACGAGTGCGCGCTTTGCGCCGCGAATCGAGACGAAGGTCCGGTCGATCAACTCCTCGCGCGCGGGCGTCAGGACCGCGATCGTGACGTCGTCGGGGATCGCGCCGTCTTGGATCAGCGAACGGACGAACTCGTAGTCGGGCAGCGAAGCGGACGGGAAGCCGACCTCGATCTCTTTGAAACCCATCCCGACGAGCAGATCGAACATGCGGCGCTTGCGCTGCGCGCCCATCGGTTCGACCAGAGCCTGATTGCCGTCGCGCAGATCGACGCTGCACCAGAGCGGCGCACGCGCGATGCTCGCGCTCGGCCAGGTTCGATCGGGAAGGGCGACGATCTCGCCCGAGCGATAGCGGGTGGCGGTCATGCGACGTCCGAGCGGTAGGTGACCCAGTCGCGGTGGGCGAGATTGTAGCCGGTGACGGCTTTGGCATATTGTTCGGCGAGGTAGCTCGTGACCGGGTGGTCCGTATCGAAGACGTGGTCGTCGATACACGCGATCGGGGCGACTTCGGCGGCGGTGCCGGTGAAGAAGACCTCGTCGGCGTCGAACAGATCGGCGGTGGTGAGATCGCGGACGGTCACGTCCATCTCGACGTCGCGAGCGAGCGTGATGACGGTCTCGCGGGTGATGCCCGGCAGGACGTCGGCGGTCGTGTCGTTGGTGGCGATCTTGCCGTTCTTGACGACGAAGATGTTCTCGCCGGTTCCCTCGGCCACGAAGCCGCGATCGTTGAGCAGGATCGCCTCGTCGAATCCGGCTTGGGTCGCGTCCTGGAGCGCCAGGATCGAGTTGGTGTAGTGGCCGCACGCTTTCACGTGCGAGGGCAGCGACTTGGAGGGCGTCTTCTGCCAGCGCGAGATGGTCGTGCGGATGCCGCCTTCGCCGAGCAGCGAACCGGAGAGCGGCTTGAGCGCGACCAGCGTATGCGTCGGGCAATTGAAGCGTGGCGCGAGCGAGATGCCCTTCGCGCCGAAGTACGCGAGCGGCCGGATGTAGCCGTCGAGAAAACCGTTCGCGTCGAGGGTTGCGAAAATCGCGCGGGTCAGTTCGGCGATGTCGTAGGGGATCTGCAGACCGTAGACTTCCGCCGAACGGTGGAAGCGTTCGAGATGATCGCGGAGGCGGAAGACGGCCGGCCCCTGACCGGTCCGATACGCGCGGATGCCCTCGAAGACGCCGGAACCGTAGTGGAGCGCGTGGGTGAAGGGCGAGACCGCGATCGCCTCCGCATCCAGAAGGCGGCCGTCGAACCACATCTGTTCGCGCGCGATCGGGACGGCGTTCAGCACGTGACTGCTCCTTTGGATGCCGAACCGACGGTCGCCGCGTACTTCGCGAAGACGCCGGTGGTGTAACGGGGTGCGGGCGCGCGCCAGTCGCGCAGTCGTGCGGCCATCTCGTCCGCCGGGACACCGGTGGAGACGCTGCGCGCGGCGATGTCGATGGTGACCTCGTCGCCGTCGCGTAGCGCCGCGAGCGGACCGCCGACCTGTGCTTCGGGTGCGAGGTGGCCGACCATCAAGCCGCGCGTGCCGCCGCTAAAGCGGCCGTCGGTGACGAGCGCGACCGTCTCGCCGAGGCCGGCGCCGACGATGGCAGCGGTGATGCCGAGCATCTCGCGCATGCCGGGTCCGCCGCGCGGACCTTCGTAGCGGATGACGACCACGTCGCCGGCCTTGATCTTGCCGGCGAGGATCGCGTCCATCGCGATCTCTTCGCTGTCGTAGACGCGCGCCGGACCGGTGTGCAGCGGACGTTCGTGGCCGGCGATCTTCACGACCGCGCCGTCGGGGGCGAGATTGCCGCGCAGAATGACCAGACCGCCGGTCGTCTTGAACGGCGAACCGGCGCTTGCGACGACCTTCTGACCGGGCGTTTCGACGAAGTCGACGACCGCTTCGGCGAGGGTTGCGCCGCTTGCGGTGCGGGCCGTACCGTCGACGAAACCGCCGTCGACCAGGCGACGCGCGATCAAGCCGCTGCCGCCGGCTGCGTCGACGTCGTAGGCGAGAAAGTTGCCGCCGGGCTTGAGATCCGCGACGATCGGCGTCTTGTCGCTGATCAGGTCGAACTGTTCGATCTCGAGCGGGACGCCGGCTTCGTGCGCGATCGCGAGCAGATGCAACACGCTGTTGGTCGAGCCGCCGGTGCCGGTCGCGGCCGCGATCGCGTTATTGAAGGCGGTCGGCGTGAGCACGTGGCTCGGGCGGATGCCTTCGCGTAGGTGGTGGATCGCGAGCTTGCCGGCGTCGATCGCCCATTGCTTGCGACGCGGATCGTGCGCGCCGGGGGTCGCGCTACCGAGCGGGGCGAGGCCGAGATACTCGATGACGGTCGCCATCGTGTTCGCGGTGAACTGGCCCGCGCAGGCGCCGGCGCCCGGACAGGCGCGATCTTCGATCGCTTTGAGTTCGGTCAGGTCGATCTTGCCGGCCGCGTGCGCGCCGATGGCTTCGTAGACGTCGACGATCGAGAGATCGCGGTCGCCGTACTTGCCGGGCGCGATCGGTCCGCCGTAGAGCATGACCGAGGGGATGTCCAATCGCGCGAGCGCCATGGCGGCGCCCGGGATGGTCTTATCGCAGCCGACCAACGCGACCATCGCATCGAATAGATAGCCGCGTCCGACCAGTTCGATCGAATCCGCGATCACTTCGCGGCTGACGAGCGAGGCCTTCATGCCCTCGGTGCCCATCGCGATGCCGTCGCTGATCGCGATCGTGTTGAATTCGAACGGCGTGCCGCCCGCTTCGCGGATGCCCTGCTTCACATATTCGGCGAGTTCGCGCAGATGGAAGCCGCACGGCATGGTCTCGATCCAGGTGTTCGCGATGCCGACCAGCGGCTTTGCGAGATCCTCGTCGGTCAGGCCGGTCGCCTTGAACATGGCGCGCGCACCGGCGCGCGAAGGACCTTGGGTGAGAACGGCGCTGCGTTCGTTCAACATGGCCAGCGTACCTCAAGGGTGACGTCGAGTTCTGCACACGCGTTGGGGGTCGCCGCGAACGTTCCGCGGCGGGCGGTATCGAGCGCGTAGGCGGCCTGTTGCGCGACCGCGCTCGCGACGCGCACGAGCGCACCGGGAGCGTCCATCACGCTCGCGCGCAAGCTGACGCTTCGGTCGGGATCGCGATCGACCCGGCCGACGACGCCCGCAAACGTATGCGGGTCGACGTTGCCGCCGGAGATGACGATGCCGACGCACCGGCCGCGGAAGCGCTCGGGGTTCTGCATGATGCCGGCGAGTGCGGCGGCGCCGGCGCCTTCGGTAACGATCTTCTCGGTATCCATCAAGCGATGCATGGCCGCCTCGATCGCGGCTTCGTCGACGACGATCCATTCGTCGACGTCGGTCGCAAGCATGGCGGTGGCATGCGTGCCGAGATGGTCGACCGCGATGCCGTCGGCGATCGGGGTTGCTTTGCGCAGCGATGCGGAGGCGCGGACGCCGACGATGCGGATGTCCGGGCGGAGCGTCTTTGCGCAGCGCGCCATGCCGGAGAGCAGGCCGCCGCCGCCGACCGGAACGACCAGCGTGTCGATCTCGGGAGATTGGCGGAGCATCTCGAGCGCGACCGTGCCGCCGCCGGCGATCACGGCCGGGTCGTCGTAGGGATGGACCATGGTCGCGCCGCCGACGATCGCGAGGGTCTGTGCGTGGAGCGCCGCTTCGCCGTACGAGTTGCCCACGAGCACCACGGTCGCGCCGAACTCACGCGTCCGGCGGACCTTGACCTGGGGCGTCGTACGCGACATCACGACCGTCGATGCGATCCCCAGGCGTCGGGCGTGATAGGCCAAGCCCTGGGCGTGATTGCCGGCCGAAGCCGCGATCACGCCGCAGGCCTTCTGCGCCTCCGTCAACTGCAGCAGCGCGTTCAACGCGCCGCGTTCCTTGAACGATCCGGTGAACTGCAGCTGTTCGAGCTTGAGACGGATCTCGACCCCGATCGCGTCGGTCAAGCGGGGCGCGTCGCGGCATGGGGTTACCGAAATCGCGCCGTTGATCCGAACGGCGGCAGCCCGAACGTCGTCGACGGAGAGCGCGTCCACCATCAGCAGACTCGGAACTTGAGGGCTTCGACCGGTTCGCGTTGCTTCGCACCGGTCTCGAACCAGGGCATCAAGGCGCGCAGCTTCTTGCCGGTCTCTTCGATCTGGTGTTCGCTTGCGGCTTCTTTGAAAGCGGCGAAGTTCGGCTTGCCGGCGGCGTGCTCGGCGACCCATTCGCGCGCGAACGTGCCGTCTTGGATCTCGCGGAGGATCTCGCGCATGGTAGCCCGGGTCTCGTCGTTGACGATCCGGCTTCCGCGGGTGTAGTCGCCGAAGCGGGCCGTGTTGCTGATCGAGTCGCGCATGCCTTCGATGCCGCGCTCGTACATCAGATCGACGATCAGCTTCATCTCGTGCAGACATTCGAAGTAGGCCATCTCGGGCGCGTAGCCCGCGTCGACCAGTGTCTCGAATCCGCTCGAGATCAGCGCCGAAACACCGCCGCAGAGTACGGCCTGTTCGCCGAACAGATCCGTCTCGGTCTCTTCTTTGAACGAGGTTTCGAGGATGCCGGCCCGGCCGCCGCCGATACCGCTCGCATACGCAAGCGCGATCTCGCGAGTGTCGCCGGACGGATCTTGGTGGAGCGCGATCAGGCACGGTACGCCGCGGCCGGCTTCGTACTCGGTGCGGACCAGGCGGCCCGGGCCCTTGGGGGCGGCCATGAAGACGTTGACGTTCTTGGGCGGTACGATCGTGCCGAAGTGGATCGCAAAGCCGTGCGCGAACGCGAGGTACGCACCGGGTTTGAGATGTTCGACGATCGAGCGCAGGTAGAGCGCCGGCTGCTCTTCGTCCGGCGCGAGGATCATCACGACGTCGGCGGATTGGACCGCGCGTTCGACGGTCGCGGTGCGGAGACCGTCGCGTTGCGCCTTCTCGTGCGAGGCCGAACCATCGCGCAGGCCGACGACCACGTCGAAGCCGGAGTCGTGCAGATTGCGCGCGTGCGCGTGTCCCTGGCTGCCGTAGCCGATCACGGCGATCGTCTTGTCGCGCAGTTTCTGGGGGTTGGCGTCGGTATCGTAGAGGGCGTTCATGCGAAGCTTTCCTTGTCGTCGTGCAGTAGTTTGGCGATGTGGAGATCCAGGCGGCGAAGCGCTTCCGCGTCGCCTTCCAGATCCAGGTGGGCGACGTACGTGCCCCCGGTCTGGGTCGACTCGAGTTTGGTGTAGCCGCACCCGAAGCGGTGGGCGACATTGATGATGCGCGCGAGCAGGCGCGGGTCGTGCATCTCGATGGTCATGCCGGCACCGCTTCGATCGACTCTTCGACCGAGGTTCCGGACGGGATCATCGGCCAGACGTTTTCGAGCGGGAAGCACTGGGCGTGCAAGAGCGTCGAGACCTTGCTCTGCAAGAAGGCGCGCATGGCGCCGCGCAGATCGGCGTTGGTGGAGACCGAGCGGGCCTCGATCTCGTAGGCGCGCGCGATCATGCAGAAGTCCGGATTGTCGTCCAGACTCGTCGCCGAATAGCGCTCGTTGAAGAAGATCTGCTGCCACTGGCGGACCATGCCGAGGTTGCGGTTGTCGATCAGCAGCACTTTGACCGGGACGCCGTAACGGCGCAGGGTCGCGAGTTCCGGGAGCGACATCTGGAAGCCGCCGTCGCCGACGACCGCGACCACGGTGCGGGTCGGATGCGCGAACTGCGCGCCGATCGCGGCCGGGAAGCCGAAGCCCATCGAGCCGAGGCCGCCGGAGGAGAGGAAGTCGCGCGGGTGGCTCGGGCGCACGCGCTGAGCGGCCCACATCTGATGCTGGCCGACGTCGGTCGCGACGATCGTGCCCGGCTCCATCTCGGCGACCAGTGCGTCGAGCACGTCGGTCGCGGAGAGCGCGCCGCCGCACGCGCGGTCCCGAGCGGGCGGGGTTCCGCGTTCGCGGGTCTCGTCGGCCCAGGTCGCATGCTCGGGAACGGGCGTGCGACCGGCGAACGCGGCGTTGAGGGCGGTCAGGGTCGTCTTGAGGTCGGCGTGGAGGGCGATCTCGGGATTGCGGATCTTGCCGAACTCGCTCGAATCGACGTCGGCGTGGATGACCTGGGCGTTGGTCGCGAAGCGTGCCGGGTTGCCGGTCACGCGATCGTCGAAGCGCATGCCGAGCGCGATCACGAGATCCGCGTCGGCGACCGCCAGGTTCGCGCGCTTCCAGCCGTGCATGCCGAGCATGCCGAGGAAATTCGGGTCGTCCGGATGCGGGCAGCCGAGCCCGAGGAGGGTCGCGGTATGCGGGCCGCCGACGTGCGCGACGAAGGTGCGATACTCGTCGACCGCGTCGGCCCAGCGCAGGCCGCCGCCCGCGATCACGACCGGGCGCTTGGCGTTGGCGATCGCTTCGACGGCGCGAGCGATTTCGCTCGGCTCCGGGAACGGGGCCTTGGCGCGGGGGCGGGCCGGTTCGGGTTCCACGTCGTCGGGAGCATGCAGGGCGCGCAAGATGTCCGAGGGGATGTCGACCAGTACGGGGCCGGGGCGCGGGCCGCGAGCGACCGCGAAGGCGGTGCGCAGGGCCGGGATGATCTGGGTGACGTCGCGGACGACGATGTTGCGCTTGGTGATCGTGTGGGTGAGGGCGGCCACGTCCGCTTCCTGGAAGGCGTCGGTGCCGAGTAGGGTGCTTTTGACCTGGCCGGTGATCGCGACCAGCGGGACGCTATCCATCATGGCGTCCAGGATGCCGGTGATCAGGTTGGTCGCTCCGGGTCCGCTGGTGGCCAGGCAGACGCCGACGCGTCCGCTCGAACGGGCGTATCCGCCGGCCGCAAACGCGGCCGCCGCTTCGTGACGCACCAGCACGTGCCGGACGTTATGTCCGTAGAGCGCGTCGTAGAGCGGCATGATGGCGCCGCCCGGATACCCGAAGACGACGTCTACGCCTTCGCGTTCGAGGGTTTCGAGGACCAGGTGCGCACCGCTGCGCGCCGAGGTACCGCTTGCCACTAGGGCCTCCAAAAAAAGAAGACCCCCACCGGATCGGCGGGGGTCTGTTGCTTTTGCGTTTCGCTCGTTACGCAGCAGCCGACCTACACCGATCCGTTTCGGACTGGCTAATAAGGACGACGACGGTAACGAGAGTGGCGCTAGACATTTGCGTCACCCTATCATCGCAGAAAACGCATGTCAACCTTTATGACAAAGTTTTACGTGGTGGAGTATATTGGTGTTACAGAGCCGGCGGCGTCGTTTAGGGGAGATGCTCGCGCCCGTGCGGGCGGCTGAAGTCCTGGAGCGGGCCGATCGGCACGATCCGGGTCGGATTGATGTCATCGTGGGTGTAGTAGTAGTGACGCTTGATGTGATCGAAGTCGACCGTCGCACCGACGCCTTCGTACTGATAGAGATCGCAGAGGTACCCGAACAGGTTCGGGTAGTCGTAGATGCGTCTGAGGTTGCACTTGAAATGCCCGACGTAGACCGCATCGAAGCGGATCAACGTCACGAACGTGCGCCAGTCGGTTTCGAGCGGAATCGTACCGACCAGGTAGCGGCGCGTCGCTAGCCGTTCTTCGAGGGCGTCGAGCGTTTCGAAGACCGTACGCGCCGCGCGTTCGTAGGCGTGCTGATCGGTCGCAAAGCCGGCTCGATAGACGCCGTTGTTGAGGGTCTCGTAGATCCAGGGGTTGAGACGATCGATCTCGCTCCGATGCGCGTCCGGATAGAGTTCGAGATCGGTCCGGCCCAGGGAGTCGAACTCTGTTTCGAACATGCGCATGATGTCGTCGTCGTCGTTGCTGACGATACGCTTGGTCTGCGTGTCCCACAGCACCGGGACGGTGACGCGGCCGCGGTAGCCCGGCTCGGTAGCGCGATACGCTTCACTCAGATAATGAAAGCCGTTGATCGGGTCGGGCGTATCGAAGCGCCAGCCCAGGTCGTCGCGGATCGGATCGACGACGGTCATCCCGATGGCGTGCTCCAACCCTTTGAGCTTGCGGACGATGATCGTGCGATGGGCCCACGGGCAGGCGAGCGAGACATAGAGATGGTAGCGGCCGGCCACGGCCGGGAAGCCGGTGCTTCCATCGGCACGGATCCAATGTTTGAAGGCGTCGGCTTGGCGCTCGAAGGCGCCGTCCGGCGTCTGCTCCTCGGGGAACTGCGGCGTTGCGGTCATAGGTGGCCGAAGGTGTACGAGCCGCCCCTTCCGTTGACGAAGTAGGCGCCGACCGCTCGGACCTGATTGGGCTGTCCGGTCCCGACGTAGTTGTTGAGCGTCCGATCGAGCATGACGGGATGCGCGCACGCGGCGTTCTTCGTCACTTCGACCCGGACTTTGTCGACGAGGCCGCCGTAGGTGCGTCCCTCGACCTTGCCGGGATTGACACACCATGCGCCGAGGTTACGGCCGTTGATGACGGTGACCCAGACCCACGCGTCGGGCGTGTTGTTGGCGACCTGGATGTGGTCCGCGAGTGCCAGCGCCGGCGTCGAGAGCCCGAACACCGCGATCAGCGCGAGAAGAAGAAGTTTTCTCAAGGTAGCGTCCTCCGGAGGGGTAACGCGAGAGTCGTTCGCTTGGTTCCCGACACGTTAGGGGGTCCCCCACCGACCCTTAAGAGCAGGCGAGCAGGAAACGTTCAGCGGCGATGAAGCAATAGTCGTAGGCCCCCTGGCCTTCGCGCTTGGGGCATATCGTCTCTTGCTGGAGGATCGATGCTCAGCCGCCTTTCTATCGGCGCCGCCGTTTGCGGCGCGATGCTTATGTTGCCCCTCGTCGGAGCGGCAGCCCAACCGACCCAAACTCCCGCCCCGCCGAAACCCTACGCCGCGTTCGTCGCGGGGGCTACCGTAGACCCCGGCTTGATCCCGATCGTGACGAAGGACGGCCACGTCTATCTCTCGATCGCGAAGGAACAGATCGGGGCCGACTTCATCGAGACGTCCGTTCCGAATACCGGCCTTGGGGGCTTCGGCCCGGCCGCCGGCGAGCCGTATCTCGCGCCCGCGCGCATCATCCGCTTCGAGCGCGTCGGCAACAAGATCGTCATGCGTTGGCCGAACACGTTCGCGCAGGTCACGGCCGGAACGCCGCAAGGCGTCGCGGCTTCGCAGTCGCTTCCGAACTCGGTCATCGCGCTGGTACCGATCGTGGCTACCGACGATTCGAACGGAAGCGTGCTGATTCCGGCGGACGCGTTCCTCACCGACCTCGCCGGCTATCAGGCCGCCTTCGACTCGACCGTCGGGAACCCGATGCATGGCTATCACATCGATCCGTCGCGCGCGTTCTTCACCTCCACCAAGGCTTTCCCGGATAACGACGTCTTGCGCGTGAGCCAGACGTGGGCCAGCGGCGACCCCGACACCATCGACAACGCGCCGGACCCGCGCAGCGTCGAGGTGGGCGTCACGTACAACATCATCGCCGCGCCGCACGACGGGTACGTACCGCGCATCAGCGACCCGCGCGTCGGCTACTTCATGCAACCGCTCCTGAATTTCCAGAGCGACGATCTCAAGACGCGTAACGTCAACTACGTCGCGCGCTGGAACTTTGCGCCCGAACATCCCGGCCAACCGTCGAAGGCCACCCGGCCGCTGGTGCTCTACTTGAGCAGCACGATCCCGATGCAGTATCGCGACACGGTGAAGCAGGCGCTACTGACCTGGAACCGGGCCTTCAACGCGATCGGCATCCTGGATGCGGTCCAGGTGCTGCAACAACCCGAGGATCCGAACTGGGATCCCGAAGATATCCACCACAACATGATCCGATGGGTCGATACCACCGCGCCGCAGTACGGGGCCGAAGCGCTGATCGTCACCGATCCGCGTACGGGCGAAGAACTCAATGTCGGCGTGAACGTCGACGCGATCGAAGGGACGGCGCAGCGGTACTTCCGTTACATCGTCGCGCCGGCGCGCGGGATTGCCGACACGCAAGCCGCGGAGAACGCGTTCAAACAGCAGTATCTTCGTAGCGTCGTGCTGCACGAGTCCGGTCACGATCTCGGGCTGCAGCACAATTTCATGGGCTCGATGGCCTACACGGCCAAGCAGTTGCAGAGCAAGGCGTTCACCTCCAGATACGGCGTCGCTACGTCCGTGATGGAGTACGCGCCGGTAAACGTCTGGCCCAAGGGCACGCCGAACGGCGACTACAACCAGTTGGTGCTCGGACCGTACGACTACTACGCGGTGAAGTACGGTTACGGCTACGTGCCCAACGCCGCGACGGCGGAGGCCGAAGTGCCGACGCTGCGCCGCTGGGCCTCGCGCTGGGCCGACCCGACCTACCGCTTCGGCTCGGACGAAGATGCGTTCTTCCCGGGCGGCCACGCGATCGACCCGCGCGTGCAGCAGTTCGACCTCACCAACCATCCGCTCCAGTGGTGCGCGACGCAGGGTGCGATGCTTCGCACGCTGATGAACACCGTCAACCGGCGCTTTCCGAAGGGCGGCGAGGCCTACGACGATGCGCGCCGGGCGTTCCTCTCGCAAGCGGGGCAGTACGGCCGCTGCGCGGGCATGGCCGCGCACACGATCGGCGGAGAGTATCTCTCGCGCTCTGCCAAGGGCGATCCGCATGCTACTCTTCCGCTTACCGCAGTCCCGCGCTCGGAAGAGGTGCGGGCGTGGCATTACCTTGCGACCGGATTGTTCTCGGATGCGGCCTGGACGTTCAACCCGAACGTCCTGCGGACGCTGACCTATTCGGAGGTGAGTTCGCTCACAGGTGGCGGTAGCTGGGTCTACAATCCGAGCCCGCGTCACGACGTATCGATCGTTTCGTTGGCGGCGAACGCGCAGGGCGCCGCGCTCGCAGAGATGTACGCACCGCTGACGCTTCAGCGCATCGACGAACTTTCGGCGAAGTATAGTGCGGGCAGTACGATGTCGCTGGCCGACCTGTTCAACTGGTCGTACGACACCATCTTGGGTGACGTCGGCAATGCGAAGAACGGCGTCGTGCGGCGCAACTTGCAGACGCGGTACGCGCGTATGATGGCTCGGATGTGGGTCTCGCCCGCAGTCGGCACGCCGGACGACGCTCGTGCGTTGGCTCGCGTCGCACTGACGAGGCTCGCGGCGGCTGCGGGTTCCGCGGGCGAGCGTCGTCTCGACGGGACGACGGCGGCACAGGTCGCGGCATTGGCGGCGATCGCGAAACAGGCGCTTGCGGCTACGGTGGCCTCTCCGTCACCGTAGCGCTAGCAGAACCAAAGCGCTAGCGGAGTTACTCCGCTAGCGCACCTTGTCATCCCAAGAGTGCGAGCGTAGGTCATCCTGTCATCCCCCCGAACTTCACATCTCTTACCGGGGCCGCTTTGTGGCCCCGGGCCTTCTTAACAGTGGTCGCGCCATTCGTGGTCGCGCCCGATTGCTGCAACCGAAAGGACTCACCATGGTACGTTCCGGCATATTTCTCGCGATGGGCGTCGCGCTTCTCCTGGGATCGACGGCCTGCTCCGGCGGCGATAAGGGCCCGGTCGCCGTTGCAAGCGTCCAGCTCACGAAGGACGACGGTCAAGGCAACGACGGCGATGTCGTCACCGGTTTCCACCCGGCCGACGGTGCCATCCATTGCGTCGCGACCCTGAACAAGATCGAGAGCGGAAGCAAAGTCGGTCTGACGCTGGTCGCGGTCGATGCCGGCGGAGCGAAGAACCAACAGATCCTCACGACCGTCCTGACCACCAACGCCATCACCAATACCGCCGATGGAAAGTTCACGCTCCCTCGCCCGTGGCCGACCGGAACCTACCAATGCGCCGTGACGCTCAACGGCGCCGCCGCTAAGACCGTCGACTTCGCGGTCACGCCCGCCTAGGACATCAAGGCCGACTCGCAAGCGTTAAAATTCCTCACGCTTGCGAGACGGCCTCGAAGGTTGCCGGGAGATCGACGATATCGAGTTCCGCGGTACGCCGCGTACCCGGCCCGAACGCGATGTAACGACGTGGAGCCTGGCCGGCAATGAAAAAAGCCCGCCGTAGCGAGCTTTGAAATGGTGGGCGGTATTGGGATTGAACCAATGACCCCTTCCGTGTCAGGGAAGTGCTCTCCCACTGAGCTAACCGCCCGGGAACCTGGGGGAGTATAGCAGAGCCCCCGACGCCGGTCAAACGACTTCTCGCGGCTTCGGTGTTCCCCTCTCCGGCCGGCGCGTTTGACAGCTCCGTGCGGCGCTGGTATCCTAGCTGAACGACGCGCGCAAATGCCGCGCGATCGGTATGAAAGGAGGACGAGCTTTTATGAAACTTCGCATGCAGACCCCCACCATTCCTAGCACGACGGGTCTTTCGCTCGTCAATCGTCTTTCATCGAGATCTTCGGTCCCCGACTAGCTCTCCGGCTGGTTCGTCGCTCCGAAGGCCTCCGATGAATGCATCGGGGGTCGTTTTGTATCTCTTTCTCACGCACACACCCAACCGAACGAGGCAACCCATGGACCTTTGGCTACAAGCCGAAGTCCGTATGCGCCACGAAGAACTGTACGCAGTCGCTCGACTGGCCAGGCTGATCCGCCTCGCCGAGAGCGGTCGAAGTACCGGCTTTCGCGGTCGTATCGCGGACGGCGCCGACGCACTCAGCTCGGCGTTCGCTCATCTCGCGGAAAGCATCCGCTAATACCTAGAAGTCGTCGATGGAGGGCGCGGTGTCCGCGCCGCTCCATTGGCGATCGAACCTCGTCTGCGCATCCGCAGCGAGGCTTTCCATTCCCTGTTTCGCGTAAGCGTTCGAAAGTCCATAGAGCGCACGCGGATCCTCCGGGTAGCGCTGGAGCGTCTCGTTGAAGGCGTTGACCGCATCCGCATAGCGCCCCGCTCGCAGGTACACGAATCCGACCGCCTCGATCGCCGGAAACGTCGGCAGATATTCGGCCGAGTAGTTGCCGAACTGTTGTTTGGCGACCCAGCGCAGATCGCTGATGGCGGTCTCGACCTTTCCGTCGTGCTCGGCAAGTCGCGCGTTCGTGAGCACGCCGAGAATGCTGTCTTTCCGCTCGCGCCCGAGGGCGTTGTAGGCGGCGCGAGCTTCGTCCCATCGTGCCAGATGGGTGAGCGCCAGCGCGCGGGCCATCGCCAGCGTCGAGTCACCGACTCGTGAGAACGACATGATCTCATTCCAACGCCCGAACCTCGCGAGGACCAGTGAAGCGATCGTGTTGGCGTGGCTTCGATCGTGCCATCCGATCGCTTGCGCGTAGTTTCCGAGGTACATCGCGGACGTGAAGTCGATGGCGATGTCGTGCCCGGTATAGCGGATATGGTCCTGATCCGCATCGGGCGTCGCGGTCAACTGCACGATCAGTGCATACGCGCGCTCGGACGAGGCCTCGGCGAGCGCGTAGGCCCCCGTCTCGATCCAAGTGTGCGCAGGCATATGGGCGAGATGCTCTTGCGGCGGCGCAAACGTCATCGCATCGAGCCGTCGCGCGCACGGGATCGCGGGCGTTCGATCTGCCGTGTCGTCGTAGGCGTGAATGCAGAGGTGATTCGCCATCGGATGCTGCGG
Organism: Vulcanimicrobiales bacterium; assembly: GCA_038244445.1. GTDB lineage: Bacteria > Vulcanimicrobiota > Vulcanimicrobiia > Vulcanimicrobiales > Vulcanimicrobiaceae > JALYSX01. The sequence continues at coordinate 21,129 of JBBRTL010000014.1, forward strand.
ATTGCGCGCAAGTACGGTCGCGGCGAGTTCGGCGATGCTATGCCAGCCTTGATCCCCGTCGGCCAGTGCCTCTGCGTAGAGCATCGCGACCGTGTCGTCGTCGGGATACTCGACGACCAGGGGTGCGAGCGCGGCGCGATAAGCATTGTCATCGGCCTCGTGGCGGTCCCAGGTGCCTGCGTAGCGGAGCGCCAGCGTCGCGATCAGGTCGCGGTCGCGCGGCGTCGCGGTTGCCGCGAGCGAGAGCGCCTTCAGGATTGCGGGCTGTGCGGCCTCGAAGTTCTCGCGCGTGAGCGGCTCGTTGAAGTTCGGGCCGAGGGCGAGCGCTTCGCCCCAGTAGGCCATCGCGGCGTCGGGATAGGCGACCGCCGCCTGCGCGTAGGTCCGGTACGCCTCGCCTCCGTTGTACGCGTAGTAATCGAGCAGCCCGCGAGCGAGCAACGTCGAGAGGGCGGCTGCGGCGACGCTCACGAGAAGATCTGCTGCGGGCCGGCCTGGAAGGTGGCGATCGCGGCTCGCCAGTCGGCCGGAACGACGATCGTCCGATTCTCTTCGAAATCGAATGCGACCATCGCGGTCGTGCCGCGCGCGGCCCGATGGCCGGCGGCCACGCTCCAGACCTCGTATTCGAAATCGAACGACTTGGTCCCGACCCGAGGGATCGAGCAGCCGACCGCGATCGGCTCGCGGTATGAGAGCTGGCGTTCGTACTCGAACTGGATGCTCGCCTGGATCATCCCGTGGCGGCCGTTGATATCGGTGCCCATCACCCGCGCGAAGTACTCGGCGCGCATGGTCTCGGCCCAGCGGATGTAGGCGACGTTGTTCACGTGCCGCATCATATCGATGTCGGCGAAGGGAACGCTGAACCGGGTGATGAGCGGAAAACCGTCGAGCATGGGGAGCCTCTTCCGACCGCGGGTTTCCGGCCCCTCGGAGAAACGTGCTGGACACGGAGGCGCCGGATAGGATACCATTTCGCCTTGTCCAAGGGTGGACGAGTCCGGGCGCGTAGCTCAGTGGGAGAGCATCCGCTTCACACGCGGGGGGTCGTTGGTTCAATCCCAACCGTGCCCAAGTTAGGAAGAAGAGCCTCGGCCGCGACGGCCGGGGCTTTTTCGTCCCGACAATGAGGCTTGACCCGGCACCTTGCGTAGGGTACACTCTCGCCTTGTAGCGAAGAGGGTTGTGCCCGACCAGATTCGGTTTTTGACGCTGTAGCTCAGTTGGTTAGAGCGCCGCCCTGTCACGGCGGAGGTCATGGGTTCGAGCCCCACCAGCGTCGCCAGATGTCCCCGAGAGAGTGGCCTCCGGGATAGCGAAAAGCCTCGACTTGTCGAGGCTTTTCTTGTTTTCCGAGATGAATCTACTACCAGCGCCGACGCGGATGGATATTAAAGCCCATCCGTAGGCTACGTTGATCTGAAGCCCGACCGCCCGCAGACTTCGTCGTAGAGATAGTCCATTCCATAGAGCGGATTGATACCGGTGTTGACGTCCGGACTTGCCGACCCATTCCGTAGATTGACATACCCGGGTGCCGGCGGCGTGGCTTGCGGGGACGGCGAAGCGGCGTAGTTCGGTACGAACGACAAGGTGGCTGCGGCGCTCGCGCTGTTCTGTCCGTTGCCGCCGAGGAAGCTCACGCCGATGCCTGTTGCATTAGCGGCACCGGTTCCAAAGCCGTTGAGGATCATGTATCTGATGCCTACGTCGATGAGTCCACCAGCTTGCACGCAAGCAGCGCCGTTAAAGGAGACGCATACTCTCGGGCTATTCCAGTCTCCCAACCGATTCAATGTTGTGGCCGAGGATCCGTTGTCTGAGAAGGGTGTCAACTGCTGAAAATTGCTCGCCGTAAAATCGCGGGTATTGCTAGCGCTCAGTCCTACCTGGAGTAAGCTTTTCGTCAGCTTGTAGCCGGCGAATAGGTCCGTCCCCGTTACGATGACGCTTTGCTGCAGAAGCGCGTTCATGAGCGGTGACTTGTACGTGGGACCGTAGGACCCGGGCGTCGATACCGGACGGCCGAACCCAACGCCCATGAGCGTGTAACAGCCGTTCCCGCACTTGACGTCTTCGACGAGCACTTTCATCGGCACGGTCCTTCCGACCACAGTGCCGTCGATTTGCCGTAGCGTTACGCGCGCGAGATAATAGTGACCGGCGTAATAGTTACCGTCGCTTGAAAGCTCCTCGTACCCGGGTTCGGCAGGCCCGAACAATTCGTTCGGACTCGAATCCGAGACGTCCTTAGGATCGATGATCAAGAGCTCCGATCCGGTATCGATCTGCGCCTTACGCGCGGTCGAAGACCCGATCGAGAAGTCCACGTCGTATGCTGCGTCATTCGTGCCCGAGAAGACGTTGGTCTCATCGAAGGTCAGCGGTGAACCTGCGGGATATGGAAGCGGGCAGGCTGGATTCGTAGAAACCGGATTGGCGGGAAAAATTTGAGCCGTTTGGCTGAAGGTTCCCGCGACGCCGACAACCGTCATCGGATTGACAAACGCCGAGCCTGCGTAGTGAAACGGAGCCGCGCCGTTCGCAGTGTCCGCGATCACACCATCCGAGATGACCGGCGGTGCCGATGCTTGCGGCGTCGCGCGGGCTGTGACCGTTCCCGCCGGCCCATAAACCGCCACCTCGCTCGGCATGA
>JBBRTL010000015.1:0-23167 GCA_038244445.1 Vulcanimicrobiales bacterium
GGTCTTCGGTATCCCGGTGCCCGCGGCGTGAGTTTCGATCATCCGCTCCACCCGCTGATCGCGCTTGCGATGGCCGGAGCGTTGCTTGCAGGTTTTGCATGGCTCGCGCGCGTCCGCCGGCACGCGAGCCACGCATACTCGAACGTCGCATTTCTCCACGCGATCGCCGCTCCGCCGAAGTGGATCGAGCGCACCCTCGCGGGAATCGTTGGAATCGGCGTGCTTGCGCTGGCCACCGCATTTGCCGGGCCGCACCTCGATCTCCCGGTTCCGGTACGCGACGGGAGCGTCGTGCTCTGCATCGATACCTCGGGTTCGATGGCCTCGACCGATATCGCGCCGACTCGGTTCGCGGCAGCGCAATCTGCCGCGCGCGCGTTCATCGCGAGCACGCCGCCCGGCACGCGCATCGGCATCGTCGCCTTCTCGGGAGCGGCGAGCCAGATCGCGCCGCTCGAGGCCGATCGCGCGGAACTCGCCGCCGCGCTCAAAGATCTCCCCGCGCCGAACGACGCGACCGCGATCGGCGATGCGCTTGCGATGGCGCTACGCATGTTGCCGGACAGGGGTCACCGCGTGGTCGTGCTGATCACCGACGGCGTCAACAATCGTGGCGTCGACCCGCTCGGCGAGGCGCAACTGCTCGGCGCGCGCGGCATCCGGCTCTACACCATCGGCATCGGAACCGAGAGCGGCGGTACGATTCCGGGAACCGGCGAACAGGCGACTATCGACGAAGACGCGCTCCGCTCGTACGCGCAAGCGGCCGGCGGCGTCTACGGACGTGCCGGTTCGGCAAGCGCGCTGCGCGACGCCCTGGCGCGCTTGGGCCAGGTGACCGCGTTCGAGCGTCGGAACGTCGACGCATCCTTCGATTTCGCGGTCGGCGGCGCTATCCTCATTCTCGGGGCTGCGGCCGGCGCGTTCGCTCTCGGGAGGTTTCCGTAATCGTGGATCTGTCATCGAGTCGCATGTCGTACGAGCGCGGAACCCTCGAAGTCGCCGACGTCGGCAGAGACCCGATCGCGACGCTACGAGGGTGGATCGATGAAGCGCGCGCCGGCGGCGTCGCGGAACCGAATGCGATGTGCTTGGCGACCGCCGACGATCGCGGCGTTCCGTCCGCACGCATCGTGCTACTGCGCGGCCTCGACGCGCGCGGCTTGGCGTTCTACACGTCGTACTTCAGCCGCAAGGGTCGCGAACTCGAGAGCAATCCGCATGCCGCAGCCACGTTCTTCTGGCCCGACCTCCAACGTCAGATACGCGTCGAGGGGACCGTCGAACGCCTCTCCGAGGACGAGAGCGACGCGTATTTCCTATCGCGTCCGCGCGGACACCGGCTCGCCGCCTGGGCCTCCGAGCAGAGCGAACCGATCGAGCGGCGCGAAGATCTCGACGAACGCGTCGCCCATTTCGACGAGCGCTTCGGCGATGAAGAGGTCGAGCGGCCGCACTCCTGGGGCGGCTATCTGATCGTTCCCAGCTACGTCGAGTTCTGGCAGGGACGCAAGAATCGGCTTCACGACCGGCTGGCCTTCGCGCGGAACGCCGGCGTTTGGGACCTGCGCAGACTTCAACCGTAGGGTTTCGGGCCGCGGGCTGTGGCTTTTGTCGTGACCTCGTTGCACAAGTAGGGACGCGCCGCTTTCGGGCCTAACCCAAGCCCCCCAGCATGGGACGCAATATTCTCGTCATCGGTTCCGGGCCGATCGTGATCGGGCAGGCCGCGGAGTTCGATTACGCGGGCGTTCAGGCGTGCCGTGCGTTGCGCGAGGAAGGTCATCGCGTCGTCCTCGTCAACTCGAATCCGGCGACGATCATGACGGACCCCGAAGTCGCCGATGCCGTCTACTTGGAACCGCTGACCGTCGCATCGCTCGAGCAGATCATCGCTCGCGAGCGGCCGGACGCGCTCTTGCCGACGCTCGGAGGCCAGACCGGCCTCAACCTCGCGGTCGAACTCGATGAGGCCGGCGTGTTGGAGACGTACCGGGTCGAACTGCTCGGAACGCCGGTCCGGACCATCAAGCTTGCCGAAGACCGCGAACTCTTCAAAGCCAAGATGATCGAGATCGGCGAACCGGTCGCAGACAGCGTCATCGTGACGGAACTCGCGCAGGGCCTCGCGTTTGCCGAACGGGTAGGCTATCCGCTGGTCGTGCGCCCCGCCTATACCCTCGGCGGGACCGGCGGCGGGATCGTCTACGACGAAGAGCAGTTGCGCGAGACGCTCGATGCGGGCCTGAATGCGTCGCTGATCGGCCAGGCGCTCTTGGAGACCTCGCTCCTCGGCTGGAAAGAGGTGGAGTACGAAGTCCTGCGCGACGGCGCGAACAACTGCATCATCGTCTGCAACATGGAGAACATCGATCCGGTCGGCGTGCATACCGGCGACTCGATCGTGGTGGCACCGTCGCAGACGCTCTCCGATCGCGAATACCAGATGCTGCGGACCTCGTCGCTCAACGTCATCCGCGCGCTCGACGTCCAGGGCGGTTGCAACATCCAGTTCGCGCTCCACCCGACCTCGAGCGAGTACGCGATCATCGAGGTCAATCCGCGGGTCTCGCGTTCGTCCGCGCTCGCATCGAAAGCGACCGGCTACCCGATCGCCAAGATCTCGACCCGCATCGCGCTCGGTCAGACGCTCGACACGATTCCGAACCCGGTGACGGGCGTGACCATGGCCGCCTACGAACCGACGCTCGACTACGTCGTAGTGAAGATCCCGCGGTGGCCGTTCGACAAGTTCCCGCTCGCCGATACGACCCTCGGAACGCAGATGAAGTCGACCGGCGAAGCGATGGGCATCGGACGGACGTTCGCGGCCTCGCTGATGAAGGCACTGCGCGGGCTCGATCTCAAGCGCGAGACGCTGACCGGCGGCGCATACGAAGAATGGAGCGACGCCGAACTCGAGGGCGTCGTCGTGAAGCCGACGCACGAACGGCTGGCCGCGGTCTGCGAACTGCTCCGCCGCCGCACGCGCACTGCGATCGACGAGATCGCTTCCACATCCGGGATAGACCGCTGGTGGCTCGACGAACTCGCCGACCTGGTCGAACTCGAAGATGCGCTCCGGGCGGGAGCCGATCGCGTCGTCGAAGCCTACGAACTCGGCTACTCCAAGGCCGCCATCGAAAGCCTGCTGGGGATGGAGACGCCGCAGCAGGCGGTCCCGGCGTTTCGTATGGTCGATACCGCTGCCGCCGAATTTCCGGCGAAGTCGCCGTACTACTATCTCTCGCGCGGCGAGTCCAACGAGATGCGCCCGACGCCGAAGCAGGCCGTGGTCGTGGTCGGGAGCGGGCCGATCCGGATCGGCCAGGGCATCGAGTTCGACTACTCTTGCGTGCACGCGGCCTGGGCGCTTCGCGAAGCGGGGCGCTCGGCGGTCGTCATCAACCACAATCCCGAGACGGTCTCGACCGACTTCGACGTCTCCGACGCGCTGATCTTCGAACCGCCCGGGGCGGACGAAGTCGAGGCGGCGTACCGATCGACGCAGGCGCTCGGCGTGATGCTGGCGTTCGGTGGCCAGACCGCGATCAACCTTGCGGCCGAGTTGCAGAAGCGCGGCGTCGCGATCGTCGGCAGCGATCGCGCCTCGCTCGACATGGCGGAAGACCGCGAACAATTCGATGCCGCGTTGCAGCGCCTCGGCGTTGCGCGTCCGGAGGGCAAGGCGGCGCGCAGCTTCCGCGAAGCCCGCCAAATCGCGCGCGAACTCGGTTTTCCCGTGCTGGTCCGGCCTTCGTTCGTGCTGGGCGGGCGCGGTATGGAAGTCGTCTACAACGAAGTCCAGTTGGCATCCTACGCCGAGGCGGCACCGCCGATCCAATCGAACGCGCCGTTGCTGGTCGACAAGTATCTGCGCGGGCTCGAAGTCGAAGTCGACGCGGTCTTCGATGGCGACGACATCCTGATCCCCGGCATCTTCGAGCACATCGAGCGCGCCGGCATCCACTCCGGCGACTCGATCAGCGTCTATCCGACGCAGTCCATCGATCAAGCGATGGAGACGCGCATCGTCGACGTGACGACCGCGATCGCGCGCGAACTGAAGATCCGCGGCTTGATCAACATCCAGTTCGTCGTCCACGACGGCGCCCTCTATATCATCGAAGCGAACCCGCGCGCGTCGCGCACGGTGCCGATCATCCAGAAGGCCACCGGCATCAACATCGTCGCTGCCGCAACCCGGATCGCGCTCGGCGAAAAGCTCGCGCAGATGAAGTACGGTACCGGCCTTCGCCCCCGCGCTCCGTTCACCGTGGTGAAAGTCCCGGTCTTTTCGTTCTCCAAGATGCGCGGTGTCGAAACGATCCTCGGGCCCGAGATGAAATCGACGGGTGAAGTCCTCGGCATCGACGCGACCTTTGCCGGCGCCCTGCGCAAGGGCTTCGTCGGTTCGGGCGTGCGGCTGCCGAGCGAGGGCGGGCGGATCCTGGTCTCGATCTCGGAAGAAGACCGCCAAGAGGCGATCCCGGTCCTCCGCCGATATCGGGCCCTCGGCTTCGAGTTGGTCGCAACGCCGCTCACCCACGCGGCTCTCGAAGCGGCCGGCGTGCCGAGCATCAGGATCAACGGGATCGCCGATGGTTCGCCGCACGTCCTCGACGCGATCCGCGAACGGACGATCGATCTGGTCGTCAACGATGCCAAAGGCCGGCGCGAGATCTCGGACAACTACCGCATGCGCCGCGCGGCCGTGGAGGCCGGCATCGCCTGCCTCACCAGCCTGGATACGGCCCGCGCGCTCGCTTCCGCCTTGGAGTCCACCCCCGGTCCGCCGCGCTCGCTCCAGGAGTACCAGTCGCAACTGCTCGACGCATGACCGTGGCGCCCCGGCGCTGAATCTAGCGGATGTGATCGATCAACTCGCATCCCGCCGCAAAAAGCGCTCCGGCGATGAGGCCGCCGCCTTCGCACTCGGCGGCAACGCCAGCACTCTGGCCTTCGTCAACTCGTTCCGCGACGCCGGCGGTAGCATCACCGTGCGCCTGGTGCCGCTGGCTTGGACGCCCATGGGCGTCGTGATCGGCGACTCCTCGCAGAACGTGGGAGTCGCGCTCGCATCGCTGATGGATTGGGTCGACAAGACCTTCCCGCCCGAAGACGAGCGCTCGTTCGTCGCGCCGTTGCGCGATATCGAACTGCTCGCACGCGTGCAATGGCACTCCGAGATCCCCGAACGTTTCAACGACGAATCGATCATCAACGCCGAAGACGTACCCGACGAGGTCCTCGACGGACTGGCTCACGATCCGGCCGCGATCGTCCAGTGCTCCGCCTGTCGCCGCCTGTGCGTCAAGAACGACTTCGTCTGGAAAGAGAAGCAACTCTGCGCGTGGGACTACCACGCCCAGGTCTTCGGCAAGCGCGGCCCGTGGCGCAACGGTGCCTACGAGACGCATCACTTCGACACGCTCCCGGAGTCGGCGTACGTCGCCCCGGCGTTGCTCGACGAGGCCGGCGTCCAGGCCGTGATGGCGACCGCCGACGTCGCCGACGAAGTGGCTCGCCAGGCGATCAACCTGCTGCTCGATGCCGATGCGGAGACGCCGCATCTGGCGGTACGGACCCAAGGCGGCTACACCGTCCTGCGCGAGCGCGCGCGTTGACCAATCGCGCGATAGCGCGTCTCTCCGCCCTCTTCGTCGCGCTCTTTCTCGTGCTTGCGCTACGGCAAGCCTACGTCCAGATCGTGGCGGCACCGTCGATCGCGGCGCGCGCGAGCAATCCGCGACATGGACTGCTGGATGCGCGTCGCGGCAAGATCCTTGCGACCGACGGCACCGTGCTCGCCGCGACCGGCGGCGGCAAACGCGTCTACCCGTTCGGCGCCGCGCTCGCGCATACGGTCGGCTACGCGAGCGCGCGCTACGGAACGAGCGGAATCGAAGACGCTTACGATCGCGCGTTGACCCCGCCCGAGACGAGCGGCGATCCGGTCGCGCAACTGCAGAGCATCGCGGCGGCGTTCGGCGGGAAAACGAACGAAGCGAGCGGTGCCGACGTCGTCACCACGATCGTACCCGAGATCCAACGCACGCTCTACGCCAGGCTCTCGCAGCAGGCTCGCGGTGCGGGCGTGGTCCTCGATCCGCGGACCGGTGCGGTCCTCGCGATCGCTTCCGTACCGTCGTACGATCCGAACCGTATCGACGCGATCTTCGCGAGCCTGAATACCGACAAGAGCAGTCCGTTGCTGGATCGCTCGATCGACGGACTCTATCCGCCCGGTTCGACCTTCAAGATCTTCACCGCCGCGGCGGCCCTCGACGCCGGCGCGGTCCAGATGACCGACACGTTCGTCGACCCCGGCTACCTCCAGGTCGGTGACTTCCGATTGCACAACGACGAAGACGAAACGACCGGCACGGCCGACCTGACGCGGGCGTTCGCTCTCTCGAGCAACGTCGACTTCGCCCAGATCGCGCTCAAGATGGGGGTCGACACGTTCTACACCTATCTCGACCGTTGGGGGATGGGCGCGTCGATGGACTTCCAGATCCCCGCGACGCGCGATCGGATTCCGGCCAAGGCGACCATCGTCGACGGCGAACTCGCGCAGATGGGCTTCGGGCAGGGTGCCCTGCTGATGACGCCGATGCAGATGGCGCTGGTCGGTGCCACCATTGCCAATGACGGGACCGAGCCGCGGCCGTTCCTGGTCCGCCAGCTCGTCCGGTCGGGGGCGGTCTCCTCGGTCTACGCGGGCGGCCCGCTTGCCACCCCGATATCGGCGGATACTGCGGCAAATGTGAAGAAGATGATGGTCGCAGTGGTGCAGTATGGAACCGGAACCGCAGCTCGCTTGCCGGGCGTGACCGTGGCGGGCAAAACCGGAACGGCGACCAATCCGCTCGGACGGTCGCATAGCTGGTTCGTCTGCTTTGCGCCGGCGGACCATCCGCGGGTCGCGGTCGCGATCGTCGTAGAGAACGTCGGCTACGGCGCGGCCTACGCCCTGCCGATCGCGCGAGACGTGCTCGCGACGGCCCTGCGAGCGGTCCCGGAATGATCGAAGAGCGCATCTTCAACAACCGCTACCGCCTGGACCGCAAGCTCGGTGAAGGCGGCATGGCGACGGTCTTCTGTGGAACCGATACGCTTTTGCGCCGGCGCGTCGCGGTCAAGGTGCTGCGCGAGCAGTACGCCGCCGACGAGGAGTTCGTGCGTCGCTTCTACCAAGAAGCCGAGTCCGCCGCCAAGCTCTCACATCCGAACATCGTCAACACCTACGACGTCGGACGCGAGGGCGACGTCTACTATATCGTCATGGAACTGATCGACGGTCCGTCGCTCGGCGAGATCATCGCGGGCGACGGTAAGCTCCCCGAGCCGGTCGCGATCGACTACGCCGCGCAGATCTGTAGTGGCCTTGCCTACGCACACCGACAGGGGCTGCTCCACCGCGACATCAAGCCGGCCAACATCCTGGTCACCAAAGACGACGTCTGCAAACTCTCGGACTTCGGTATCGCGCGCGCCGTCTCGACGCAGACGATGGCGCTCACCAAGCCGGGCCTGGTGATGGGCAGCGTCTACTACATCTCGCCCGAGCAGGCGCAGGGCCACGATCTGCACGAGAGTTCGGACCTCTATTCGGTCGGCGTCGTGCTCTATCAGATGTTGACCGGCGTGCTACCGTTCACCGGCGAGTCTCCCGTAACGGTCGCGCTCAAACACATCGGCGATCCGGTGCCGACCATCGATACCGGCGCGCTCGGGACGAGCCCGGCGCTCGCCTCGATCGTCAATCGGCTCTTGCAGAAGAAGCCGGAGAACCGTTTCCAGTCGGCGGCCGAAGTCGCTTCGGCGTTGCGCGAGGCGCGCGAGCGCCCGAGCGTCGCGCACTTCGGCATCGCCAACGACGCGCCCACGATAGCGTTTCAAGCCGTCCGGCCGCCGCCGAGGCGTTCGCCGATGCCCGACCGGCCATTCACCTCGATCGGCGAGGATGAAGAGCGCAAGGCGAAATCGACGACCACGCTGGTCGCGACCTTAGTCCTCGCCTTGGTCCTCGCGATCGGGATCGGGTACGCGCTCTTTGGGCGGAATTTCACGTTCCGGCCGGGCGGCGCGATCATCGTCGGGAACTATCGAGGCATGAGCGACGTCGACGCGCGCAAGGCCTTGGAGAATGCCGGCCTTGTGGTCGCCGAGACGAAGACCGCGAGCGATACTGTCGCTGCCAATCAGGTCATCGAGCAGAATCCGACGCCGGGGAGTCCGGTCGATGCGAACTCGACCGTCCACCTGATCGTCAGCAACGGACTTCCGCTGGTGGGGCTGCAGGATGTGACCAAGTTCACGCTCGCGGATGCGACCAACGTCTTGCTCTATAACAAGTTCAAGGTCAAGGTTGTGCGTCGGCACGACAGTGCCGTCAAAGAGACGGTTATCGCGCAATCGCCCAAGCCCGGCGCCTCCGTCCGACAGGGTTCGCAGATCGTCTTGACCGTCTCCGACGGACCGGCGCCAACGATCATGCCGAGCCTGATCGGCAAGACGCCGGACGAAGCGCAGTCGCTCGCGAGCAAGGATCACTTCACGCTCGACGCGACCCAGCGCGCGGCATCGGATCAGTACGCCGCCGGGCAGATCATCTCGCAAGACGTGCTCGCCGGCTCGCAGGTCGATCCCGGCGCCAACGTGACGGTGCACGTGGTCGTCAGCACGGGTGGGGCTGCCGTCGTCGCGCCGGCCGCCGGCAACAGCATGCCCGAGCTGCGGGGGAAGACGTACGCGGATGCTCTCACCGCACTCAAGGGCGCCGGATTACGTTGGACGCTTGCATACAACGTCCAACGCGATGCGAACGGCACCATCGTCGGGCAAGAGCCCGCCGCCGGTTCGCCGGCTACGGGGAGCGTCACGCTCACGCTTTCGGTTCCCGGCGAAGTCCCGGACGTGCAGAACATGACGCTCGACCAAGCGCGCGCCGTCCTCGAGGCGAACGGCTATCATATCAAAGACTTCCAATACACGACCATCGAAGGTGCGAACGGCAACGTGGTCCGGACGCTCCCCGAAGCCGGCACCACGGTGACCCCGAACGCGTCGGTGACGCTGGTCGTCAACGGTACCTCGCCGTGAGGATCCTCGGGATCGATCCGGCTCTGCGCGTCACCGGCTACGGCGCGATCGAGGAACGCTCGGGCCGCTCGACGTTGATCGAAGCCGGCGTGATCGCTCCGAACGTCCGCCTGCGCCTCGAAGAACGGCTACGCGAACTGCACGTCGCGACCTGCGAGGTGATCGCGGCGACCCGGCCGGATGCGATCGTGATCGAAGAACTCTATACCACGTACAAGAATCCGGTCACCGCAATCCTGATGGGACATGCGCGCGGAGTCCTGTGCCTTGCAGGCGCACAGTCCGGCCTTCCGGTCTACACGCTCGGCCACTCGCACGTCAAGCGCGCCCTCACCGGGTCGGGAAGCGCGCGCAAAGATCAGGTCAACGCGATGGTCACGCGGTTGCTCGGGCTGCGCCGCGCGCCGGAGCCGAACGACGTCTCGGATGCGCTCGCGCTCGCGCTCGCCTATCTGAATATCGGCGCGCGAGACGCGCGGCTCGTCTCCTAGTGTTCTCGCGTATCGCCGGGACCCTGATCGAGCGCGGTCCCGAGAGCGTCGTGCTCGAAGCCGCCGGACTCGGCTATGAGGTCACGCTGCCGCCGTGCGTGGCGGAGAAGATCGTAGCGGCGATCGGCGACCCGGTCTCGTTGGAGGTCTACTCGGTCTTGAACATGGATGGGAATGCCGGGCGGTTTTCATATTACGGCTTTACCAATGCGGTCGAACGGGCGTTCTTCGAGGCGCTCCTGTCGGTCGCATCGATCGGACCGCGTTCGGCCGCGCGGGCGTTCTCGCAACCGATGAGCAGGATCGCCTCGGCGATCGATCGTGGGGATCACGCCTTCTTGAAGACGCTTCCGGGTATCGGGCAACAGAAGGCCCGCGACATCGTCGCGAAGCTGCAGGGCAAGGTCGCGCGCTTCTTGCTGATCCGCGAGGCCGAACCGCAGGCCGCACCGCCGATGCCCGACTTTGCCGACGAGGCTTTGGCCGTGCTGCTCCAGTTGGAGTACAAGCGCGCCGAGGCCGAGACGATGATCCGCAAAACGCTCGACGCCACACCGCAGATCCGCGATGCCGAGACCCTGCTCGCGGAGATCTATCGCGCCAAGGCGAAGCCGGCATAACCGATGACGGACTCCGCCCGCAAACGCCTTATCGGTCCCGACGACGCCGACGAGAACGCCGCGATCGGCGACTCGCGTCTGCTCGATCCGACCGATACCCTCGAAGACGACGTCCTCGGCGCATCGTTGCGCCCGCGCACGTTCGACGAGTACGTCGGTCAGCGGATCGTGGTCGACAATCTGCGGATCTCGATGGATGCCGCCAAGCGGCGCGGCGAACCGCTCGAACACGTGCTCTTCTACGGACCGCCCGGACTCGGCAAGACGACCCTCGCCGCGCTGATCGCGCGCGAGATGGGTGCCGCGATGCGCCCGACCAGCGGTCCGACGTTGGAGAAGCCGAAGGACGTGGTCGGCGTTTTGACCGCACTCGAAGAGGGCGACGTGCTCTTCATCGACGAGATCCATCGGCTCGGGCGGGTCGTCGAAGAGTTTCTCTATCCCGCGATGGAAGATTTCCAGATCGACTTCGTGGTGGACCGTGGCGCGTACGCGAAGACGATCAAGCTCCCGCTCAAGCGCTTCACGCTGGTCGGTGCGACGACGCGCGCGGGGATGCTCTCGGCGCCGCTCCGCGAGCGCTTCGGCATTCTCCACCACCTCGACTACTACGACGTCACCGATCTCGAGCGGATCGTGACGCGTTCGGCCGGCGTACTCGAAGTTCCGATCGATGCGCCCGGTGCGCATGCGATCGCATCGCGCAGCCGCGGTACGCCGCGCATCGCCAATCGTCTGCTCCGGCGCGTCCGCGATTTCGCTGAGGTCCGCGCCGACGGCCACATCACGAGCGAAGTGGCGGAAGAGGCGCTCGCTCGCGAAGGGGTCGACGAGAGCGGCTTGGATCGCCTGGATCGTGCGTTCTTATCCGCGATCATCGACAACTACGATGGCGGGCCGGTCGGCATCGCCGCGATCGGTGCGACCTTGAACGAAGACACCGAAACGCTCGAGGATGTGGTCGAACCGTTTTTGCTCAAGTCCGGTTTCGTCGTGCGCACCGCCGCCGGCCGCAAAGCCACCCCAATCGCCTACCGCCACCTCGGCAAGCTCCCTCCCCAAAGCGCGCAACAACGTCTGCTATGAACCGCATCGCATTCCTGGCCGGATCGGCGGCGCTGGCCCTGCGGTGGCAGAGCGACGAGCAATACGACCCCGCCATCACGTCGCCCGGACCGGCTCTACGCGTCCTCCTCGGCACCGGCGTCGCGAGCGCCATCGATTCGCAGACCTTTCTCTACGACGGTCGCCGCTACCGCGGCACGTTTGCAGAACGCAGCGACGGCGCGATCCTCTCGACGGTTCCCCTCGAAGGCTATCTGTACAGCGTGGTCGCACGCGAGATGTCGCCGTCGTGGCCGGCCGCCGCACTTCAGGCGCAAGCGATCGCTGCGCGAACGTATGTCCTGCAACGGAGCAACCCGAAGCGCGACTACGATGTGGTCACCTCCGAGGCCGACCAGGTCTACGGCGGGATGGAGGCCGAATCGTCGGCCGCAAACGCCGCCGTCGACGCAACCGCGGGCAGCGTCCTTCGCTACGGCGATGCGTTCGCGCAGCTGTTCTACTCCTCGTCTTGCGGCGGCCACACCGAATCGTCGGCCGATGCGTGGACGGGCGGCGCGAACCTGCCCTACCTCCAGGGGATCGCCTGCCCGTGGTGTACGAAGTCGCCAGACTACACTTGGTCGCGTGAGCTTTCGGGCGACGCCATCGCTCGCGCGTTTCCCGGCGCAGCGATCGGCACAGCAACCGACCTTACGGTCGCCTCGACCGACCCGAGCGGCCGTGCGCGGACGTTGCTCCTGACCGGCGACGCCGGCACGGCGACCACCCGCGGAACCAGTTTCCGAGCGGCCCTCGGAACCCGGGTCGTCCGCTCGCTCTTGATCCGGGGAATTGCATCCGGCACGGGGCCGGGCTCGTTCGTCATCGAAGGCGGCGGACTGGGGCACGGCGTCGGCCTCTGCCAATGGGGCGCGCGCGGCATGGCGGCCGCGGGCAAGACCGCAGACGACATCATGAGCTTCTATTTTCCGGGTACTCAACGATCGAATGACTGATACCGACGACTCAGGCGACAAACGCTTCGAACTACGCCTGCGCAAGTACATCGACATCATCGTGGAAGACGCACTCTCCGCGATGCTGTTTCGCGGCGCCATCGCCGACCTTTCGCCGACCGGCATGCGCGTGATCGTGGACCAGTATCTTCCTCAGAACAGCAAGTACACGTTCACGATGAAGCGTAATCCGTTCTTGCGTCTGCGCGGCGAAGTCCGCTGGATCAAGCCGTTCGAGAAGGACTTCCAGATCGGCGTACAGTTCGTCGACGTCAACGAAGAGGATAGCAAACGCCTACAGAATTTTCTGGAGATGGAACGGGCGCGACTGACGACGAGCGGCTGACCGCCGCCTATCGCTTCGACCTTCCCGAGCATCTGATCGCGCAGCGTCCCGCGGACGAACGCGACGGGAGCCGGCTGATGGTCCTCGGCAACGCCGGTATCGAACATCGGACGTTCCGCGAGCTTCCGGAGATCCTCCGTCCCGGCGACCTGTTGGTCCTGAACGAGACGCGCGTGATCGCCGCGCGCCTCTTCGGCATGCGCGCGAACGGCGGCAAGGCCGAAATCCTGTTGCTGCGTCCGTCCGATCGCGCGCGCTACGATCCGACTTCGACGCATTGGCTCGCGCTGGTGCGTCCCGGCCGAAAGCTCCGCCAGGGCGCGACCATCGCGTTCGGTGAGGACGCGCTCGCGACCGTGACGGCCGTGCACGAGGAGGACGGCATACGGGAGCTTGACTTCGAGCTGAACGTGCCGTTCGAGACGTTATTGGAGCGCGCCGGGCGCCTCCCGTTGCCGCCCTACATCCACAACGAGACGCAAGCCGCTCAAGACCGGTACCAGACCGTCTTCGCGCGCACGCCGGGAAGCGTCGCGGCACCGACGGCCTCGCTGCACTTCACGCCGGAACTCTTCGAGCGGTTGTCTGCGCGGGGCGTCGAGACGACGAGGCTGGTCCTCGATGTCGGGCTCGGGACGTTCCGCCCGATGCAGAGCGAGCGGGTCGACGAGCACGTCATGCATGCCGAATCGTATCTGCTGCCGGAGGGGACCGTCGCGGCGATCGAACGCGCGAAAGAAGAAGGCCGGCGCGTGATCGCGGTCGGCACGACGGTCGCGCGCACGCTCGAAGGGAACATCCGAAAGCACGGCCGGCTCGTTCCGGGGAGCGATGAGACGGATATCTTCATATCGCCCGGTTTCGAATTCCGCGCGCTCGACGCGATGATCACGAACTTCCATCTGCCGCAGAGCACGCTGCTCGTGCTCGTGAGCGCGCTCGCGGGCCGGACCCGGATCCTCGACGCCTATCGAGATGCCGTCGAGCGCGACTATCGTTTTTTCAGTTTCGGCGACGCGATGTTCATCGAGCGTGCCGGATCGTGATCTTGCGACGCGAGTGGTCCTGGACGATCGATGCGCCGCGCGGACGCGTCTGGCCATACCTTGCCGATACGAACGCCATCAACCGCCTCGCCGGTCTGCCCCCCGTCGCATATGCCTACGCGCCGCAGCCCGACGGCTCGATCCGTGCGAAGGCCTCTCTGCGCTACGGACCGCTTCGCGTCTCCTGGAACGAGCCGCCGTTCGCGTGGTCGGCGCCGGAGTTCCACGACGTCGAGCGTCGATACGAGAACGGCCCGCTCCGGCGATTTCGGACTCGCACCGCACTGACGGCGGTAGGCGATCGCACCGAAGTATGCGTAAGCATCGAACTCGAGCCTCGTTCGAGGCTATACGCACCGTTGTTACCCGCCATCGCGGAGCGGGGTCGGCGCGGTATGGAACGCGCGATCCGGAGCGTGCGTGCGAAGCTCGGCCCCGAAGCGGGCGGGACCGCACCGAGCGTGGTACCGCAGCGCTTTGCGCCGCTTCTGGCGCAAGGTTTCGAGCGCGACGAACTGGCGAAGATCGCGCACTTCCTGACGACTGCACACGATTCGGACGTAGCCCGAATCCGCCCGTTCGCGCTTGCCGACCGGCTGGGGCTCGCTCGTCGCACGACCCTTCGCCTCTGCCTCGCGGCCACCCGGCTCGGCCTCCTCGATCTGTCGTGGAGCGTTCTCTGCTCCAGTTGCGGCGGCTCGAAGGCACGCCTCGACACCCTGGGTCAACTCGGCGAAACGCACTGCGACGCATGCAACATCCGCTTCGATCCGGTCTTCGACCGTTCGGTCGAGGTCACGTTCGACGCGCGCCCGCTCGGTCGCACGGCGGAAGTACCGACGTTCTGCTTCGCGGGACCGGGGGCGAGTGCGCACGTGCTCGCGCAGGCGTCCGTTGCGGCCAACGGCGGCGCCACGATCGAAGCGGATCTCGATCCCGGGCACTACCTCGCTCGCGCGATGGGCGATGCAAGCGTTTCGTTCGCCGCCGAGACCTTCGGCGATGACGCACCACTCGCGCTGCATCTGCGCGAGGCCGGGCTCGACGGCGTTCCGGGTGAGACGCGTTCGGGCCGACGGAGCATCTCGATCGCGAATCACCTCACGCGGCCGGCCGTCCTGCGGGTCGAGTCAAGCGTTTGGCCCGACACGATCGCGACCGCGGCGCAGGTGACCGCGATGCAAGAGTTTCGCGACCTCTTCGCATCGGACGTGTTGGCGCCGGGCAAGGAGATGGCGATTCGCTCCCTCGCGATCCTGTTCACGGACGTCGTCGGATCCACCGAAATGTATCGGACCAACGGCGATGCTCCGGCGTTTCGAACGGTCAGCGACCACTTCGATGCGATTCGGGGCGTCATCGCGCCCCGCGGCGGCGCCATCGTGAAGACCATCGGCGATGCAGTGATGGCGGTCTTCGACGATCCTGCGTCGTGCGTCGATGCGGCCCTCCGCCTGAACGGGGCGGTCGCCCACCTTCGGTGCGGCGCGACGCCCTTGCTCCTGCGGGTCGGTCTGCACGTCGGCCCGTGCGTCGTGATGCGAGCCAACGATCGTCTCGACTATTTCGGCACGACCGTCAATCTCGCGGCGCGTCTCGAAGCGACGGCGAGCGCAGGTGAGATCGCGATGAGTGAATCCGATGCGGAGCGCCCCGGTATTGCCGAAGCGATCGCCACGCTCGCCGAAATACCGGTACGTACGAGGGTCGTTCTCAAGGGCATCGCCCAAGCGGTGTCGATCGTTTGCCTGAAAGCACTGGAGTCATGATGCAAGCCGTTATGGCCGGCTATCCCGGCGGCCCGGAGGTTCTCTCGCTCGTCGGCGACGTTCCGAGGCCGGTGCCCGCACCGCACGAGGTGTTGATTGCGGTTCGTGCCGCCGGCGTCTCTCGCGCCGACGCGATGCAACGCGCCGGTACGTATCCGGCTCCGCCGGGCGCCTCGTCCATTCTCGGGCTCGAGGTCGCCGGCACGGTCGCGTCGGTCGGCGAGAAGGTCACGAAATGGCGCGTCGGAGATCGGGTCTGCGCGCTCTGCAATGGTGGCGGCTACGCCGAGTTCGTCGCGGTCGCGGCCGGACAAGTGCTTCCGATACCCCAGGGTTGGAGCGACGTCGAGGCGGCAACCCTGCCGGAGAACATGTTCACCGTCTATGACAACGTCTTTCGCCGCGCCCGTCTTCTGGCCGGCGAGACGTTCCTCGTTCACGGCGGAACGAGCGGTATCGGCACCACCGCGATCATGTTGGCGAAGGCCCTTGGGGCGCGCGTCTTTGCAACGGCGGGGAGTCCCGAGAAGGTCGCGGCCTGCGAACGGCTCGGCGCCGAGAACGCGTTCGCCTATCGCGAGTCGGACTTCGTCGCCGCCGTTCGACAAGCGACCGCCGACCGAGGGGTCGACGTCATTCTCGATCCGGTCGGAGGCGACTATATCCCGCGCGACCTCGATGCGCTCGCGCTCGACGGACGCATCGCCGTGATCGGCACCATGCGGGGGGCGACGGCCGAACTCCCTCTCGGGAAGCTCTTGCAGCGTCGCGCGACCCTCCTCGGTTCCAGTCTGCGCCCGCGCACCGACGACCAGAAAGCCGCGATCGCGGAGGAACTCTTGGCGCACGTCTGGCCGCTGTTGCCCGCGCGCGACCCAATCCTGCCGGTCGTCGACTCGACGTTCGCACCGGGGCGCGCCGCCGACGCGCATCGCCGCTTGGAGTCGAGCGCCCACATCGGCAAGGTCGTGATCGAGTTCGCGATCGAACCGTAAAAAAAAACGGCGTCCGCGAGGGCGCCGTTTCGGGTCGGGATGCCGTGATCCGCGTTCAGAGCGGTTGGTGCGGGCCCGTGACCATGAACCAGAGCATCGGGATCGAGAGCATCGTGTTCACGCGCGAGGCGAGGAACGCGATCCGGCGTGCCTTGGCTTTCTGCTCGTCGGTGGCCGGAACCATGCCGAGGATCTTTTTCTGGCTCTGCCAGATCGGTCCCCAGACGTTGATGACCATGATCGTGCCAAGCCACGCGCCGATCCCGATCGGTGCCATGCTACCTTGCAGCCCGAAGGCGGCGAGGAACCCGTTCATCCCGTTCAGGGGTGGTTCGACCGAGAGCAGGTAGGCGCCCATGACCCACGTCGCGACCGCGCCCCAGCGGAAGAAGAGCAGCGCGCGCGGGACGACGTACTTGACGATCGGGCCCTGTGCGCCATCGGCCGTCGCGGCTTTCACCGCATCGACGTTGACGAAGTTGAAGTAGTAGAGCAGACCGATCCACATGATACCGGAGAGCACGTGGAGCCAGCGCGCGATCGCATCGCTCAAGACGCCGTGCATCAGGCCGCACCGGATCCGACGAGTGCGTGAGCGACGTAATAGAGAACCACGGTCAATATCACGCCGCAGATGATGGTACCCCAGAGAGAATCCAACGGATTTTTCACGGAAAGGAACCTCCTGTAACTGCAGTTGTTCGGAGGCTTGGCCGCCAACCGAGCGTTTCCTTCGGACGGACGTAAGTATGCGCAACCGCTTCCGAATTGGGTATGTAATTACCCTATGAAAATCTATACCGCGAAAGAATGGAGCCTCGCCGGCCTGCAAGGCATCTCGGACGAGACGCTCCAGATGCACTTCGGGCTCTACCAGGGCTACGTCAAGAACACCAACTTGCTTAACGAGCGGCTCTCCGAGTTGCGCGCGGCCGGCAAGAACGTCGGCGCCGATCCGGCCTACGCCGAACTCGTCCGTCGTCTCGGCTTCGAGTACAACGGCATGCGTCTGCACGAATACTATTTCGACAATATGACCTCCGCGCCAACGGCGATCGGTACCGGCGAACTCTACAACGCGCTCGGTGAAGCCTACGACGGCTTCGATGCCTGGAAGAAAGACTTCGCAGCCGTCGGCGCGATGCGCGGCGTCGGCTGGGCGATCGCCTATCAGGATCAGACGAACGGTCAGATCACCAACCACTGGGTCGCCGAACACGAGAACGGCAACCTGGCCGGCTTCGCCCCGATCGTCGTGCTCGACGTCTGGGAGCACGCGTTCATCAAGGACTACAAACCCTCGGATCGCGGCAAGTACATCGAAGCGTTCTTCACCAACCTCGACTGGAAGGCGTGCGAGTCGCGCTTGAAGGCGGTCGTCCCGGCCTAGGTGGGAATCCGGGCGCTTGCCACTTGATATACGATTCGGTATAATCGGAAAATGGAAGCGCCCTCCTTCGCCTCGGCTGTGAGCGCCGCCAGGCGGCATCGCGGATGGTCCCAGCGTCGGCTCGGTGAGCTGGCCGGCGTGCCGCAGAGCCACATCGCTAAAATCGAAGCGGGCGTCGACGTACGCCTCTCCACGGCGCAGCGCGTCATGGCGACGCTCGGCTACGAAGCCTCCTTCCGACGCGATCCACGCCGCTGCATCATCGATCCGCCGGATGGTAGCGCCGCAGCGCGCGCCCGCGACTTCGGCATAGATATGGCGTCTCTTCTGCTCTCGTACGATATGAGTCCGCGCGAACGGTTTGAGTTGGCGGTGGCGAACGCGAACGGTCTCGCGCGTCTGGTCGCTCGATAACATCCGCCGGGATGGACCCACGTCGACATCCTCGACAAGATCGATGGGTTCGCTACCTACAGCCAGATCGTGCAGCATGCACAGGTTCGCGACCTCGGAATCCCGGTTCGCGTGCTCGGAGCTGAGGGGCTACTCCGTACGAAACGAGCGATGAAGCGCCCGAAGGATATCCACGACATCGTGGAACTAGAGGCGCTTGTCGACATCGATCCGGTCGTTCCGCCTCGCGCCGCGGACATCGATGTCGATCCGACATCGCCGCCGCGTGGTGGCCGTACGCAGATCATGTACGTCGAGTGTAAGGCGGCCGGGCTCAACGGCCCGGCTTCGATCGGCCGAGTCACGTTTTCAAAGCGCGGTAGCACCCTCTATTACAGAGGCAAGGCGTTTCATAGGCACAAGGGCTTCAAGTCGAACTACTTCGATGTGGAAACCGGCGAGAGCTACTGGATCTCCGGCCCGCGCCGCGATGGTGAAGATCGGCTCTACGTGAGTCGCATTCCCGTCGAGATCGACGAAGATGTTTGCGAAGAGTACTGGGAGACGATTCGAGGCGGCGTGCCTAAGGAAAAGCGATGACGCCGGACGGCGTAACCGAGATGCTCTTCGGGTTGGTGTAGAAGACGAGGCCCGGGGCGGCGGCGGGACGCTTGCGTACGTGTTTGCGGCGCGTGTAGTCCACCGTCACCTTGGGGCTCGTCTTCGCTTTCGAATGGAAGGCCGCAAGCGCCGCGGCCGCTGCGATATCGGCTTCGTCGAACTCTTCGCGGTCGTCGCGCTGGAGGATCACGTGCGCGCTGGGCTGGTTCTGCACGTGGAACCAGAGATCGTCGGGGCGTCCGATCCGGAAGGTGACGTCGGCGTTCTCGATGGGCGTTCGGCCGACGACGATGCGCGATCCGCTCGGCAGACGATATTCCAGCGGTAGGCGTTTGCGGCGCTTCTCCGGCGCGCCGGCCTTGCGTTGCGGGCGCGAATCGAGCGCCCGGGCAGCTTCGAGCACGTCGCCGAGATCGGCCTCGCTCGCGCGTTCGGCCTCCCATTGCAACGTTTGAATCGCGTCGAGCTGCTCGCGCAGGACGCGTTCGCGGTCGGCCAGATGCGGAAGCGACGATCCGAGCTTGCGGTATTGCGCGAAGAGTTCGGTCGCGCGCTCCTTGGCTTCGTCGCGTTCGGTGTCGGTCGCGAGGTCGTGGAGCGTGGCGAAGATGGCATCGCCCTGCGCGCGCAGACCGCCGCGGTCTGCCGCCCGTTCGCGTTTGCGTGCGATGCCTTCCAACTCGCCGGACGCCTTGCGTTCGCGCTCGCGGAGCTTCTTGAGCAACGCGCCGCGACGCTGATCGCCTTTCTGCGCCTGTGCCGCCGTCGCGCCGGCCCGGGATTCTGCGAAGCCCGCGAGGATCGACGGTTCGCGCGTCAGCGTCGCATCGTCGTAGCCGTCGAGCGGTACGAGGTAGACCTGTTTCAGGACGCCATCGTGACGATAGGCGTAGAGATCGCTTGTCAGGTCGATGTCGTCGGGCACCTCGGCGAGCGTTCGCGGCGGACCCTCGCGCGTCGGCGGCGCCTGGTACGCTTGACCCGCGAGAATCGAACGCGTTCCGTTCTCGGCGAGCGAGAATTCACGCAGCGCCGCGACGATGGTCTCGCCCTTGCACAGCACGATGTTCCCGAAGCGGGGGACGAGTTCGATGATGAGCGCGTACCCGTCGGTCACGCCGAAGCGGGAGCGCGAGCCGAACTCAAGGCGAAGCAGCCGATCGCCGCGCTTGGCTTTTGCGCCCAGAAACGTCATCCCTCGGATGGCGGCCCCGAGCGCACGGACGAAGCCGGGCTCGACGGCGATCGGCAGTTCGCCGGATTCGATGGTCACCAGGGGCGGCGATCCGAAGGCATCGATGCAGAGCAGTTCCTCGGCCCCGCGGGCCCAGAGGGCGATGGCCGTCCGGCCGTCCGGGAGCCGGCCGACGTCCCGGGCGCGCGCGCCCGTAAACCGGGCCTGCAGCTCCGCGGCGGCACGACGAATCAGGAGCCAGTCGGTCAACATGGAAGAACCGCTCGTATGAGCATCCGCACCGCCGTTCGCGCGGCCGTCATCGCGTCCTGGTCCCTCCTAGCCGCCTGCGCCGCTCCGGCGGTCCATCCGCCCGACGGTCAGGCCTACGTGACCACAAAAAAGCCCTTCGATGGCGATCTCAAGGCCTATGCCTCCCAGCTCACCGTCGATACCGTGCTCGGCCATCCGGGGGCCAAGCTGGTCTCCAGCCTGCCGTTCCCAGGCTGCCCGGGCCTCGGTGGCCTCATGATCTACGAGCTTCCCAAAGCGACGCCGGCCTCCGTCCTGATGATCGGGTTCACGGTCTTGAACGGCTCCTCGACCACCGCCAGGTACACCCGGCCCAAAGGGGCCGCGCCCGACAAAGGCGTGACGGCCGCGATGCATTCGGTGATTTGCCAGGTTTAGGACGCTTCGGGCCGGAACGGAGTCCGTTCACCCAAATCAGGAGCATCGGTGGTTCACGGACCGGGTTTACTCTTTGTCGTGTCCGGCCCGTCGGGAGCCGGAAAAGACACTCTGGTAGACGCGCTGCGCGCGCGTATGCCGCGTTTGCGTTATTCCGTCTCGGCTACGACGCGCGATCCGCGTCCGGGCGAGAAGGAAGGCGAGCACTATTTCTTCGTCAACCGGGAAGAGTTCGAACGGCGACGCGAGGAGTCGGGCTTTCTGGAGTGGCGCGAATACAACGCGCACCTCTACGGAACGCCCCGCGACTACGTCGAGAGAACACTGGTCGAAGGCTACGATCTTATGATGAAGCCGGAAGTCAACGGCGCGCTGGCCATCAAGAAGGCCTTCAACGACGCGGTGCTGATCTTTCTGCTGCCGGACAAGTTTTCGCACTTGCGCGAACGACTGTTGGCTCGGCGCACCGAGACGAACGAAGAGATCGCCCGGCGCCTCGAGATCGCGCACAACGAAGTCCAATACATCCGAAGCTTCGACTACATCGTGATCAACGAACAGCAGCGGTCGGAAGACGCCGTCCGCGACCTCGAAGCCATCCTGCACGCGGAGCGGTTCCGCATCCATCGCTACGGCGACGAAACACTTCACAAGGTAGAACATTCGTAATATGAGCAAAAAAGTAGCATTCGGCGACCTCGAGCGCCTCTTGGAGCACACGGACTCCAAGTTCAGCCTCGTCAACATCGCGACCAAACGCGCCCGCCAACTGAACAACTGGGTGCGCACCCAGCAGCAGCCGGCAGCCGAGCGCCGCGAGTTCTACACGAGCGAGCCGCTCGTCGACAAGACCGACATCAACCCGAACAAGCCCGTCTCGATCGCGCTCGATGAGATCGCCGAAGGCCTGATCCATTACACGCGGACCAAAGAAGGCATCAAGTAGCGGAGAATCAGACCCGGCATGTGCGGTATTATCGGATACATCGGGGAGCGCGATAGCGTTCCGATCATCCTCGAATCGCTCGGGCGACTCGAGTACCGCGGGTACGATTCGGCGGGTATCGCCGTCATCGACGCCGGCGGCGAACTGACCGGCTCGAAAGCCGAAGGCAAGCTCGCGCGCCTGGCCGAGCGCCTGCGCAACGGCGAATCGCTGGCCGGCAAGGTCGGCGTCGGCCATACCCGTTGGGCGACCCACGGGCGGCCGAGCGACGCCAACGCCCATCCGCACATGGACTGCAGCGAGAAGATCGCGGTCATCCACAACGGCATCATCGAGAACTACGCACCCCTGCGCGCCAAGCTGATCGCAGGCGGACATACGTTCAAGAGCGAGACCGATACCGAAGTCCTTGCCCACCTGATCGAGGTCCACTACGCCGAACATCCCGGCGATCTGGTCGCCGCCCTTCGCGCGACCCTCAAAGAAGTCGTCGGCGCTTACGCGCTCGGCGTGATCTCGTCGGAAGATCCCGAGCACATCGTCTTCGCGCGCAACGGCGCTTCGCCGTTGATCGTGGGCATCGGCGAGGGCGAGATGTTCGTCTCCTCGGACACGCCGGCGATTTTGCAATACACGCGCAAACAGGTGATCTTGCAAGAAGGCGAGATGGTCGTGGTCGGCCGCGACGGTTATAGCCTTACCGACTATGCCGGCAACCCGATCAAGCGCGCCGTCCAGCACATCACCTGGGATGCGACGTCCGCCGAAAAGGGCGGCTACAAGCACTTCATGCTCAAGGAGATGTTCGAGCAGCCGACGGTCGTCAAGGAGACCTTGGCCGGCCGCGTGGACGACGCCAACGACGTACAGCTCGCCGGTGAGATCGGGACCATCACCGAAGAGCGGCTCTGCCGCATCTCCAAGATCGCGATCACCGGTTGCGGGACGGCCTATCACGCCGGCATGGTCGGGATGTATCTGCTCCGGTCGCTTGTGAGATTGCCGGTCGAGATGGAACTCGCGAGCGAGTTCCGCTACGGCGATCCGGTGATCGACGCGACCACGCTCGCGATCGCGATGTCGCAATCCGGCGAGACCGCCGACACGATGGAAGCGGTCAAGATCGCGAAGCTGGCCGGCTCGACCGTACTCGGCATCTGCAACGTGCTCGGCTCGCACCTGACGCGCGTCGCGGACGGCACGCTCTTCACGCGCGGCGGCCCCGAGATCGGCGTCGCCGCGACCAAGACGTACATCTCGCAGGTGACCGCAATCACGCTCTTCGCGCTCTACCTCGCGCGCATCCGCGGCACGACGCCGGTCGAACGCCTGCGCAAGATCGCCGAGGACTTCAAACTGCTCCCGGCCGCCGTGGACGTCGTGCTCGACACATCCGACGAGATCCGCAAGGTCGCGAAGCTGTTCCGCAAGGCGCACAGCGTCCTATTCCTCGGACGCTACATCAACTTCCCGACCGCGCTCGAAGGCGCGTTGAAGCTCAAAGAGATCTCGTAC
>JBBRTL010000016.1:0-22492 GCA_038244445.1 Vulcanimicrobiales bacterium
GAGCGTCGCGAACGGTTGATCGGCGACCAGCGCATCGCTCTTGGTGAGCGCGTTCAAGAGCGAGGACTTGCCGACGTTGGTGTAACCGACGAGCGCGAAGAGCGGTTCTTTGTGCGGGGCACCGCGGCGGGTCGCGCGCTGTTTGGCGACGTCTTCGAGTTGGCGAGAGAGCAACAGCACGCGACCGGTGATGCGACGGCGATCGACTTCGAGCTTGGTCTCGCCGGGGCCACGCGTGCCGATGCCGCCTCCGAGACGCGAGAGGTCCGCGCCGATGCCGATCAGGTTGGACTGGCGATACTTCAGTTGCGCGAGTTCGACTTGCAGCTTGCCTTCGCGGCTACGGGCGTGACGCGCGAACACGTCGAGGATCAGCATGGTGCGATCGACGATCGCGACCGGGAGGATCTTCTCCAAGTTCTTGCGTTGGCGTGGGCGCAGGTCGTTCAGCACTAACACCAGCCGCGCGTCGTGTTCTTTGACGAGGTCCGCGATCTCGTTCGCCTTGCCGCTGCCGACCAGGAGCGCGGGATCGACCGAACTGCGCTTCTGCACGACGCGCGCGATCACGCGCGCGCCGGCAGCATTTGCGAGCGCCTCGAACTCGTCGAGTTCCGGTTCGATCGGATGCTTGGGATCGTCCAGATCGACTGCGACCAGGACTGCGGGAATCGTCTCTAGTTCGAGAGCGGTGTCAAACGTTCGATGAGCCAACGCAGACCTTCGTTGTAGCGGGGACCGGGGCGCTCGAGCAATGCGGCGTCCGTCAAGGTGAATACCCGTTTGGACCGGACCGCACGCAGCGAGCGCCACGGTTCGTGCCCGAGGACCGGGTCGAGACCGACGGCGGGATCGGTCACGATCGCATCGGGCTGGAGGCGGAGCAACGCTTCGGCGCTGTACTCACCGTACGCGCCGGGCATCGCGGTGACCGCGTTCGTTCCGCCGGCGAGGGCGATCAGCTTCGCGATATACGAAGTCGGGCCGCACGTATAGATCGGTCCGGTGCCGAGCGCGACGAAGACCGTCGGCATGCGCTTGAAGTGGCGTCGTCCGGCGATCAGGCGCGCGGTCTCGGCCTTGAGCTTCTTGTTGAGCGCCGCGGCCTGCGAAGTGCGGCCGGTCAGGCGTCCGAGCGCCGAGATATCGTCGTAGATGCTCGCGAACGAATCGTCATCGAGCAGTTCGAGCCGAACGCCGGCCTGGCGAAGCGGCTCGAGCAGATGGGCTTGCGCCGGAATGGCGACCACCAGGTCGGCGTGGATAGCGACGATCTTCTCGACGTCGACGCTCGAGAAGTCGCCGACGATCGCCGCGCCCTTCGCGCACGGGATATCGCGCGTCGCCGAAGAGACGCCGACCAACTGGCGAGCCGCGCCGATGGCACAGATGTCCTCGACCAGCGACGGCACGAGCGCGACGATGCGGTGCGGGGTGCCCTTCGGGACGACCGCGCTTCGCGCAGCCTCCAGAGGGTGACACAGTGCGAGAAAAGTAAGGGCTGCGGCGGTCGCAAACGCGCGTAAAGACACGGGTTCTGGATTCGGACGGCCAGGAGCCCGCGCCTGCGGCCCCAAACTAAGACGGCACAACTGAATCACGAGTTTGCGCGCGGGAAGCCGGTCTAACGCCGGCACGGTCGCGCCACTGTAGGCGGGGAGCCGTCCGAAGCCACTATCGGCGTGAGAGCGACGATGGGAAGGCGAGGACACCAAAAGCTACGATCCGCAAGTCAGGATACCGTCGCAAACTTCTTCTCTAACCATGCCTCGCATGAAGGAAAGGTTTGCATGTCCTCGTTCGCCTTGCGGCGCGCGCTTTTCGCCGCCGCTTTCGTCGCCCTCGCTCCCGTCGCCGTATCGGCGCAGAGGCCGACGTCTACCCCGACTCCCACACCCTCCGCCGCACCCGAGATCGTGCGCGTCGTCACCAGTGACCGTTCGGCCGAGGCGGCCGGGTCGAGTGCGCGCACCACGTTCGTCGTCGGCAAGGCCGAGATGCTGCAACGGGGCTATCGCACCGTCGCCGATGCGATCGCGACGATACCCGGCGTGAACCTCGAGCGCTACGGCCCCGGCGGCGGGAGCGCGAGCGTCGGCATCCGCGGCAGTTCGTCCGCCCAAGTGCTGGTGCTGGTCGACGGCACGCCGGCCGGCGGCGCGCAGATCCTCGACATGGATCTGGCCGCGATACCGACCAGCGGCGTCGACCGCATCGAGGTCGTCGAAGGCGGCGGCTCCACCCTCTACGGATCGGGTTCGATCGGCGGCGTCATCAACATCATCACCACGCCGCTCCACGGCACCGTGATCGACGCCCGGACCGGATCGTTCGGCGAGAGCGCGCTGCGCGTGCAGACGCCGAACGTCTCGTTCGAACGCGCGGTCGGCAACGAGAACTACAGCCTCCCCGACGGTACCTCGCGCGTCAACGCCGACTACGGCCTGACCAGCGGGCGCATCGCGTTCGATACCAAGCTCGGTTCGGCGAGCGTGCGTTTCTCGGCCGGCGTCACCGATCGCCACCAAGGCGCGCCCGGCGGAACGCCGTTCTTCCTCTCGACGACCAGCCGTCAGGACGACGTCTCGCGGGACGCGCGCCTGACACTCGCGCAAGCGCACGGCAACACGACCACGACCCTCGAACTCGCGGGCACCTCGGTCAACCTCGACTACCGTTGCAACACGCCGGTCGATGCGAACTGCCCGGATGCGTATCTCGGCCCGGGCACGCCGTTCTACGATCAGCTCCTCAGAGAGTCGCGCCTGCAGGCGAGCCTGCGCGAGACGTTCGAAGGCGCGGCGACGCGCACGATCCTCGGTCTGGACCTCGCGCGCGGCACGACCCGCATCGAGAGCGGCGCGCCCTTCGATCCGCTCGAGTTCCATCCGTTCGCGCAGAGCGCCGCCTACGTGCAGCAGAACTGGTCGTTCGGGCGCGGCAACGGTGTCTACGCCGGCCTGCGCGGCGAGCGCGACGGCGGCCAAGGCGGCGCGTTCTCGCCGTCGTTCGGCGGCACGCTCCAGCTCTCGTCGCAGTTGACGTTACGCGCGAATGCGGCGACCGCGTTCCGGGCGCCGACCGCCGAAGATCTCTACTACCCCGGCTTCTCCACGCCGACGCTCGTCCCGGAACGCACGAAGGTCGCCGATCTCTCGCTCGAAGATCGCGGACTGCTCGGCGGGGTGAGCCTGGGCTGGTTCATCACCACCGGAAGCAACCTGATCGCCTTCGATCCGGTCAGCTTCACCCCGCAGAACATCGGCCATGCGGCCATCGCCGGCTTTACGTTCTCGGCCAAGACCCGGGTCGTGCGCGGCACCTACGCCAAGCTCGATCTCACCGATCTGTATCGCGCCGAAAACCTGGATACGCAGACGCGTATCTCCGGTCGCGGACCGGTGCTGCAAGGCACGCTCGAACTCGGCTACCTCGGGACGCCCGGGAGCGCGATCGAGAGCGCCGGCATCGACGTCCGCAATGCGGGCGATCGTGGCTTCGTCGATCACA
The DNA here is from genome assembly GCA_038244445.1 of Vulcanimicrobiales bacterium. Lineage (GTDB taxonomy): Bacteria > Vulcanimicrobiota > Vulcanimicrobiia > Vulcanimicrobiales > Vulcanimicrobiaceae > JALYSX01. The sequence continues at coordinate 3,511 of JBBRTL010000016.1, forward strand.
CCGCGCCGCTCTTCGATCAGCCGGCCGCGTACTCGCGGGTCGACGCCTTTCTGCGCTGGCGCGCCGGATCGCGTTCGTTGCTAACACTTCGAGCGTACAATCTCGGCGACGCGCGGTACGCGGAGGTCGGAAGCTATCCGATGCCGGGCCGCTCGTTCGCGCTGGAGTTCTCCACCAAGTAATGAACGTCGCGCTCCGTCTCACGGGCCTGCTCGCCGTCGCGCTTCTCGCGCTGGCGACGAGCGCGCTCGTCGGCGGATCCTCCATCTCCGTCGCCGACGTCGCCTTCGCGCTCTTCCATCCGCACGCGCACAGCGACGTCGTCACGATTCTCTGGCAACTGCGCTTGCCGCGCATCTGCATCGCCGGAGTCGTCGGAGCGGAACTCGCGATCGCGGGTGCACTCTTGCAAGGGTTGCTCCGCAACCCGCTGGTCGATTCGTATCTGACCGGCGTCAGCCCAGGCGCGGCCGCCGCCATCGCGCTCTCGGTCGTCGCCGGCGTCGCCGCACCGGCCTTGCCGGCGATCGGCTTCGTCGCCGGCCTCGTGACGGCGCTCGTGGTCGCCGCATTTGCGCGGCGTGGCGCGGGCCTGGATGCGATCCGATTGATCCTGTGCGGCGTCTCGCTCTCCGCGCTCTTCTCCGCACTCGTGACGCTGGTGCTGACGCGCGCCGGTCCCGCCTACGCCGCACAGATCTTGACGTGGCTCGCGGGTTCGACCGCCGGCCGCGGCTGGAGCGATCTCTTCTTCACGCTGCCGTATGCGACGATCGGGCTGGCCTGTTCGTTCGCGGCCGTCCCGGCGCTGAACGTCCTGCGCTTAGGCGAAGGCCGCGCCGCCGCGGTCGGCGTCAACGTCTCGCGCACGCAGTGGCTGATCCTGATCGCCGCCGCCCTCTTGGCGGCGAGTGCCGTCGCAGTCTCCGGAAGTATCGGCTTCGTCGGCTTGGTCGTCCCGCATCTCGCGCGCCGCGTGGTCGGCGGCGATGCACGCGCCTTACTGCCCGGCTCCGCATTGCTCGGTGCGGCACTCTGCGCGATTGCAGATGCGGCCAGCCGGTCGATCGCGGCGCCGGCCGAACTCCCGGTCGGCGTCCTGCTCGCCTTCGTCGGCGTACCGGCGTTCCTGTATCTCTATCTCAACATGCAGAAGGTGCCCGCGTGATCGGGCTGCGCGAAGCCGCGATCGGCATCGGGGATCGCATGCTGATCGCGCCTGCAACGGCGACCGTCGAAGCGGGCATGTTCGTAGCCGTCCTCGGCGCGAACGGTGTCGGCAAGACGACGCTCCTGCGCGTCCTCTCCGGCGCACTCCATCCGTTGCGCGGCGAAGTACGCGTCGACGGGATGGACCCGGCCGCGCTCGGACCGCTCGAACGCGCGTGCCGGATCGCCTTGGTCACCAGCGACGACGCACCGGTCGACGGGCTCACCGCCCGCGACGTGACCGCCTCCGGGCGCTATCCGTTCCACCGCTGGTGGGAGTGGAACGAGAGCGTGTACGACCGCGCGGCGATCGACGACGCGCTCGCAGCCGTCGGCATGAACGTCTTTGCCGAACGCCGGTTCGAGACGCTCTCGAGCGGCGAACGCCAACGTATCTGGATCGCCCTCGCGCTCGCCCAAGAAGCGCCCGTGTTGTTGCTCGACGAGCCGACCTCGCATCTCGACGTGCGGATCGCGCACGAGATCCTCGCGCTCCTACGCGCGCAGGCACGGGCCGGGCGTACCATCGTCTGCGCGATGCACGATATCAACGACGCCGCCACCTACGCCGACCGATTAATGTTGCTCGGCGACGGACAGATGCTCGCCTACGATACCCCGGAACGGGTCTTCACCGCCGGCCTGCTCGAAACGGCCTACGGCATCCCGATGGAGATCGTGCGCGCCGCATCCGGCACGCCGCGCGCCTTTGCTAGGGGCGCGACCGTCGGTAGTACATCCGACGAAGGTCCTCGCCCATAACCCAGCCCGAACGACCGCTATACGGACCGTTGAGCATGATGATGCCGTAGGCGTCGTCGGTAATTCCGCGGTAGCGCGGGTGGACGAAACCCGGCACGCACGCGATCACGACCGCGCGCGTCGCCGGCGGCACCACCCACGCGTGCGGCAACAAGGCCTTCGCTTCGTCGTAGGTGCCGGTCTGGAACGCCGCGAGCCGGAAGCGCGAATCCCAGACGAAGACGTCGGGATCTTCCATGCCGCCGAGCAACGCGACCTTCTCGCCGCGATGGACGTGACAATCGGCCGACGCCGCCAGCGAAAGCGAACAGGCGGACGCCAGCAGGACCAGCGCGAACAGTAGCTTACGCATCGTCTGCTCGCGTTCCGACGATCCGTATCGCCAGGATCGCCAGGTCGTCGCGCATCTTGTTGCCGCCCAGGACGCGCACTTGCGCGACCAGTTCGTCGGCCATCCGCTGTGGGTCCGGGCTACTCCGCTCGATCAAATCCATCGCTCCCTGCTCGTGGAGTAGTTCGCCGTCGGGGTAGCGAGCCTCGGTCAAGCCATCGGTCGCCAGCACGATCATGTCGCCGATATCGAGTTGGACGGTGCGCGTCTCGAACGGTTCTTCCATCACGCCGAGGATCGGGCCGGTGACCGCGAGCTGTTGCACGCCGACGTTGCGGCGCACGAAGGCCGAATCGTGTCCGGCCGACGCGTACTTCATGTAGGTCAGGTCCGTATCGAGCACGCCCACGAACATCGAGACGAAGAGCGACGGATTGTCGATCGTATATGCCTGCGCGAATGCCCGGTTGAACTCGACCAGGATCGCGCCGGGGTCGGTGCGGCGAAGCGCGATGCTACGGATCGTGAACTTGATGAAGGCGGTCAAAACGGCCGCGTCGACGCCCTTGCCGCTGACGTCGGCGATCACGATCAGCGCGTTGCGCTCCGAGAGCCGGTACATATCGAAGACGTCGCCGCCGACCGCCAAGTGGCTGCTGGCCGCGGCGTAGGCGCTGCCGACCTCGCAGTTCGGCAGTGGAATGGTTCGGCTGATGAAGACACTCTGCAAGGTCTCGGTAGTCGTCCGTTCGCGATCGAGCTGCCGCCGCACGGCCGCGTTGGAGTTGGCGATCCAGAACGCAATCGCGCTGAACGCGATGAAGAAGAACACGGAGAAGAGCGTCGTGGTATCGACGTTCCTGATGGTATCGGTAGCCAGTCGATCGTTGCGGTCGCTGAGCTTTTTGCGCACGTCGCTCGAGACATTGGCCTGTTGTGTGGCGTAGAACTTGCTGCGCAGGTCGATGTCGGCCGAATGGACCGGATGCGCGAGCGACGGCGCGGCGACCTGATCGCGCCACTCGCGCTGCCAGGCCTCGTAGTCGTCGATCTCGCCCTGGATCTCGGTCAGGTCCTGGGCCTGGAGCGCAGCCCGTAACTTCTTCTCGTCGTTCTGGAACTGGGCGAGTGCGCTCGCGTACTGATCCTTGTAGATCGAGTCCTTGCTCGCGATGTAGCCGCGGATCGCGTTCTCCTCGACGATCTGTAGCCGGAGCATCTCTTCGAGGGTGACCTGGGCGGCTTGGATCTGCGTCTGCCGGTCGAACGTCGCCGAGACGTTGGCGTGCGTCAGATAGGCGCCCCAGAGCGCGATCGCGAGCGCGGCGAACAGCCCGACCGTCGAGGCGCGACGAAGCCAAACGCTCGACTCGCGCTTCTTCACCCGCGGATGCGACCTTTGCGGCAGGCCGTAGGTGTCACTCTTGAGGCCTCCGAAGCCAGCATCGCCATGCAGAATGAGATACATCCGGCGATCTTCAAGTCCTACGACGTTCGCGGAATTTATCCGGCAGAAATCAACGATGAGACCGCGTATCGGATCGGCCGCGCCATCGTGCCGCTCCTCGGAGCGAAGCGTTTGGCGGTCGGCCGCGACATGCGGCCCTCGGGCGAGAAGCTCTTCGAGGCGTTCGCGCGCGGCGTCACCGAATCGGGCGCCGACGTGACCGATATCGGCCTGGTCTCGACCGACGCGCTCTACTTCGCCGTCGGCAAGTACGGCTACGACGGCGGCGTGATGATCACGGCCTCGCACAATCCGGCCCAATACAACGGTATGAAGTTCACCCGTGAAGCCGCTCAGGCGATCTCGTTCGAGACCGGCCTGCGCGCGCTACGCGACGCGGTCGTCGCGAACGATCTGCCGGCCGTCGCGGCGACTCCGGGAACGATCGACCGGCGCAACGTGCTCGACGCTTTCGCCACGCACTGCCTCTCCTTCATCGAGCCCGCTACCATCAAACCGTTCAAGATCGCGATCGACGCCGGCAACGGTATGGCCGGCGAGACCGTGCCGTACGTCTTCAAGCATCTTGCCTGCGAAGTGATCCCGATCTACTTCGAACTCGACGGTTCGTTCCCGAACCATCCGGCGAGCCCGCTCGAACCGGAGAACATGCTCGACCTGCAGGCCGCCGTTCGCAAACACGGATGCGATCTCGGCGTCGCGTTCGACGGCGATGCGGATCGCATGTTCATCGTCGACGAGAAGGGGGATCTGATCGACGGCAGCACCGTCACGCTGCTGGTCGCGCTCAATACGATCCGGCGTCATCCCGGCGCGAAGATCCTCTACAATTTGATCTGCAGCCGGAGCGTGCCCGAGCAGGTCGCCAAGGCGGGCGGCGTCCCGGTCCGCTCGCAGGTCGGGCACTCGATCATCAAGGCCCAGATGCGCGCCGAAGACGTCCTCTTCGGTGGCGAACACAGCGGGCATTTCTACTTCCGCGACAACTGGTACGCCGACTCCGGCATGATCGCGCTGATGGAGTGCTTGGAAGTCTTCTCCGCCGCGAACGAGCCGGTCAGCGCGACGATCGCGCCGCTGGACACCCGCTTCCGTTCCGGTGAGATCAACAGCACCGTGACCGATGCCAAAGCCAAGATGGACGAACTGCAGGCGCGCTACGCCGACGCCACCATCGATCATCTGGACGGCGTCACGATCTCCTATCCGGAGTGGTGGATGAACGTCCGCCCGTCGAACACCGAGCCGCTCCTCCGCTTGAACGTCGAAGGCGAGACCAAGACGATCATGGAGCGCCGGCGCGACGAAGCCCTCGCGCTGATCCGAGCATAGTCACCCTATGAGCCGGTTCGATGCCGATGCGATGCAACGGTACGAGCGCGCGCGCGACGACGGGTCGGCGGCGCTGGCAGCTTTGGAGAGTGCCCTCGCGCCGGACGCGCAGGCAGGCGTACACGCGGCGCGCATGCGCCTGGAGCGCGGCAAGTTCGTCTTAGCGGTCGTCGGCGAGTTCTCGAGCGGCAAGTCGTTCTTGTTGAACGCCCTGCTCGGCAAGTTCCGCTACGAAGAGACGCCCCAAGGAAAGCGGCTGGTCGGACTGCTCGCGACCGACATCAATCCGTCGACCGCCTCGATCACCGAACTCGACTACGCTCCGCAGGACGAAGCGACCGCGATCTTCGAGGACGGGCGTCGCGAACGCATCCCACTCGATCGTCTGAATCGCTTCATCGCGGTCGGTTCGGGCGAGGCCGGTACGCTTCACGACGCGACCAAGGACCCCGCGGGAACCTCAGGGCAAGTTGACGCGCCCTCGCGGGTCGTCGTGCAGACCGACTCGCCGTTCTTGCAACGCGGCTTCGTGGTCGCGGACACGCCCGGGCTCGCCTCGATCAATCCCGCTCACCGGCGTATGACGCTCGGCTTCTTGCCGAGCGCGGACGCGGTCCTCTACCTGATCGACACGCAGCAGCCGTTCACCGAAGGCGACGCCGCGTTCCTCGGGATCGTGCGCAGCCACATCGATTCGATTTTCATCGTGCAGACCAAGATCGATCTCTGGCAAGAGGCCGCCGGCGACGGGAAACCCGCCTGGGAGCATGCCCACGACCGGATCGCGGCGCTTGCCGCCGTGCATGCGCCGGGCACCTACGTCTACGCGCTCTCGGCCCGCGAATACGCTCTCGGCGTACTGGACGACGACGCCGCGCGCGTCGAAGCGAGCCGCTTCCAGCTCTTCCTCTCGGCCCTCGATGCATCGCTGATCAATCGCACCGGGCGCGCGCGTCTGCGCCGCGCGAACGAACAGGCCGAGCGCGCTGCGAGCGGAGCGATCGCCGAGATCGATGCGGATCGGGCGATGCTCGATCTCGACGTCGACGCGCTGCGCGTGCGCCGAGCGACCGAACTCCCCGCGCTCGAAACGCTCGATGCCGAGGTCGCGCGCGGTCGCACCGATCTGCTCGCGGCCGAACGCGAGCGCCGCGCCGCCATCGACGAGCGCGCGGGCCTGCTCGCAAGCGAGGCCGAGTCGAGGCTGCTGGCCGCTTTCGATACGGCCGACATCGCGCGCTTGCGCGATCGGGCTCGCCTGCATATGCTGGTCGATCGCACCATGGCTGCCGTCGTCGGCGAGTTCGCCGCCCACGTCGCGGGCGAGAGCGTCGAGGATCTGGTGGGCGCCATACGATGCGCGCCGGCCGCTGCGGGCGTGCAGTTCTCGCTGGCCGACGCGGCCGCTCGGGCGTTCGGTGCGGAACCCGGCACCAGCCTTTGGAACGGCGAACCGCAAGCCGCGATCGCCGCGACCGTGGTGCTCGATGCGATCGGGGGTCCCGCGATCGGTCTGGTCCACGACATCGCCGCCCGGTTCGCCGCGGTTCGCGCCGGACTGTATATGAAGCGCGAGCTGACCGCGGATCTCCGCTCGGAGATCTTTCCGCATTTTCGTACCGAACTCGGCACGTTTGCGCACGGCGTCGCCGCCCGGATCGCGCACGTCTACGACGACTTGGCCAAAGCGCTCGCAGATGCTGCCTTGCACGCTCGCGACACGCGCCTCGGCAGCATCGACCGCGCACTCTCGGCGCTGACCGCAGGCGACGTGGCCGCGAGGAAGGCGACGTTGCTCGCGCGCCGGATCGCGATCGAAGAAGCCGCCGCCCGCGTCCGCGCGACCGTCGACGAATTCCTCGCACACGACGACGAGATCGGCCCGGCCGATCCCGGGGCTCACGCGGTGCGCGCCGCGCACGCCGATCCGGCACTGGACCAAGCGATGTACGACAAGGGCTTGCGGCCGGAACGCTGGCGAGTCGCGGTGCTCGGCGCGCTTCGGCGCGGCAAGTCCTCGCTGATCAACGCGTTCGCCGGCAAGATCGTGCTCGACGACGACGTCGCGGGTAGCGCAGTCTTTCCGATCCACGTACGCTACGGCGACCGAGACCAAGCCTTCGCGCTCGGCGACGATGCGCATTGGAACGAGATCCCGGTCGAGCGGACGGTCGTGGCGGCCGCCACATCTCCCGTGCTACGACTCACGCCGTGGAAGCATCCGCGCGAACTCGTACTGGTGCACGCACCCGCCTTTGATTCGGGCGAAGCCCACGCCGAAGATGTCGACATGGTGGTCGCCTCCAAGTCGAGCGCAGTCCTCTGCCTCTTCTCTCGGCAGCTCTCGGACCGCGAACTCGCGCTCTACGAACGCGTCGGCGAACTCGGGAAGCCGATGCTCTTCGCGCATACGCTCGCCGACAATGAGACGCCGGCCGAACGGAAGAATGTGCTCCACCTCGCCAAGACCTATCTGCGCGAACGGAACATCTCGGCGGAGCGGACGTTTGCCGTGTCCGCGCACGAATATCTACGCGCGCTCGAAGCCGGACGCGCCCCCGAGGCCTGGAACGAACTCGGCGCGATCGTCGCGACGCTCGAAGGGCAGGCCGAAACGCATATGTCGCGGCTCGCTCGGCTGGCACGAAATGCGGCCAAACCCGCGGCCGAACCGGTCGTCGAAAGCAAGCCGCCGGGCGGCGGATTCTTTACCAGGCTTTTCGGCTCAAAGTAGGCCGTATAAGGGGCCGTTCAGGCGGCCGTCGAAGCGGATTTGGAGTCCGTATGGAGGTTCTCCCCTGTCTCGCTTAACGTTAGGCCCTGCGCATCTGGCGCTCGGCGACGGCACGTCCGTCACCGGTCGTATCGCCATCGAGCACGGCCGCATCGCCGACATTCTCCCCGCCGAAGGTCCGAGCGACCGGAGTCTCCCCGAGGGGACGATCGTCGCCCCCGGGCTGATCGACGTCCACACCAACGGCGCGGGCGAGTTTCTCTTCAATCGCGATCAAGGGAACGCCGTGCCCGTCGCCGCCGCCGAATATGCGCGCATGGGCGCGACCGCGTTCGTCGCCTCGGTGATGACCGCGCCTTGGGAATCGATGCTTCATGCGGCGAGCGACATCGCCGAAGCGGCCCACGAACTCCAGGAGAACGGCGGCCGCGGCGCGCGCTGCATCGGCATCCACTTCGAAGGACCGTTCCTCGCGCCGAAATTTCGTAGGGTACATCGCAACGAATGGATCGTGCCGGCGAGCGCCGCCCGCGCGCACGAGATGGTCGATGCCTGCAAAGGCACGTTGCTGATGGTCACGCTCGCGCCCGAAGTCGATGGCGCAACCGATGCCGCTCGCGTTTTCATCGAGAACGGCGTGACCTGTTCGGCCGGGCATACCTCGGCGCGCTATCGCGAAGGCATGCTCGCGATCGGCCTCGGCTATCGCTCGCTCACGCACGCGTTCAACGGGATGCCGTCGCTCGACCATCGCGACCCGTCCATTCTGCTCGCGTTCGTTCAGGATCCGCGCACGCTCGTGCAGGTGATCTGCGACGGTCAGCACGTCGCACCGGTGATGGTGGACCTGCTCCATCGCACGCTCGGCGACCGGATCGTGCTCGCGACCGACAATATGCCGCCCGCCGGCCCCGGTTATCATATCGAGGGCGGCGTGATGCGCTCCGAAGACGGCACGATCGCGGGGAGCGCGCTGCGCATCGACCAAGCCGTACGCAATTACATGGAGTACGCGGAACTACCGTTCGAAAAAGCGGTCGTCGGCGCGACCCATGCGGCCGCCAAGGTGGTCGGGCACGAACGCGAGATGGGCAGGATCGCACCCGGCATGCGCGCCGATCTCTCGCTCTGGAGCGCCGATCATCAGGTCATCGGCACGATCGTCGCCGGCGAGAGCGTCTTCGACGAGGTCCGCAACCCCGCGACGGTCTGAGCCGCGGAGTTCGCCTGCGCTACGGGCCGTTTTTGAAGATGAAGCCGGTGCCGCTCGGTTCGACGCTAATGTTGATCGAGTTGCGGAGCGCGAGGGTGACCCCGTGGCGCGAGGTGATCGCGGCCCATTTTCCGTCGACGTCGACGCTGCCGGTCATCGTAAACGTGCCTTGCAGATGGACCGGGACGTACGAGGTCGTCTTGTAGAGGGTCAGGCTGCCTTTGACGGCGCCGTTCTCGATGAACTCGACCTTGACGGTCTTGCCCGTGCGAGGCTCCTTTTGAGCGAGAACGTGAACGGCGGTCAGAGAGTTCGCTTGCGATCGCCGTTGGCCACTTCGGGTGCACCGAGCGCGATCTCGTGCCGGAGCACACCGGCCGCGAGGTTCGTCTCGAGGAAAATCGCCAGCGACCCGAGCAGCAGCAGTATCGCGCCGCAGACGACGAGCGCCGTCGAGAGCCACGGCACCACGTGCCCGATCACGTTGTCGAAGGCGATCGCGAGGCTCGCCGTGACGAACAGTCCGATCGCGAGATAGTAGGCCGAGAGTGCGCGCTCGAGCAATGAGGTGCGCCGCAAATATTGCCGTAGCATGCCTTCCAACAGCTCCGCGTTGACCACATCGTCCGCTAGGCGCGCCGCGTGCGCTCGGTCGATGATGTCGCGGGCGCGGTCGAAGACGCGCGCGATCCGCGTCAGGGTTGACGAGACCAGATTCCCCGAGGCGAGCAACAGGATGGCAGGCGTGATCATCGCCGAGATGATCGAGATGCCGGATTGGTTCGAGAACGGATTCATGCGCTTCCCAAGTATGCGGCAACCACGGCCGGGTCGTCCAGCAGTTCCGCTGCCGGGCCTTCGCGCGCGATCCGGCCGCTCTCGAGGACGTAGGCGCGGTCGGCGATGCGCAGGGCCTGGCGCGCGTTCTGCTCGACCAGCAAGATGGTCGTGCCGCGCTCGTGGAGCGTGCGGATCGTGGCGAAGATGGTCTGCACGAGCAACGGCGCGAGCCCGAGGGAAGGTTCGTCGAGCATCAGCAGGCGCGGCTCGCCGACTAGGGCGCGGCCGATCGCGAGCATCTGCTGCTCGCCGCCCGAGAGCGTGCCGGCCGATTGATCGAACCGCTCGCGCAGACGCGGGAAGATCTCGAGGGCTTCGTCGACCCGTTTACTCACGGTCCGCCCGTCGACCCCGAATCCGCCGAGTTCCAGGTTCTCGCGGACCGTCATCCGCGCGAAGACGCGGCGGCCTTCGGGGACGTGGCGTACGCCGCGGCGCGCGATCGCGTGCGGCGCGACGCCTTGTAACGAGGCGCCGTCGAAGCGCACCGCGCCGGTCGACGGAACCAATCCGCTGATCGCGCGTAGCGTGGTCGTCTTGCCGGCGCCGTTCGCACCGAGTAGCGCTACGATCTCGCCCTCGCCGACGTGGAGGGCGATGCCGTGGAGGGCCGCGATCCCGCCATAGTGGACCCGCAGGCCTTCGACTTCGAGCGCGCTCACGCGGGCGCACCCAGATATGCTTCGATCACGCGCTCGTTCGCGCGGATCTCGGCCGGCGTCCCTTCGGCGATCCGCTCGCCGTGGTCGAGCACGGTGATCCGTTCGCAGGACTGCATGACTAGCGCCATATCGTGTTCGATCAGTGCGAGGGTCGTGCCGCGATCGCGGATCTCGCGCAGCCAGTTCGCGAGCGCCGTCTTCTCGACCGGATTCATGCCGGCCGCCGGTTCGTCGAGCAGCAACAGCTTCGGTTCGCTCATCAGCGCGCGCGCGATCTCCAAACGCCGCTGCGAGCCGTAGGGCAGACTGCCGGCGTCGGCTCCGGCGACGTTCTCCAGACCGGCGAACGCGAGCATCTGGCGGGCACGTTCGCGCAGAGCCTTCTCCTCACGACGCTCGGGCGGCGTATGCAGGAACGCCCCGACGATGCCGGCGCGCAGGCGCGCGTGCGCGCCCGCCATCAGGTTGTCGGTCGCCGAGAGAAACCGGAAGAGCCGGATGTTCTGGAACGTCCGCGCGATGCCGGCGCGCGCGATCTTCCAGGTCGGCAAGCCGTCGATGCGCGACCCGTCGAAACGAATCTCGCCACCGTCGGGTCGGTAGACGCCCGTCACCGTATTGAAGAGGGAAGATTTCCCGGCGCCGTTCGGGCCGATGATCGCTGTGATCGAGCCCGTCCCGACCTCGACCGAAACGTCGTCGAGCGCGACCAGCTTGCCGAAGCGCTTGCTGACGCCCGAGATCTGTAGCAGCGCGTTCACGGTTCGGCTACCACGGTCGCGTGATGCAGCTCTTCCTTCCGACGCCGGTCCGGGAAGAGTCCGGCCGGCCGGAAGAGCATGATCCCGATCAGGATCGCGCCGTACAGAAAGAAGTGATACGCGCCGAAATCGACGTGGATGTGAAGGGCGTTTGCGATCCCGTTGGCCTGCGGCAGCACCACGAAGTTCACCAGCGAGAGCAACAGACTACCGACGATCACGCCGAAGATATTGCCCATCCCGCCGAGCACCAGCATCGAGACGATCAAGACGCTCACCTGAAACTGGAACAGCTCGGGCGAGACCAGGCTCAGTTTGGCCGCGTAGATCACGCCCGCAACGCCGCTGAACGAAGCGCCGATCGCGAAGGCCGAGAGCTTTGCCCGGGTCGTATCGATGCCCATGTGCCGAGCGGCCAACTCGTCCTCGCGGATGGCCGCCCAGGAGCGTCCCAACCGGCTCGCCCGCAGGTTGCGTACGCCCAGGATCGTGAGCGCGATGACCGCGAGCGTCACGTAGTAGTAGGGCAGCGCGCGCAGACCGAACGAGCCGCCGAAGAACGACGGAAAGTCGAGGCCGCCGATGCCGTTCGGACCGCCCGTCCACTTGGTCAGGTTCTGGAAGACCTGCGGCACGATCTCGCCGAAGCCGAGCGTGACGATCGCAAGATAATCGCCGTGCAATCGCAACGTCGGCGCGCCGAGCAGCAATCCGAAGAGTGCGGCGAGCGTCCCGCCCACCAAGAGCAACACCCAGAAGGGCAGATGCAGTCCGAACTGCGGGCTCGCAAGCATGCCGTACGTGTAGGCCCCGATCGCGAAGAACGCCGCGTAGCCGAGGTCGAGCAATCCGGCAAAGCCGACCACCACGTTCAGGCCGAGCGCGAGCACGACGAAGATGCCCGCATCCGCAAGCACGCTGACGGTCGCGTCGCTCGCGCCGAACGCGGGCCAAAGCAACAGCACGGCGACGAGCGCGAGGAGTCCGACCTTCTGTGCGCGCGTCATACCTTCTCGGTCACCGCTTCGCCGAGCAGACCCGCGGGCTTGAAGACGAGCACGATGATCAGGATCGCGAAGACCGCGACGTTCGACCACTGCCCGCCGACCAGCCACGTCGAGAACGCCTCGACGATGCCGATGATGAACCCGCCGAGCATCGCGCCGGCGATATTTCCGATGCCGCCCAGTACCGCGGCGGTGAAGGCCTTCAATCCCGCGCCGAACCCGTTGAAGAACCAGGTCGAGCCGTAGTAGACGCCCGAGACGAAGCCGGCCGCGCCCGCAAGCGCGCTCCCGATCAGGAATGTCAGCGCGATGGTGAGATTGATATCGATGCCCATCAACTGCGCGGCATCGCGATCCTGGGCGGTCGCGCGCATCGCCTTACCGAGCGCGGTCGTCTTGATGAAGTACTGCAGGGCCGCCATCAACGCGATCGCGAGACCGACCACGAGGATTTGTTTGAGCGAGACGGTCAACGGCCCCAGAACGAACGACGGATTCGGCATGACCGACGGGAACGAGACCGGCGCCGGTCCCTTCCAGACCATCATGACGTTCTCGAGCACGAACGAGACCCCGATCGCGGTGATCAAAGGCGCGAGGCGTGGTGCACCACGCAGACGCCGATACGCAAGCCGTTCGATCAAGACGCCGACGATACCGCAGAGCAAGGCCGCGCCGACGACCGCAATCGTGATGTCGACGACCAGCGCGATGCCGTGCAGCTCGCCCGAGACGCCGAGCGCCGAGAGGATCGCAAGCGCGAAGAACGAGCCGAGCGTGTAGACGTCGCCGTGCGCGAAGTTGATCAGCTCCACGATGCCGTAGACCATCGTATAGCCGAGGGCGATCAGCGCATAGATCCCGCCGAGCGCGACCCCGTTCGCAAGCTGGTCGAAAAACGCGTGCACGCTATTCCGGGAGGCTGATCTGTTTGATGAACGCTTCTTTGCCGTTCTTGAAGCCGTATAGGCTGATGACCGGGTTGCGGATGTCGCCGGCCGCATCGAAGCGCACGCGCCCGACCGCGCTCGGCATGTCGGTCGCAGTGACCTTGGCGAGGACCGCGGCACGGCTCGGAAGGGCGCCCTTGTTCTCGGCGGCGGCCGAGAGGATCGCGGCGATCGCGACCTGCGCGGCCACGAACGCATTCGCGCTGTACGGACCCACCGGCTGGTGGAAGCGCGCGACGTAATCCTTGACGAAGGTCTGCGCGCTCGGCAGCTTCTCCGCGTTCGGGGCGGCGACCGTGAAGTACGTGCCGTCGGCGGCCTTGCCGGCGACCGTCGCGAGATCCACGATCCCGTCGCCCCCCATGAACGGCATGCTGCCGAGGCCGGTGTCGAACATCTGCTGCCGCATCAATCCGCCGCCCGTGCTGGTCACGCCGCCGTAGTAGAGCATCTCCGGTTTTGCCGCCGCGATCTTGAGGAGTAGCGATTTGAAATCTTGCGTGTTCGCCGCCAGGTGATCCTGAGCGATGATCTTGCCGCCGAGCTTCTGGAAGTCGGCCGCGAAGACCGACGAGAGATCGAGACCGTAGGTCTCGTTATCGTCGACGATGTAGGCGGTCTTCCAGCCGAGGTGCTGCGCGAAGGTCGCGCCGGCCGAACCCTGGCGCGAGTCGGTCGTGCAGGTGCGGAAGAACGAGTTGACCGGGCTGGCGCGACGGAGCGCGGCCGCGTCGGCGCCGAGGGTCAGACCATCGGCCGTCGTCGCCGGGCTGATCTGGGTGAGACCGGCCGCATTGGTGACCGGGATCTGCGCCTTGCCGACGTTCGAGTTGTATGGCCCGAGCATGACGAGCACGTTCGGGTCCGAGATGAACGTCCGAGCGTTGGTCACGCCCTGCTGCGGATTGTGCACGCCCTGGACCGTGTCGTCGAGCGGATCAAGTTCGATCTTGAACCCGCCGGGCAGCCCCTTGGCGTTCGCCTGTTCGACCGCGAGAATTGCGCCGTTGAGCGTCGATTGCCCAACCGTCGCATCGGTACCCGAGAGCGGCAGATCGATACCGATCTTGATGGTGGTACCGCTCGATCCGGCACAGCCGGCCGCCAAAGCGAGGACACACGCGGCCGCGGCCGCACGGAAAACAGGGTGCAGAATCATACGAGGCGGATTTGCCCGCCCGATGCGGCGCTCCTACCCCGACGGCGACGGCGGCGGCCTAGAGCGGGGGAGACGCCATCCGAACGTCCCCGGCTTTCCGCGGAGCGGTTTCCCCACCAGCCACGACCAGATGCCAGAGAGATTCGCTAAGCTTACGAACTGCCGGTACCCGAAGAACTCGAGGAGCGACGCCGCTAGGAGGGTGAGCAGTTCGCGGGCTCGGTAGGTGTGGAACGAGAGTTCGTCAAGGACGATGGCCGCCGTACAAACGGCCAGCGCGAGCGCGAAGACCAGTCCTAAGAGCACGACCTGCGAGTACCACGAGAGAATCCCGAGGTACGCGGCGACGATTCCGAAGGCGATCCCGAACAAGACCATCGCCGGCGCCAGCCACTCGGCGGCGACCAGATTCGGGAATGCCAACCCACCGACCACGCCCGTGTGCTTGCCGAACATCAAGTCGCGATGGATCGTCACGCACTCGGAAACGTGCCGATGCCACGAAACCCGCTGGCTCCATAACGCAGCCGCGGTGTCGGGCACGTCGGTCCAACAGACGACGAACGGGGTGTAGGCGATGCGGTACGGCCGGCGTTCGGCACGCATGAAGTGATGAACCCGCAGGGTCATCTCCATGTCTTCCCAGACCGTGTCCGTACGGAAGCCCCCCAGTTCGATCAGCAGGTCTTTCTTGTGTAGAGCGCAGGCGCCCGAAACGATGCACAACCCGTTGATCGGCGCCCAACCCATGCGCGAGGACAGAAACGCGCGCATGTACTCGAGGACCTGGAAGCGCACGATCCAACGGGAACTCAAGCGCCGCGTCGCCATCCGACCGTCTTCGAACTCGCAGGCGTTCGAGACGCCGATCGAGGCGCTACTGAGCACCGTCTTGGGATTGCGCGAAAACGCTTCGGCGAGACACTGGACGGCGTCCGGCGAGTAGTACGAATCGCCGTCGCACGTGAAGATCAGCGGATAGCGTGCGACGTTGATGCCGGCGTTGAGCGCGTCGGCCTTCCCGCCGTTCTCTTTATCGATCACGCGCAGGTACGGGTGCGTTTGCGACTGATAGATCATCCGGATGGGAGCCGTCGGAAGCATCGCACGATAGGCCTCGGGAAACCGTTCCAGCGCGAACCGCTCGCGCAAGATATCCAGCGTCGCATCGGTCGAGCCGTCATTGATGACCACGACCTCATGCTCGCTGTAGCGCTGTTCTAGCAACGAGACGACCGTATCGACGATACCTGCGCTTTCGTTGAAAGCCGGGATCAGGATCGTGACCGGGACCTCGAAGGGCGAATAGATGTACCGCACGGGATCGGCGCGCCGCAGGCGGACGAACGCCGGCATGCGCAACAACGCTACGATCGTCGTAACGATGTAGACCGCGTTCAGGGCGACGAAGTAGGCGAACAGCCCGAGTTCGATGACGATGACGATCGTTTGGGTCATGCCTCTACTCGCAGATCGTTGGCCTTTCGACGGGGCGCCGAACTTCGCCGCGGTGGCGGGATTTCGTCTCGCAAAAACCCGCGCAGTGACGCGGCCGAACGTTCGGCGAGAACCTGGGTGATCGCATCGCGGCCGTACGGATCGACGACTTCACTGCGCAGATCGCTCTCGTCACCCGGCGCCGAAAAGCAGTCCAGCGCCGCTTGGGCGGCGCGGTAGCGTACCCAGGAATTTCCGTCCGTCAGCAACGCCAGCATCGTCGCGCGATCTTCGGCGACGCAGACCGGAATGAACGCTCCGATCGCCGCGATGCGTACGAACGGAATCGGATGGGCGAGGAACGGGCGCACGACGTCCCGGTCCTGTGCGAGCATACTCGATGCAAACGTCCGCAGCGCAGAGGCCAGCACTTCGGGATCTTCGCGCGCGGCCAGGACGCGCCGCAGTATCGTGCGCGCCGTCTCCGGCTCGCAAAGGATCAGATAGCGCATCACGCGGAGGACCTCGGCGTCCGACGCGCTCTCGATCGAGGCGGCGATCGGAGCCGAGATCGGCTCCGGGCCGATCTCGCGGAGCACTTCCTCCACCTCGCGCGCCTGCCAGTCGGTGTGGCGCGCGATCGCGAGCGCGAAGGCCGGCAAGCGGACCGGCTCGATCCGCACGGCGGCGCGCCAGGCTGCGAGCGAGACCTGGCCGTAGACGTCGTCGAGAGAAGCGTCGATGGCCGGGAGCGCCGCCCGGACTCGCAGGGTACCAAGCGTTGTGAGCCCAGCTAGTCGATCGCCCGCATCCTTGCGCCTGAGCAGCGTGAGTGCGAGACCGGCAAAATCTTGGGAAACGGCAACGGCGAACAACGGTCCGGCGTCGAGAGGCGCGTCGCCGTTAGCGGCGGCGGCGCGGACGGCATCGTTCCAGAAATTGAGCACGCTGAATGCGTCGCGCGCGGAGACCCGCGCGAGCCGTCCCCCCGCGCCGGCGAAACGCGCTCGCCAGAACGCGGCGAGGGTAGCGAGGTGTCGGCGGCGCGCAACGGCGACCGTACGCAACACCAACAGCAGCACCATCATGCCGAGCGAGAGCGCGAAGACGCAGGCCGCCGACCAGAGCGCGATCGTGACGAACCCGTCAAATACGGACACGGAGACCGACCTGCACGCCGTTCCGGGAATAGAGCATTCCCTGCCGCAAGGTCCAGACCGCCCATGCTACGGCCAATGACCCCGGGGTCCAGTGGACGCCATCGAGGCTCGCACCGGTCACCTTCGAGATCAGTACGCCCCTGCCGACGTTCTCCGCTTCGCGGCCGTTCTGGACCGCGAAGGTCAGGGAACTCTCGTCGTCGCGCCCATAGTAGCGAGTGAAGAACGCGGAGTATCCGACGGCCAATCCCGGCGCGTTCGAGATGATGGTCGCGTTCGCGGAGACGCCCGCGCGATCGTGACGCCAGTAACGATCGATCGTCAAGCCCGCAGTATCGGCCGTCAGCGACGGATAGCTACGGTGCCGCTCTGAAACTATGTAGCCCCATCCGGCCGCCAGGCGATGTTCGAGGGAGGCGAAGAGTTCCGACGCGGGCAGAACGCCGTGTTGCGGACTCACGCTCGTCTCGAGATTGAGGATCGTCGACGGCGAGAGCGGCAGATACGCACCGACGACGGCCTGCGTATCGGGCTGGCCGAAACGGATGTCGCGAGCGAGGCTGGCGTAGACCGCCTCGCGTTGGGCCAGGTAGCGCGTGACCAATACGTACTGCGATTGCCAGACGCCGCGAGCGTTGCTCAGTTGCTCGCTTGAAGCGCCCGCTTCGAGCAACGTATACGGCGCTGGGGTCGCAGCCAGCGCCGGCGTCGCTTCCGATCGCGCGGCCGTGGCCGAAGCGAGCGCGAACGCGACGACCGCCGCGACGCAGCCGATCCAATTCACGAAGCGCCCGCCGCGAGAAGCTTGCGTTGTGCGTCGACGATGTCGCCGATGATCGTGCCGATCGCAGAATCTTGCGGCCGGAAACCCACCAGCGCGGAGATCTTCGAGATGTCCGGGATGCGCTTCATAATGTCTTCGAAGCCTTCACCGTAGGCGGTGTCGAACGGCACGTACTCGATCACCGAGGCCGATCCGGTCGCCGCGATCACGGCAGCGGCCAAGTCCCGAATCGAGATCTCCGTCGGATTCCCCAAGTTGAAGACGTCTCCGATCGCCCGCGGGTCGTCGAGCAAGACGACGATTCCGCGCACGGCGTCGCGCACGTGCCCGAAGCAGCGTGTCTGCTCGCCGTCCCCATACACGGTCAGCGGCTCGGCCGCGAGCGCCTGCCGGACGAGCCGCGGCAAGACCATACCGTATCGCGTCGATTGCCGCGGGCCGACGGTATTGAACAGGCGCACCACTATCGCCGGCAGGCCGCTCTCGCGATGGTGGGCCAGTGCAAGCGATTCGTCGTATGCCTTCGAGCACGCATAACTCCAGCGGCCCTTGGTCGGCGATCCGAACGTGACCGGATCTTCTTCGTTCGACGGGAATTTGGTCGCCAGGCCGTAGACCTCGGAGGTCGACGCAATCACCGTCGGCACGCTGAGCAGGGCCGCATGGCGTAGGACCGTTTCCGTGCCTTTGACGTTGGACTCGAGCGTCTTGAGCGGGCTCTCCACGACGAGTTTGACCCCGATGCGCGCGGCCAGATGGACGACTGCATCGCAGCCACGAACGGCACGCTTCATCACATCGTCGTCGCAGACGTCGCCCTCGATCAAGTCGAAACGCTCGTGCCCGAGAGCGTCTGCCAGATTCGCGCGGCTCCCGGTCGAGAGGTCGTCCACCGCGGTCACGTGCCAGCCGGCCGCCAGGTACGCATCGCTCAGGTGCGAGCCGATGAATCCGGCGCCGCCGGTGATCAGGATCTTCTTCACAGCGCGATCAATCTGGCCGCTCCGGCGTGATCGTTGTTGGGAACGACGTTGCGCGTATCCACGATCATGCGCGCCGTTCTCCCGATCCAGTCGTAGTCGATCTCCGTATGGGCTGCGAGCACCAGGACGCAATCGGCCGCCCGCAGTTCGGCTTCGGTGAGTTCGCGCGATTCCAGCGGATCATCGCGGC
>JBBRTL010000017.1:0-22001 GCA_038244445.1 Vulcanimicrobiales bacterium
ACGTCGATCGCGCGTCCGAGCGGATCGCGTTCGACGGCTGCGATGAAGTCGGCGTAACGTTTGGGCGTGTCGTGAAATGCGGGGATGGTCTCGTGCAGACGATCGCCGCCGAGATCCGAGAGCATCTCGATGAAGCAGCCGAACGTCTTGGCCGCGCGATAGGCGCGCTCCGGATCGACGAACGTGTCGTAGGTGCGGGCGCCGTCGATGAAGCGGTAGGCGCGCCACCAACTGCCGTCCTCGGCGCGAAGCGCGTCGTAGCCGCTATCCGTCCGCGCGATCGGCGGGACCAGGGTGAGTACGCGGCGGTGGGCGTCGTCCGGATCGCCCTCGAGCTTACCGCGGACGTGGTCGGTGACACGCGCGATGTTCTGCATCATGGCCGGGACGTCGGTGAAGACCTTATCGTTGATCTGCTGGTAGACGTAGCGCAGACCGCCGTTGCCGTTGCGGTAGTGGGCGAGGTAGGTGCGGTTGATGTGGCCGGAGCCGAAGGCCTCGGCGTGCGCGAACTCGCCGTCGATCCGGAAATGCGGCGCTACCGACGCCTCGAGGAACTCCACGCTCATCGCTTCGCCTCTTCGGCGAAGCTTAGGCGATCTTCTGCGAGGGGCTGTCCGAAACGACCAAGCCGTCGCGCAGGCGGATCACGCGGGCGGCGTTGCTCGCGATGTCCTCGTCGTGGGTGACCATGATGATCGTGCGGCCCTCGGCGTGAAGCCGCGAAAAGAGGCCGAGCACGTCCGTGCTGGTCGCCGTATCGAGGTTGCCGGTCGGCTCGTCGGCGAGCAGGACGGTCGGGTCGTTGATCAACGCGCGCGCGATCGCGACCCGCTGCTGCTGTCCGCCGGAGAGTTCGTTCGGCTTGTGATGCGTCCGGTCGCCCAGGCCGACGGTCGTCAGCACCGCGATGGCGCGCTCGTTGCGCACCCGCGAGGGAACGCCGGCGTAGAAGAGAGGCAGCGAGACGTTCTTGATCGCATCCGTCCGAGCGAGCAGGTTGAAGCCCTGGAAGATGAAGCCGAGCTTTTTCAGACGGATCTCGGCGAGTTCGTTGTCGCTGAGCTTCGAGACGTCGATGCCGTCGAGGAGATAGCTTCCGGTCGATGGGCGGTCGAGGCAACCGATCACGTTCATCAACGTAGATTTTCCGGAACCGGAGGGTCCCATGATCGCGACGTATTCGCCGCGCTCGATCGAAAACGAGACGCCGCGCAGTGCGTGGACTTCGACCTCGCCCATCGTGTACGTACGCGTGACGTCGCGGATGACGATGGCGGGATTACTCATACCGAAGTGCCTCGATGGGATCCAGGCCTGCGGCCCGGTAAGCGGGATAGGTTCCGAACGCGATCGTGACGATCGTCGCGAAAATGACGGCCAGGACGACCGAGTTGCCCCATGGGATCGGGACGATGACGCCCGTGATCTTGATGATGTACGACGTGTTGATCCACCAGCCGATCGCGAGGCCGAAGATCGAGCCCAACAGGCAGCCCGCAAACGTGAGCGTAGCGGCTTCGAGGAAGAACTGCAGCATGATCTGGCCGCGGCGGCCACCGATCGCCTTGCGAACTCCGATCTCGCGCGTGCGCTCGACGATCGAGACCAACAGGACGTTCATGATGCCGATCCCGGCGACCACCAGCGAGATGGAACCGATGATCCCGACGATCAGCGTGAGAACGCCGAACACCGTGTCGAAGAACTTCGCGATGACGGTCGAATCGAAGGTCTGATATTTGAACTTCCCGTTGTGCCACGCGGTCAACTGGGCTTTGACCTGATCCTCGATGCGCGGCATCGCGCCGATGTCGTCCACGAGCACCTGAAGCGCGAACACATCGCCGCGCTGGTTGTAGGCCTCCTCGAAGGTTTTCTGAGGAACGGCGACATCGGGTGCGAAGTTGAAGTTGATCGCCCCGGTGGGGGATGCGGCGAGTACGCCGACCACCTGACACCGGAGATTGCCCGCGCGCAGTTGGCGGCCGACGATGGACGTACCGTCGGGACTGAGCTTCTTGAAGGCGTTGTCGGTCAGGACGCACACCCGCGCACCGCTCGCCTCTTCGCCCGCGCTGAACAAGCGACCGTCGGCGACGGGTTGTGCGAAGAAGCGCGGATCGGAACCGGAAGGTGCGACGTTGAGCTGCGCCTTGTTATGTCCGAGATACGAGATCGCGGCGCTCTGCGTATAGGCGATCGCGCTTACGACGCCGGGGATCTGGGTCAGTTGCGGGATCTGCGAGCGCTTTATTCCGGACTTCAAGTCGAAGCCGTTCTGCGTGTTAGGCTGCACCAGGAACGTATAGTTGCTGAAGCCTTGCAGAACGCCCGCCATCGCACCCGAGGTCGCCGCGCCGAGCACCTGGATCGCGATGACGGCGCCGACGCCGACCACCAGACCGACGAGCGCGAGAAGCGTTCGCAGGCGGTTGGCCGCAAGCGAAGCGAACGCTTCGAACAGATAAGACATCACGAGCGCAGGGCCTCCACCGGGTCGAGTCTGCTCGCGCGCAGAGCCGGATAGACGCCGAAGACGACTCCCACGATCAGGGAGAAGACGAAGCCGGCGATCGTGACCGAGAGGTATGGAATCGAGGGCGGTCCGGTAAATCGGCTCATCGCGCCTGCGACCGGCACGATCACGGCGAAGCTCAGCATGAGTCCGATGAAGCCGCCGATCAGCGAGAGCAACGTCGCCTCGATCAGGAACTGCAGGACGATGTCGCCGCTCTTCGCGCCGATCGACTTACGGATGCCGATCTCCCGAGTGCGTTCGCTGACGGAGACCAGCATGATGTTCATGATGCCGATACCCGCTACGAAGAGCGAGATCGCGCCGATCGCGGTCAGGCAGATGGCGATGATGTCGATCACCTTTTCGGTCTGCGCGATCTGATCTTTGGTGCTCTGGACGGTGTACTTCGCGGCCGCGCCGTGGCTGTGCGCCAAGACCGCCAAGACCTCGGCCCGGGCCGTCTCTTCGTCCTGCGGCGTCAGCGCCCAGACCATGATCCCGTCGATCGGCCCGGGCGTCATGTTATGGTACGTCGTGTAGGGCACGACGAAGTAGTACGTGCCGCCGAAGTAGTTCTGTCCGGTACCCTGATTGTCGTCGACGACGCCAACGACTTGGAGGCGCGTGCCGTTCACGTTGAGCGGCCGTCCGATCGCGGCTTCGTCGCTCTTCCAGAATTGGACCGCCAAGTCGTGCGAGATCATGCAGACTCGCGCGGCTCCGTCGACATCCGCCCCGGTGATGATCCGGCCCGTAACGGCCTTGAGATCCGGATCGTCGCCGTACCAGGAGTACGGGAATCCGTTGACCTTGATACTCCCGTTCTTGAGGCGCGTGATCCGGGCGCGGATACCGGAAAACGGCTGATAGAACGGCACGACTTTGCGGATCGCACCGCCGCTACTCGCTACGATCTGGGCGTCGCGGAATTGCAACTGCGCGATGCTGGGATCGGCCTGCTGGGGATCGGGCTTGACGGTTAGCGACGGGAAGTTCGTATTGTTGACGCTGGCCGCGATGCCGGCGGCGGCGCCGCTGGAGAGCCCATAAACGGAGTTCACCGCGGCTACGCCGATGAGCATGCCGAACATCGTGAGAATCGAGCGCGCCTTGTTGCGCAAGAGCGCGTCGAGCGCCTCGCGCACGTACTCGAAGAGTCGCGTCATCCGTTCTCCCGGACTAGACCGAAGGTCCGGCCGACGGCGACGGCGCGGGTTTGACCGCGAGTCCATCGATGAGGGCTTCGTTCTTCTCGGCGACGATCGCGTCGCCGGGATGGAGCCCGGTCTTCACGATCGTCTGGGTGTCGTTGGCCTGCCCGAGCGTCACCGGACGCTTGGAGGTGTGGCCGCCGACGACGACCCAGACGAACGAGCCTTTCTTGTCCTTTTGGATCGCGACGGTCGGAACCGTGACGACGTTCGGAACGTGGGCCGTGTAGATATCGAGATCTGCGCTCATCCCGTCCTTGAGGAATCCGGGCGACGAATCGAGAGCGATCGTCGTCAAGACCTGCTTGGCGGTGCTCGACGCATCGGTCGACTTGACCGCGACGGGTGCGATGTTCGCGACGTGGCCCGCGATATTGTGCCCGGGGAAATCTTCGCCGGACACGACGACCTTCTGGCCGACGCGCACGTTGATGATGTCCTGTTCGTCGACTTGCGCCTTGACGATGTAGCCGCTACCGCTCGCGATCGTGAAGATCGCCTGGCCGGCGCTGATCGGATCGCCCGTCTGGACGGTCCGCAATGCATCGGACGGCTGGCTCGCGATCGTCTGGATGATGCCGGAGAACGGTGCGACGATGCGCGTGAAGCCGAGCTGTTCTTGGCTCTGCGCGTTCATGATCTGGGCCTTGGTCGCCGCGGTCTGCGCGTACTGCACGCTGTTCTGTCCGTAGCCGGAGACGGCGCCGAGCTGGAGCTGGCGGACGGCTTGATCGTACTGGACTTTCGCTTGGTCCATCTTCGCGCGGTCGATATCGACCTGATTGCGCGCGATCGCCTTGTTCTGGTACAGGTTGTTGTCGGCCGTGTAGATGCGCAGGGCCTCGTCGTAGTTGCTCTTCGCGGTCGCGACGGCGGCCTGATACTGGACCTTCGCGTTCTGGTCGTTGACCTGCGCGCTCGAGACGTTCGCGATTGCCGACTGGTAGTCGACCGACGAACCGGCCGCGGTCGAATTCAAGGTCGGATTGTTGACGGTCGCGAGCAGTTCCCCGGCCGAGACCGCGTCGCCCGCTTTGACGTACATGCGTCCGAGGTTGCCCGCAACCAGGGCGGGGATGGTCTGGACGCCGGGATGTTGGATGACGCCGCTCTCCGGCAGTTTCGTGTCGAACGTCGAGAGGGCGATCTTCTGCGTCTTGACTTCGAGCGCGCTGCTTTTCCCGCGGCTGCTCAGAACGGCGATCGCGATGACGACGACGATCGCTCCCAAGATGATGAGGAGAGTTCGATTACGCTTTTGCATGGGACTCCTACTTCAGGTCGGCGACGGCGGTATTGGCGTCGTAGGTGCCCAACGCGATGCGCAGCTTCACGACGGCGGTAACGTAGGCGACGCGGGCGGCGATCAGGTCGGATTGCGCTTTGACCGAGGTCTGCTCGGCTTGAACCACGTCGGAGAGGGCGATGATCCCGTTCTGGTATTGGATCCGGGCGATCCGGGCGGCTTCACGTCCGAGGGTCGATTCGTCGGTCGCGAACTGCAGCTGCGCTTGCGCGGTCTGGGCGGCGCGATAGGCTTGGCGCACGTCGAGTTCGGCCTGGCCGGATGCCGAGGTCAGCGCCGCTTGGGCGGATGCGATGGCCGCGTCGTCGCTGGTCCGCTCGGTGTGTCGCGCGCCGTAATCCACCAGCGGCAGCGTGAACGACGTGACGGCCTGGATCTGCCAGTAGCCGGGCGTTCCGCGCGGCACGATCGGTTTCGCCGAGATCGGAAGCGGCGGAAGACCGTTCGCGATCCGCTGCTGGTTGGTCAGCGCGAACTGCTGGTCGATGCTGTTCTGCTCGAGGACGGTCGTGGTCGGCGAGTTCTGGTTGCCGAACGACGCGCCGAGGTTGATGGTCGGGAAGAGTTCGCGGGTGAAGGCCTTGCGGACCAGCTGCGCGTTGCGCAGCCCGAGTCGCGCCGACGCGACGTCCGGTCGCGAGTTTTGCGAGATCTCGACCAGCGTGTCGACGCTCCCGTTGGGCAGGACCGGCTGTGCGATGGTCGTCGGGATCGCAAACGTGGTGTCTAGCGGCGCACCGATCGACTGTGCGAGCGACTCGCGCGCATTCTGCGTGTCGGCTTGGGCGGCGAGCAGGGACGACTGGCTCTGCTTTTCGTTCACCTGCGCGCGGAGGACGTCGACGCCCGCGGCCACGCCGGCGCGTTCCTTGGCCTGTGCGTCGAGGACGAGTTGGTGCTGGTACTGCGCGTCGGCCGTGTTGACCGTGACGAGGGCGTCCTTTTGGGCGATGCCGTAGAAGGCGGTCGTGACCGAGTCCGCGATCTGCTCCTGCGCGCGTTTCAGGTTCGCGCGAGCGGCGTCGTCCTGGGCCTGCGATTCGGCGACCTGGATGAAGCCGAGGCCGCCCGCGTTGAGGTTGTACTGCGTGCCGATCGAAGCGGTGTTCTGGCTGGTGACGTTCTGCTGCGAGACACCGATGACGGCATAGCCGCCGCCGTAGTTGCTGCTCTTCTGCAAGAAGCTCTGCAACTGCGCGTTCGCGGTCGGATACGACTGCATTTTCTGACGCGCGAGAGCGTTGTCGGCCTGCGTCAGCGCGGCAGCGCTCTGAGCGACGCCGGTGCTATGTGCGAGCGCGAAGGCAACGGCATCGCCGAGCGTCATGCCGGCCGCGCTCGCAGCCGCCGGCGCTCCGGCGGCTGCTGCGATGGCGAACGCCGCCGCGATATGACCGAGTTTCAAACGTGACTCCCGTTATGTGAAGAGGGCGAACGCGCCGAGGGTGCACGCCATCAGCACGAGGATGAGGATCGCGAACGTCCAAGCGATGCCGCTCTTCACCCCGCCCATGACCGTCAAGCTCGTCGCGTTGAGGTACGCACCCCAGATCGAGAAGATCGTGATGGTCGAGAGAAAGCCGAGGCCCCAGCCGTGCTGAACCGGGATGATCCAAGCGAGGCTGGGCATCGCCTTGAAGATATCCGCGAACCCGTTGAATCCGTCGGGACCGCGCACCGCTCCGATGATCCCGGTGACGAGTTGTGCGAAAGCGAAGCTCGGGATCAGGACGTTCACCGAGGAGCTGAAGTAGTTCTTGAACCCCGCTGTGCCCTTGCCGATGGCATTGCCGAGCAGGAGAAGGAGCGCGTTCAACACGCACGCGATGAGCGAGAGGACGACCGCGTTGAAAAGCAGCCCGCCGTACGTCTTGACGGCCGACGGGTGGAGGGCGCCGTCCAACACCTGCTGCTTCTGCGCGTCGCTCATGTTCGCGGCGAACTTGGTCGTGAGGAAGTGCTGCGTGAAGCCGAGGCCGGCGTGTTGGCTCGCGGGGATGAAAAGTATTCCGCCGACGAGGATCAGCACGACCGCGACGATATAGGCCCAGCCCCAGGTCGGAGCAACCTTGAGCGACTCGAAGGCCTCCTTGGGCGAGGCGATGATATTGAGCACCGTCTGAAGGCCACTGGCCTTGGGCGCGATCTGCGGGGACTCGGTCATGGGGCCTCCACTCTTTTTACCCTTGGTGAGCACAGCCTACGGCCTCACCTTACGTGAAGGTCAAGCCCGGCCCGCTCGCTTTTCCTCACCTATCGTGGAGAGCCTGGCTTTGTTTCGCACAGTGCCATATCTCTGACGTCCTCCCGTAAAGGGCCCGCTCCAAAGCCTCCCGGACGCACTCCAGCCTGGCCGCCCGGAGTTCGAGCAGCCGCATTTCGAGGATCGCCCGGGCACGTTTGAGGGCTCGTGGCGAGTAAAGGCCGGTCCCGAGGGTAGCCGCCCCGACTTTAGGATGCTGATATTTGTCCTTGGCGGCGGCGGGGCTCCCGAGTAGGATGTAGACCAAGGTCGCAGCCGCGACCGTGCGGTAAGGGGCGTTCATCGGTGGTACCTCCGCCCGTCCATCCCGCAGACCGGCCGGCGTGCCAAGTCCCCCCTGAAAGATACGAAGAAGCTTTGAATACGGATACCCTGGTCGTCCCCGCCCCGCCCGACGAACCCTACGTCCGGATCGTGCCGCTCGGCGGCTGCGGCGAGATCGGTCGCAATATGACCGTCATCGAGACCAACGACGACATGGTCGTGGTCGATTGCGGCCTGATGTTCCCCGACGACGAGATGTTCGGCGTCGACATCGTCATCAACGACTTCACGTACGTGCGCGAACGCGCCCACAAGTTCCGCGGCCTGCTGGTCACGCACGGACACGAAGATCACATCGGTGGCATCCCCTACCTGCTGCGCGAGTTCCCGGATCTGCCGATCGTCGGAACGTCGCTCTCGATCGCGTTGATCAAGGCCAAGTCGCGCGAGCACAAGCTCGGCGATGTCGCGTTCAAGCCGGTCCAGCCGGGCGACAAGGTCAAGCTCGGCAGCATCGAGACCGAGTTCATCCACATCACCCATTCGGTCGCCGGCGCCTGTTCGCTCGCGATCCGGACGCCCGTCGGGACGATCTTCCACACCGGCGACTTCAAGTTCGACCAGACGCCGATCGACGGCCGCCCGCCGGACTTCGCGGCGATCGCGCGCGTCGGCGACGAAGGCGTGCTCTGCATGCTGGCCGACTCGACCAACGCCGAACGCCCCGGTCACACGCTCTCGGAGCGGATCGTCGGCGAAGCCTTCACCACCATCTTCTCGCGCGCCAAGGGCCGCATCGTGGTCGCGTCGTTCGCGTCGAACGTGCCGCGCATTCAGCAGGTCGTCGATCACGTCGTGCGCTTCAACCGCAAGGTCGCGTTCCTCGGCCGCTCGCTCCAGAACGTGCTCCACTTCTCGACCGAACTCGGCTACCTGAAGATCCCGCAGGCGAGCGTCATCAAGATCGAAGACGTCGAGAACTATCCGCCCGAGCAGGTGGTCGTGATGACGACCGGTTCGCAGGGGGAGCCGATGAGCGGCCTGACCCGCATGTCGGTCCGCGATCACAAGAAGTTCAAGATCGTCGCGGGCGACACGGTCGTCATCTCGGCGACCCCGATTCCCGGCAACGAGAAGTCGGTCGGCAAGACGATCAATAATCTCTACAAGCTCGGCGCGAACGTGATCCACGGCACCGACGGACGTTCGCACGTCTCCGGTCACGCCTCGCAAGAAGAACTCTTGCTGATGCTCAACCTGGTCCGCCCCGAGAATTTCATCCCGGTCCACGGCGAGTACCGGATGCTCGTGCATCACGGTCGCCTCGCGACCCAGACCGGCGTCCATCCCGAGAACGTGTTCGTGGTCGAGAACGGCGATGTGCTCGAGTTCACCCACGACTACGCGGATAAGGTGGGCAAGACGTACGGCGGCAACGTGCTGGTCGACGGCTCCGGCGTGGGCGAGGTCGGCGAAGCAGTGCTACGCGATCGCAAGGCGCTCTCGAGCGACGGCATCATGATGGTCGTGGTGGCGATCGACGCAGAAGAAGCCCGCGTCACCAGTGGTCCGGACCTGATCTCGAAGGGCGTGTTCTATCTGCCCGAAGCCGGCGACGTGATGGACGAGCTGCGCAAAGAGACGCGCGCCATGCTCGACGCGATCTCGGTCGAAGCGATGCGCGATCCGAACACGGTCAAGGAGCACATCCGGAGCGGCGTCTCCAAGGCGATATACAATCGCACCAAGCGCCGGCCGGTGATCATCCCGGTCGTCATGGAAGTCTAGCCGGGAAGTTCCGGATGGACGTGACGCTCGCCGCCGCGGCCGAAGAACTCTCTCCCGAGTCGCGCACGTACGCACGAGACGTATGGCGCGGCCTGCGGCGCTCGCCCGGAGCCTTGATCGGCCTGGCGATCGTCGCGCTCATGGTCCTGGGCGCGCTCTTCGCGCCCTTCATCAGCCACATCGATCCGCTCGCGCAGGATCTCAGCCATCAGACCCTCGGTCCGAGCGCGGCGCATTGGTTCGGTACCGATAAGCTCGGTCGCGACGTCTTCACCCGCATTCTCTACGGCGCGCGCATCTCGATCCGCATCGGCTTCCTCGCGGTCGGGATCGCGATCGTGGTCGGCACGTTGCTCGGCGTGATCGCCGGGTATTTCCGCGGCAGGATCGACGATGCGATCATGGCGGTGGTCGACGTGATGCTGGCGTTTCCGTCGATCATCCTCGCGATCGGCATCACCACCATCCTCGGTCCGTCGATCGATCACCTGATGATCGCGGTCGGCATCGTCTACATCCCGCAGTACGCGCGCTTGGCGCGTTCGTCGGTGCTCTCCGTGCGCGAGTTAGAGTACGTCGAAGCGGCTCGCGCGGTCGGGGCGCGTACGCTGCGCATCCTGACGCGCTACATCTTGCCGAACATCTTCGCACCGCTCCTGGTCCAGGCGACCCTCGGCATCGCGACCGCGACGCTGGAGGCCGCCGGTCTTTCCTATCTCGGGCTCGGCCCGCGACCTCCGACGCCGGAATGGGGCGCGATGCTCAACGACGCGCGTGACTACTGGCTCTCGGCCCCGTGGGCGCTGATCTTCCCGGGCGTCGCGATCACCTTGCTCGTGCTCGGCTTCAATCTTCTCGGCGACGGCCTGCGCGACGCCCTCGATCCGACCCAGCGCTGATGCTCTCGGTCGGACTCGGGATCCTCGCAGCCGCGTTCTACGGAGCGGCGGATTTCTGCGGCGGAATCGCGACCAAGCGGACCTCGATCTTCGCGGTTACGATCGTCTCGCAGGCCGCCGGCCTTGCGCTTCTTTCAGGTGTCGTCGTCTTCACGCCGGGCCGCGCGCTTCCGTTCGATTACCTCTGGGGTGCGCTCGGCGGGATCTGCGGCGGCGTCGGCATCGCTCTGCTCTATCACGCTCTCTCGATCGGGAAGATGGGCGTGGTCTCGCCGATCACCGCCGTGCTGGCTGCGGCGACGCCCGCCGTCTTCGGCGTCGTGGTGCGGCACGAACCGCTGGCCTGGTTTCAGGTCGTCGGTATTCTGGTCGCGCTCGTCTCGGTCGTGCTGATCTCGCTCTCGCACGAAGAAGACGGGCGCCTCGAGTTCTCGACTGCCGGCGTGAAAGAGGCGATCGCCGCCGGCTTGATCATCGGCGGTTTCTTCCTGTTCCTCGGCACCGCAAGTCCGGGCGCCGGTCTGCAACCGTTACTGATCGCGCGCGTCGCCTCGGTGCTGTTCCTCTTGCTCATCGCCGCGATCGCGCGCAGTTCGATCGTGCCCCGCAACGGGACGCTCGGATTGGTCGTCTTCGCGGGCGGCATCGACATGACGGCCAACGTGCTTTTCGTCCTCGCCGATCATGCCGGTCTGCTCTCGGTCGCCGCGGTGCTGACTTCGCTCTATCCGGCGAGCACCGTGCTCCTGGCCCGAGTCGTCCTCAAAGAACGGCTCGCGCTGATCCAAAAGATCGGCGTCGGACTAGCCCTGGCCGGAGTCGCCCTGATCGCCGCCTAGCGCGAGGCAAGATCTCGTTACTGCAGCTTCCTCCGGACCATGCCTTGGAGCTGAGAAACATCGACCGCCTGCACAGCGATCCGTTCGACCGGATACTCGTTGCGCGCGCACGTAGCCTCGTCTAGAGCGTGGACCAGACGTCGAGTTTGCGTTTGACGCTTTCGATGACGGCGTCGGTGAACTCGGTCGTGCTGGATTGGCCGCCGAGGTCGGCGGTCGCGATGCCTTCGTGGACGGCCTCGAGCGAGGCTTCGTAGATCGCGCGCGACGCGTTCACCGCCCGCTTGTCGTCGACGTACGAGAGCAGCGCGCCGGCAGCTAGGATCATCGCGAGCGGGTTGGCGACGTTGCGCCCGAACAGGCGCGGCGCGGTGCCGTGCGGTGCTTCGGCCATGACTACGTCGGGCTTGAGGTCGTCGTCGAACGAGAGCAGCACCGATTCGGCGCCGGCGATCGAGCCGAAGAGCTGCATGACCAGGTCCGAGAGGCAGTCGCCGTCGCGGTTGAGCGACGGGATCACGAGCGGGATGTCGCCCGCATTCGAGAGCAAGAGCGCGTAGGTCGCGTCGATCAGCTGAGGCTCGTAGGTGACGTCGGGATGCCGGGCGGCGGCCGCGTCCATCTCCTCTTTGAGCATGCCCTCGTAGACCGGGCTGACGGTGTACTTCGGCCCGCCGAAGACCTTGGCGCCCATTTTGATCGCATGGACGAATGCGTACTCGGCGACCGAACGGCAAACGCCGCGATTGATCGATTCGGTGCGATAGGCGACTTCGTCCATGCCTTCGCCTTCGCGCCATTCCTTCGCACCGTACGCGTCGCCGACCGCCATGCGCACGACCGAGATCGGTGCGCTAATGCCCGCGACCGGACGAACGCGCGGCAGTTTTCGACCGGTCCGTACGATCACTTTTCCGCCGATCGCTTTACGCAGGATCGCGTTCGGCGAGCCGACGTCGCCCTTGATCTCGGGCGTGATGGTCGCGGCCTTCAATCCGAGCTTGTGTTTCTTCATCGCCTCGGCGGCGTCGTGGACGATCTGGTTCTGCGTTTCGCGGCGCTTTTCGAGCGAAAGGTCGAAGGTCTCGAACGCCAACTCGACATCGATCACCGACTTGTCGAGGACGCGCAGCGACTCGACGAGCAGTTCTTGTCCGGTCTGGTCGCCTCCGAGGACGACGATGGTCGGCGGGGTCAATGGAGCTCCTTCGCGAAACGGCTGTTCTCATGGCACGCGTTCGCCGCAAGGCGACATCGTCAGCGAGACTCAACCTGGAGATCGTCGGCATTACGGCGATCGGATTGGCCCTACTGCTCGGGGTCGCTCTCGTGTTTCCAAAATCCGCAGGTTCTGCGGGTCATGTGACGGCGCAAGCGCTACACTGGGTCTTTGGAGGGGGCGCGCCGCTTTTCCCGGTCCTGGTCGGTCTGTTCGGCGTCATTATCTTCCTCGAGATCAACGTTCCGAGAATGATCGCAACCCTCGGCTTGGCCTCGCTCGGCTACTTCTTGATGATCGAAGCGGCCTACGGGGCCGCCGGCGGATTCGTCGGCGGCAACATCTGGTGGGCCCTGCACGCCCTCATCGGTTCGATCGGCGCGTGGATCGTGCTCGTGGTGGGCGCCCTTGCCCTGACCCTGTGGCTCACCAACGCGAGTCTGAAGAAGGTCATAGGCTGGCTGATCGGCCTCTTCGCCAAGGTCCGGCTTCCGAAAATCGCTCTGCCCGACGGCCACGGGAGCGTACGCGAAGCGTTCTCGCTCCCCGCTCCTGTCATCCCGAGCCCTTCGACTGAGCTCGGGATAGACTCCGCGAAGCGTAGTCGAGGGACCCCTCCCCCCGCCGTCTACGACGAAGAAGAAGACGAGCCGGAGGACGAGGATGACGTCGAAGACGAGCCGTCGCGCCAGATCGTGCCGATCGAAGCGTTCGTACCGCACGTCCCGCCGCCGACCATCGTGGTCGAACTCGAAGAGCCCGCGCCCGCGCGAGCCGTCGTCGGCGATTACGAACCCGCGAGTATGGCGGGCGTTGCGCGAACGTATCGCTTGCCGGATCTCTCGCTCTTCGATCCGCCCCAGGCGCAGGCCGTCGACGAAACCAACCGCGCGCACGTTCTCGAAGATACGCTCGCCTCGTTCGGCGTCGGCGCCAAGGTCACGCACATCGAACGCGGCCCGAGCATCACGCGCTACGAGTTGAAGCCCGAGCGCGGCGTCAAGATCTCGCGGATCGCCTCGCTTGCCGACGATATCGCGCTCGCGCTCGCCGCGACGTCGGTCCGAATCGAAGCCCCGATCCCCGGCAAGAGCGCGGTCGGCATCGAGGTCCCGAACGCGACCGTCTCGATCGTCGCCGTCCGCGAGATCCTCGAAGCAATCCCGAACCGCGGTCAAGTGCCGCCACTCTGGATGGCGCTCGGCAAGGACATCACCGGCCGCCCGGTCTTCGGCGATCTCGCCAAGATGCCGCACTTGTTGGTCGCGGGCGCGACCGGCGCGGGCAAATCGGTCTGCCTGAACTGCATCATCGCTTCGCTGCTCTCGTCGGCGACACCGGACCAGGTGCAGATGCTGATGATCGATCCGAAGCGGGTCGAGCTGACCGTCTACAACGGCATCCCGCATCTGATCAAGGACGTCATCACCGACCCGCGCCTGGCCGCCGGCGCGCTCTTCGAGATGACCAAAGAGATGGACGCGCGCTACGAGCGCTTCGCCAAGGCCGGCGTCCGTAAGATCGAAGAGTACAACGCCAAATATCCGGACGAGAAACTTCCCTACGTCGTGATCATCATCGACGAACTCGCGGACCTGATGCTGATCGCGCCGGCCCGCGTCGAGACGACCATCATGCGGCTCGCGCAGTTGGCGCGCGCGACCGGTATTCACCTGATCGTCGCGACCCAGCGTCCGTCGGTCGACGTCATCACCGGCTTGATCAAGGCCAATATCCCGTCGCGCATCGCCTTCGCGGTCAGTTCGCAGATCGACTCGCGCACGATTCTCGACATGGGCGGTGCGGAGCGTCTGCTCGGCCGTGGCGATATGCTCTATCTCCCGATCGATGCGCCCAAGCCGGTCCGCGCGCAGGGCGCGCTGATCAACAACAACGAGGTCTCGCGGTTGGTCGACTTCTGGGCAAAGCAAGCGCGCCCGGACAATCTGCTCGACGTCGACTTCGTGCCGATCTCCGACGAGGATAGTGCGAAGAAGGACGTAGATCCGCTCTGCTACGAGGCGGCCTCCTTCATCATCGAGACGCAGTACGCATCGACCGCGCAGTTGCAGTCGAAGTTCTCGATCGGCCACCCCCGTGCGGTCCGGATCATGAAGCAGCTCGAAGAGTTCAAGGTCGTCGGACAGCACGAAGGCACCAAACCGCGCCGCATCATCCTCGGCCTGGCCGAACTCGAACAGATCGCCTCTCGCCTCGGCAAATCCGACCAGCAAGATCTCTTCGCCAATGGGGAGTGACCACGAGCCGCTGATTCCGGAGGCTCCGCGACTTTCTCTTCCGGTGCTTCCGAGGATCGTCGTCGGGAAGTGGTTTTGGATCGGCCTTGGCACGCTTATCGCGGCGTTGATGCTTGCGTTTACACCGCTCCGCGAGTGGGGGCCGCATGATCCGAGCTTCGGGCAAGGGGAGCGGCTCCTCAATGGAATGCTGCAGCACCCGATTCTCTGGGTGACGTATCTCGTACCGCGCTTGCTGCTGGGATATCCGTCGCTCTGGGGCGCGTCGATCGCGTTGCTCTGGATCGCGTTTGCGCGTCCGTCGAGCCCGGATCGCGTGCTCTTCGCCGCAGCCACGACCGGAACGGTGGCCGCGTTTGCCATGATGCTGAATTGGCTGGCGAGTTTCGTGACCGCGGTCCAAGTTGTATCCGAGCCGATGGCGATATCGTTCGTCGGCTGCGCTTCGATCGCACTCGCCGCACAAGGGCTCCGTCGGGTCCCTCGGGTGGTTATCCAAACGCTTTGCGTACTCGCGTTCCTCGAGGCGTTGGGCGGACAGTTGCTCGCGGACCGCATCGAGCCCCTGGCTTTTCTGTCCGGCTACCCGCTGCCGCCGCTGCTTTGCGCAGTGCTGCTCGGTCTGGCTGTATTGGCCTTCGGCCGCGAGTTTGCGGAACAATGCGGAGCCGAACTCTTCGTGTTCGCGCCTCGCGATGATGATGCCGAACACAGCCCGATCGCTCGAATCAGTTCGATCGACTTCGTCGCGTTCGGTACGGCCGGGATATTGTTCACCATCCTCATCGGATGGGGGATCTACGCGGGCCAGATCCACCTCCCGCCGCACGCCGGCGAGACGGGGGTGGACGGGTGGGATATCTTCGGCGGCTTCGCCTTCTGGGAGTGGATCGCGGTTGCGTTGATGTGGTACGGCTTCGCGGATACCACGGCCCCGCGTCGATCGCTTTTCGCTGCCGGCGTCATCTCGGGCACACTGTTGTTTGCTCCGAACGTCATCGTTCTCTTCGATGTCCTGAGTCGCCAGAACGGTGCGTCCGTCTTCGGGTTTCCGACGTCGAGCGCCACGCTCGTGACCGCGGGTGGCTTGGCGTTACTACTCGTCGCCCGTGGGGCTGCCCCGCGCTGGCGCGGGACCTTCTCATGGCTCTGCGTCGCCGTGATCGTGCTCGTGATCGTCGCGTGCCTCGTGGACGGGAGCAATCCAGTCTATGTTGCGAGCGGCGCACTGCTCGGCGCATCCTGCTTCTTGATCGGCGTTGCGATCGCGCGACATGCAGGCATCGATCTGTTCCGAACGGATGATCGAGCGGAAGAGACCGCATGACGACGCTCCCCGATCGGCGATCGCTCTTCCTCGTCTCGGCGCTCTGCGCGATCGCGTTCGTGGCGCTTGGACTCTACGTGCTGCGTTTCGGCGAACCGAGGCCGTTGTTCGCGCTCTCCGGTGCGCTCCTCGATCGCTCGACGCTGGTCGCGTGGTGGCTGACCGAGTCGTGTTATCCGTATGTGCTCGGCCCGGTCGGGATCGTGCTGCTGATCGTCGCCTGGCGGGTGCCGGCCTGGCGCGGGAGGATCCTGTTCAGCCTCGGTGCCTTGCTGGTCTGCTGGCTCGCGACCGACCTGCTCCAGCATCTCTTCGGCCGGCCCCGCCGGCTCGACTGGGTGGTCAAGCACGAGGCGGCCTCCAGCTTCCCGTCCTCGCACGCGGCCATCTCGGTGGGCTTTTTCGGACTCTGGGCCTGGCTGATCGACCGGACCGACCTCCCCGGCCGGCGGGTCGTAGCGGGGTTACTGGTCGCCCTCGTGCTCGGGATCATGTGGTCGCGGCTGGCCCTCGGGGCCCACTACCCGACCGATCTGCTCGGCGGCGCTCTCCTCGCCGTCGCCCTCGTCTGCGCGGGAGCCGGGGCGCTCCGTCGATAAAGGTCCTTGGCTCCGAACGCCCGCAGCCCTAGAGTGATAGCGACATGAATTACCCGATGGATCCCGCTCTTCGTGCGATCGAGAACAAGGTCGACGAGGGCATCCCGCTCTCGATGGCCGATGGCCTCGCGCTCTTCACCACGCCCGACATCCACAACCTCGGCCGGATGGCGCGCCAACAGAAGGAACGCAAGAGTGGGAAGAAAGTCTTCTACGTCCTCAACCGCTACATCAACTCGACCAACGTCTGCTATGCCGGCTGCAAGTTCTGCGCGTTCGCAGTCGACGAGTTCAAAGAGAAAGACCGCGTGGTCCGGATGCCGGCCGACGTCGTCTTCGAGAAGGCGATCGAGACCGGGACCAACTTCAACCAGATCCACATCGTTGGCGGGCACGACCCGCGCCAGCTCTCGCTCGACTATTGGCTGCCGCTGATGCGCCGTTTCAAGGAAGCGCTGCCGCACGTCCAGCTCTCGTTCTTCACCGCCGCCGAGATCGAGTACATGGCCAAGCGCCACCGCATGTCGTTCGCCGAGATGATCGCGACGCTCAAAGA
The DNA here is from genome assembly GCA_038244445.1 of Vulcanimicrobiales bacterium. Taxonomy (GTDB): domain Bacteria; phylum Vulcanimicrobiota; class Vulcanimicrobiia; order Vulcanimicrobiales; family Vulcanimicrobiaceae; genus JALYSX01. The sequence continues at coordinate 17,051 of JBBRTL010000017.1, forward strand.
AGCCGGACTCGACAACGTCAACGGCGGCGGGGCCGAGATCTTCGCCGAAGAGACGCGCAAGAAGATCTGTCCGAACAAGGTCAACAGCGATAACTGGCTCGGGATCCACGAAGAATTGCATCGCCAGGGTGTCGCCTCGAACGCGACCATGCTCTACGGCCAGATCGAATCGCTCGAAGATCGGGTCGACCACCTGATCCGCCTGCGCGAGTCGCAGCGCAAGTCGCCGGGCTTCAACGCGTTCATCCCGCTCGCGTTCCATCCGGACGGCAACGAGATGAACGACTGCGGCTGGACGACCGGCCTCGACGATCTGCGCATGTTCGCGGTCTCGCGCCTGATGCTCGACAACTTCGACCACATCAAAGCGTACTGGATGATCCAGGGCATCAAGGTCTGTCAGGTCGCGCTCGAGTTCGGCGCCGACGACATGGACGGCACCCACGGCTCAACCGACGAAGAGCTGATCTATCATTCGGCCGGCACCAGCTCGGGGCAGTACGTCGACGATCGCGAGTTTCGTCGCCTGATCGAAGCCGCCGGTTACGAGCCGATTCGCCGCAACTCGACCTACGATGAGTTCCCGGCCGACTGGACCCCGCCCGAGCGCGAGTTGGCGACCGTCTAAGTGTCCGAACTTCGCTCCGGCCGGATCAAGTACACCAACGATCTGCCGATCTATGCGGCCTTCGATGAAGGTACGATCGCATATCCGGGATCGCTGCACGCCGACGTCCCGTCGCGCCTGAACGCGATGCTGGTCGACGGCGCGTTGGACTTGAGTCCGATCAGCGCGTTCGCCTACGCCGCCAACGCGGACAAGCTCGTGCTATTGCCGGATCTGTGCATCGGTGCGCGCGATGAGGTCATCTCGGTCGTGCTGGTCTCGTCGGTTCCGCCGGCATTGCTCGACGGCGTGGAGATCCACGTCACCAAAGAGTCGGCGAGCGGCCTCAATCTGCTACGCATCCTGATGGAACGTCGCTACGGCGTGACGCCGGTCTACGTCGAGGACGACGCGCCGCTCGAACGTGCCCGCGAAGGCAAGGCCGCGCTAATGATCGGCGACACGGCGATCGACGCGATCTTCGAACTGCCCAAGCAGAACGTCTACGATCTCGGTACGCTCTGGCACGAATGGACCGCCGAGCAGACCGTCTTTGCGGTCTGGGCCGCCCGTCGCGACGCCTACGAGCGCGATCCCGAAGGCGTCCGCGCCTGCATGCACGCGCTCACGGATGCCTACACCTGGTCGCGCGGCAATATGGACCGCGTGATCGCGCGCGCGCAGGTCATCTTCGCGCGGCCCGAAGGTTTCTACGAGCGCTACTATGCGAAACTCAACTTCACGTTCCACTCGGCCGCGCAGAGCGGCCTGCGGGCATACTGCCGCGAACTTCGCGCCATCGGCGCGATCGCGGAGATGCCGCCCGTTCTTCCGGAGGTCATCGGTGTCGTCTCCCGTTAGCGATCTGATCAAGAAGGCCGCCGAGGGCGGCCGCCTCTCGTACGACGAGGGGGTTCGCATCTATAAAGAAGGCGATCTGCACGAGCTGGGCATGGCCGCGCACGCGCGCCGGATGGCCCTGCACCCGGGCAACACCGTCACCTACGTGATCGACACCACCATCAACTACACCAACGTCTGCAACGTCCACTGCACCTTCTGCGCGTTCTTCCGACCGGAGAAACACAAAGAAGGCTACACGATGTCGCACGACCAGGTGCTCGAGCGCGTCAAGTTCGCAGCCGATCAGGGCGCTACCCAGATCATGATCCAGGGCGGCGTCAATCCGGAACTCGGCCTGCCGTGGTTTGAAGAACTCTTCGCGCGGGTCTGCGTCGAGTATCCGAAGGTCGACGTCCACTCGCTCTCCGTATCCGAAGTGCTGGGGCTCTCGAAAGTCGAGGAACTCTCGGTTCCCGACGTGCTCAAGCGCCTCAAGGCCGCCGGCATGAAGTCGCTCCCGGGCGCCGGCGCCGAGATCCTGGTCGAGCGCGTGCGCAAACGTATCTCCGCGCGCAAAGTCCAACCGCAGGCATGGCTCGACGTGATGCGTCAAGCCCAACTGCTCGGCATGCCGACGACCGCGACCATGATGTTCGGCTCGGTCGAGACCGACGACGAACGCATCGAGCACATGCTCGTGATGCGCGATCTGCAGGACGAGACGCACGGCTTCACCGCGTTCATCCCGTGGTACTACGTCCCGCACAAGACGCCGCTCCGCGGTAAAGAAGCGACCGGCCTCGAGTACCTGCGCGTGCTCGCCGTCTCGCGGCTGTTCTTGGACAACTTCCCGCATCTGCAGGCATCCTGGTTGACGCCGGGCCTCAAGCTCGGCCAGCTCGCGCTATTCTACGGCTGCGACGACATGGGTGGCACGATCCTCGAAGAGCAGGTCGTCCACGACGCCGGCTCCACTAACGAAGCGACCCGCAAGGACCTCGAGAACCTGATCGTCACCGCCGGCTTCAAGCCCGTCATCCGCGACACGTACTGGAACCTCCGCGACGACGTCGCGCTCGCTACCGCGTAGCGCAGAGGACCGCGACCTCGGCGCGGATACCCGGGTGCGAACGTGATGCCGGGAGTGAAGCGTAGCCACTGCCGTAGTTGTACGAATCGGATGTGCGACCGGCGCCCAATCCCATGGTGCGCCAGAAGAACGAGAACGGGCCGTCCGTCCCTCGACTACGCTTCGCTACGCTCGGGATGACAATGGGGGTCGCTACGTTCCTGTGACACGAGCCGGGCGTTCTGGGGCTAGCGTGCTTCTCGGATCGTGGCAGCGCCGAGTACTTCCTCGCCATTTTCGTCGAAGAACGCGACGAGTTGGCCGGGGGTGATGGCGCGTTGGGCGTGGGCGAATGAGAGTGTCAGGCTGCCGTCGGCGAGGACCGTCGCCTTTGCGGGGGCCGGGACGGCGCGATAGCGGACCATCGCGAGCACGTCGGCGGGGCCGTTCGCGAAGCGCTCCGGGCGGATCAGGTTGACTTCGTCGGCGAGCAGATCGTTCGAGTAGAGTTCGTCTTCGCGACCGATCACGATCGTGTTCGTCTTGGCGTCGACGCGGGTGACGAACTTGGCGCCGTCGCTGCTTGCGGGCAAGCCTTGGCGCTGGCCGACCGTGTAGTTGGCGATGCCGGTATGCGCGCCGACGACGGCACCGTCGGCGTCCGTCACGTCGCCTGCGGTGTTGATGCCGGGGCGCACGCGTTCGAGGACTTCGCGGTAGTCGCCGCCTTCGACGAAGCAGATGTCTTGCGAATCGACCTTGTCGTGCACGGGCATCCCGAGCCGGAGCGCATGCGCGCGGGTCGCTTCCTTGTCGAGTTCGCCGAGCGGCAGCAACAACGTCGAGAGCTGGTCCGGCGTCAACTGGGCGAGGGCGTAGGCCTGATCTTTCGAGTACTCGTTGCGATAGAGATGCGGGCCGTCGTCGCGATGGTCGACGCGGGCGTAGTGGCCGGTCGCGACGTACTGCGCGTCCAGGCGATCGGCGTATTCGCGCAGGGTGCCGAGCTTCACGAAGTTGTTGCACGAAACGCACGGGTTGGGCGTCCGGCCGGCGGCATAGTCGTCGGCGAAGCGCTCGATCACGTTTTTGCGGAACGTTTCCTGGAAATTTAGTACGTAATGCGGGATCCCGAGGGTCGCCGCGCTCCGGCGGGCGTCGTCGAAATCGTCGACGCCACAGCAGCTCTTGGCATGGGGCGCGCGGGTAGGCGCATACATACGCATCGTCACGCCGACGACGTCGTATCCGGCTTCTACCAGGAGCCCGGCGGCCACCGCCGAGTCCACTCCGCCGCTCATCGCGGCAATTACGCGTGCTTTTGCCATGGCTCTTGCGGACAGGATAACAGGGTATCGAGGCTAACAGAAGCCCCAAATGCCAGCGCTGGGCGACCGGTTTCGAGCCGCACGTGAGGCTCGCGGCCTTACCTTGTCCGAAGTCTCCGAACAGCTCCGAATCCGGGCGGTCTATTTGGCCGCCATCGAAGAGGAGAACTGGGGCGCTATCGGCGCGCCGGTCTACGCGCGCGGCTTCCTGCGGACCTACGCTCGCTTCCTCGGGCTCGACCCCGAAGAGGCCGTCGGCGCGTTCAACGCCTCGTCCGGCTCGGCGCCGGTTCCCTCGTACGTCGCGGCAAAGCCGGCAGATGACGCTCCCACGGAGGTCGTCGGACGTCGGCCGGGGCTCTCGCCGGTCATCTGGATCGCGAGCCTGATCGCGGTCGTCCTGGTCGCCTACGTCGTCTACAACGCCATGACCCTGCGCCAGGCGGGCGCACCGCCGGACCAGTTGGTCGCGGTCGCCAGCGCCTCCCCGGGAGCGCTTCCTTCTAATAGTCCGGGTCCGGGTGCGACGGATATCGCATCTGGCGGGCCGTCTGCCTCGCCCTCGCCGGGTGGTCCGAACACGCTCGAACTGCATTTTTCGGCCGCCTCGTGGCTCCGGGTGAGCGTTGACGGCGGTGCTAGTATTGAGGGTACGTTTCCGGCCGGGACCGTCAAAACGTTCCACGGCAAAGTCGCGATCGTGCGCGTCGGCAACGCTGCCGGCGTCGAGGCATTCGTCGACGGCAAATCGGTTGGCGTACTCGGTAAAGCGGGCGACGTCGTCGATCGCACTTTCGTCCTCTAGGAGCAACCATCAGTGGCTAGCGAATTTTCGTTCGATGTCGTGTCGAAGATCGACCGGCAAGAACTCGACAACGCGCTCAATCAGGCGCGCAAAGAACTCGCGACCCGCTTTGATTTCAAGGGCACCGTGGCCGAGATCGAGCACGAAAAAGACAAAATCATTCTGACTGCGGAGGACGCCTCGCGTCTGCGCGGGCTGCGCGAGATCGTTATCGGCAAACTGGCAAAACGGGGGGTTGATCTACGGAACGTGGACCAACAAGAACCGGCCATTTCTTCGATCGGCCACGCCCGGCAGGA
>JBBRTL010000018.1:0-21264 GCA_038244445.1 Vulcanimicrobiales bacterium
CGGGTCGGCCGACGACATCACGGTCGCGGTGAGGGGCGCGACCGTCAGTCCCATGCCGATGCCGACGACCGCCAGCCCCGGGAAGAACGACGTCCAATACGTACCGCCGCCTTCGAAGATGCCGAGCAGCGTACAACCGATGCCGGCGATGGTCGGGCCGATGAATAGAATCGCGCGCGCGCCGATCCGCCCCATCAACGACGTTCCCACGCGCGCGAGCAATACCAGCCCGCCGATGAACGGCAGCGTCGCCACGGCGGCGGCGGTCGCGGAATAGCCGTGCACCTGGATCATGTCGAACGGCAAGAAATAGAAGAGCGAGGTGATTCCGTAGAGCAACAGCGTCTGCGCGTTCACGCCCGCAAACGTGCGATTCTGGAAGAGCGAGAGCGGCATGATCGGGGCCGCCGCGCGCGCTTCGACCGGCACGAACGCGACGAGCGAGACGATTGCGACCGCGAATGCGGCGAGAACGCGCGTGCTGCCCCAGCCGAACTCGGTCGATGAGATCATCGCATACGTGAGGGCACCGAGCCCGACGGTCGCGAGCGTCGCACCGAGCAGGTCGAGCCGGCCTTTGATCTCCTCGTCGCGACTCTCGCCGATGTGAGCGAACGTCGCCCAGAGCACGACCGCCGCGAGCGGAAGGTTGATGTAGAAGACCGAGCGCCAGCCGAAGTGATCGATCAGCACGCCGCCGAGCGCCGGGCCGATCGCGCTCGTGAGCGCCCCGTATGCGGCCCAGGCGGCGTATGCGCGATCGCGCTTCACTCCTTCGAAGCACGCGCCGATGATCGCAAGGCTTGCCGGAGCGAGCAACATGCCACCGATGCCTTGCACCACGCGCGCCGCGATCAGGAGTTGAATCGTCGGTGCGATCGCGCACGCGAGCGACGCGCCCGCGAAGAGGGCGATCCCGATCGAGAAGATGCGCCGACGTCCGTACCGGTCGCCGAGCGCGCCACCGAAGAGCATCAGCGCGGCGAGCGCGAGCGTATAGCCTTCGACGATCCATTGTACGTCGGCGGCGCTCGCGTGAAGGGTGCGCTGGATGGTCGGCAGAGCCAGTCCGACCACGCTGCCGTCGATGAAGACCAGGCTCGACCCGACGATCGTCGCCAGAAGCGTCCATCGCTCGCGAGCGGCAAGAGGAGGGCTCGGCTTCATGGAACGTAGCCTTCATGCCCAACGATCGTGGTGCCCTGCTCGTCGTCGAACATCCGGCGGTGGCCGACCGGCTCGCGCGCCTGCGCGACCGCGCCACGCCGACCCCCGTCTTCCGCCAGTTGCTCGAAGAGCTGGGTGCGTTTCTGGCCTACGAAGCGACCCGCGAGTTGCCGCTGACGCCGACTCCGGTCGAGACGCCACTTCAGCCGATGATGGCCAAGCGTATCGCGACCCTGCCGGTCGTCGCGCCGATCCTGCGCGCCGGCCTCGGCCTGCTGCCCGGCTTCCTGGACGTGATCGACAATGCGGTGGTCGCGCACCTCGGCTTCTATCGCGATCCGGATACGCTGCAGCCGGTTCCCTACTACATGAATGTGCCGGAGGATCTCTCGGAGCGGCATGTCTTCGTGCTCGACCCGATGCTCGCGACCGGCAACTCCGGTGCGGCCGCCGTCGACGCGCTGGTCTCGCGCGGCGCGCAGGACGTCACCTTCATCAGCCTGATCGCCGCGCCCGAAGGCGTCGCGACCCTGCAGCGCAAGCACCCGTATGTGAATATCGTCACCGCCGCGATGGACGAGCGGCTCAACGAGCACGGATACATCGTGCCGGGGCTCGGCGACGCCGGCGACCGCATGTTCGGAAGCACCAGCTCGGTTCCCGTGATCGTCCGGCCCAAGGCTTGAGCGGCGCGGTGCGTCCCGGCTGGGACGAGTACTTCATGGACGTCGCGCGCACGGTCGCGACCCGCGCAACCTGTCCGCGGGCCTCGGTCGGATGCGTCCTCGTCCGCGAACATCGCATCCTCACGACCGGCTATAACGGCGCGCCGCGCGGCGTGCCGCATTGCAGCGACGTCGGTTGCATCGTGGTGAACGACCACTGCCTACGCGCGATGCACGCGGAGGCCAACGCGATCGTGCAGGGCGCTCTCCACGGCGTCGGCCTGCAGGACGCGGTCGCGTATAGCACGCACCAGCCGTGCGTGCATTGCTCCAAACTGCTGATCAGCACCGGCATCCGGAAGATCGTCTATGCTGATGCCTACGCCGATCCGGTCGCGGTCGCGCTGCTCGAGGCCGCGGGCATCGCGTCGATCCCATTCGCAGGTGCAGCGCGATGACGACGAACTACGGATTGATCCTGCTCTATATTGCGGCGGTGATGCTCGCCGGTGCGGTCACCGCGCTTGCGACGCCGCTCGTGCGTCGATTGGCCAGTCACGTTGGCGTCCTCGATCAGACCGGCGACCGGCGCATGCACGACGAGCCCAAGCCGCGTATCGGCGGCATCGCCGTCTTCTTCGGCTTCGCCTTCGCGCTCTTCGCGGTCCTCGGCTTCGCGCTGCTCCATCCGGCGTTGCTCTATCCGGCGTTTGCGAGCAAGGTCGCCTCGATCCGGATCGACGCACTGCACGATCAGCTGGATGCAAGCCACAACTTGGTCGGCCTGTTGTTCGGCTCGATGTTGATCCTGGGCGTCGGGGTCTGGGACGACATCATGGGCATGCGCCCGCGCAACAAGCTCTTCGCGCAGATCCTGGTCGCGCTGATCTCGATGCTCTACGGCTTCATCATCCCGGGCGTCGCGAATCCGTTCAATCACGACCCGGCCACCTACTGGATCTCGTTTCCGATCTGGGTCAGCATTCCGCTCACGCTCTTCTGGTACGTCGCGATGATGAACGCGATCAACTTCATCGACGGACTGGACGGCCTGCTCTCGGGCGTGGCGGCGATCTCATGCCTGTCGATCTTCGTGATCTCGGTGACGCACGGCGATCCGGTGGTGGCGTTGGTGGTCGCGTCGCTCGCGGGAGCCGCGCTCGGCTTCTTGCCGTACAACTTCAACCCCGCCAAGATCATCCTCGGCGATGCCGGCTCGCTCTTCATCGGCTACGTGTTCGCGACCGTCTCGATGATCGGCGCGAGCAAGAGCGCGATCGCGGTCGGCCTGGTCGTGCCCCTGGTCGTGCTCGCGCTGCCGATCCTGGACACGTTCTTCGCGATCGCGCGGCGCGCGCTCTCGGGCAAGAGCATCACCGAGGCCGATCGCGGGCACTTTCACCACCAGCTGATCTTTCGTTTCGGCATGAACGTGCGTCAGGCCGTGCTGTTGATCTACGCCGTCTGCATCGCGCTCGGCTTCGCGGCCCTGGTCGTATCCGGCACGATCCATATCAAACTGTGAACAGACTCAAAGTGATGACGGTCTTCGGCACGCGGCCGGATACCATCAAGATGGCCCCGGTCGTGCACGCGCTCGGCGCGCATCCGCAGATCGACTCGATCGTGTGCGTGACCGCGCAACACCGCCAGATGCTCGACGATCTGCTCGCGCTTTTCAAGATCGAACCGCGCTACGATCTCGACATCATGACGCGCGACCAATCGATCACCGAGATCACGACGCGGGTGCTGATCGGCATGGAGCCGGTCCTCAAAGAGGCGCGTCCGGACGTCGTGCTGGTGCACGGCGATACGACCACCTCGACCTCGGCGGCGCTGGCGGCGTTCTATCAGAACATCCCGGTCGGCCACGTCGAAGCGGGTTTGCGTACCAACGACCGCTGGCTGCCGTTCCCCGAAGAGATGAACCGGCGCCTGACCGGGACGATCGCCGCATATAACTTCTCGCCGACCGATCTTGCGAAGGAGCATCTGCTCCGCGAGAACGTCGCCGCCGAGGACATCATCGTCACCGGCAACACCGTGATCGATGCGTTCCTCGCGACCGCCGCGCGGGCGGATCTGCCGGCGCCGACGCGCGCGGACGAGATCGACCCTGCGCGCCCGCTGATCCTGGTGACGGCCCATCGCCGCGAGAACCACCCGTTCATGCGCGAGATGTGCGAAGCGATGCGTGAGATCGCGCGACATCCGTCGCGCCCGCAACTCTACTGGCCGGTCCATCCGTCTCCGCACGTCGCGCCGGTCGCGCGCGAGGTGCTCGGCGACGTACCGGGCGTCTTGCTGGTCGAACCGATCGACTACGCGCACATGGTCGAAGCGGTCAAGCGCTGCACGTTCGTTCTGACCGACTCCGGCGGCTTGCAAGAAGAGGCGCCGTGTCTAGGCAAGCCGGTGCTGGTGATGCGCGATGAGACCGAACGCCCCGAAGGCCTAGAGGCCGGAACCCTCGAGCTGGTCGGACACGATCGCGCCAAGATCGTCGGCGCGGCCGTCCGCCTGCTCGAAGATCCGGTCGCGTTCGCGCGCATGGCGCGCGCGGCAAACCCGTATGGTGACGGGAAGGCCTCCGAGCGGATCGTCGCCTGGCTGCTCGCACGCCTGCGCGATGGGATCGCTCCGGAGCCTTTCAGGATCTGACGCGGCCAGCCGGAGAGGGCTCCCCCGCTTCTGAGACAACGTCCTCGGGATGAAGCACCTTCTTTTGAGAATTGCGCTCCTCGTTGCTAGCATCGGGCTCGGCCTCGCCCCCGTCCGGGCCGCCCAGCCGCCGATGCCGCCGGGCATGACCCCGGCCCTCCTCAAACAGATGATGACGCTCGGCCCGGCCCATCCGAAAGGCCTGCCCGCGAACGTCGTCCCGGTCTCCGGGTGCATCCCTTCGATGGGCTATCACTACGCCGCACCCGGCGACCTGCCGTTCGGCCCGCTCTACGGCTGGTACAACGGCAAGCCCATCTTCACGGAGATCATGATCGATCGGAAGCTGTTCGCGGCCGGCAAGTCCTGGGATAGCGCGCTCAAGCCGCTGCCCGGTTACAAGATCGATCACGTCGATATCTGGTTCGAACCCCACGGCCACCCGGGCTACCCGATCCCGCACTATGACATCCATGCCTGGTACGTACCGCACGCCGAGCACATGCTCTACTGCGGCAACAAAGACGGCAAGAAGCCCGCGTACCTGTAGAAGGCGAGGGGGTGGCTCTTTAGAGCGACCCCGTGTCATCCCGACCGCCGAGAGACCGTGCGGCACAGGGGCGGTATGCTCTGCATGACACGAACGGTGTGGGTCGAACGTGCGACGGTCGTGAATGCCGCCGCTGTTATCGGAGCAGGAGTCTCCTTTGCCGGAACCGTCCTGGTCGGGTTGTTGCTCGGGATCTGGCTGGCCGGCCGGACCGGACAGCAGCTCTGGGTCGTGGCCGGTCTTTTCGGCGGTGCGCTCCTCGGCGGTATTGCAGCAATTCGCCTGGTTTTGCGCGGAGTTTCCTGAGCGTGCCCTGGGACGACGAAGGGGATTCGACCCTTCCTGGGCGTACCTACAGCGACGCCGAATCGGCGATTGACCTCATCAAGTACCACGCGCTCAAGAGGACGATCGCGGTGCGGACGCTCCTGGTGGGCCTCCCCGTCGCGCTCGTGGCCCTCCCGTGGTTGCCGTACGCATCGCTCGCGATCGCGGCCGGCGTCCTCTGCGGCCTGGGAAACATGTACCTGAGTATGCGCGGGAACGAACGCCTGGTGGACCGTCGGAACGTGTCGGTCTTCGTCTTAAGTAGTTTTCTGAGGTTGGCCCTGTTCGGTATAGTGGCCGCGGCGCTTGCGCTCCGGGGACCCGCCTGGTCGCTCGGGCCGTACCTGGCCGGATTCTTTCTCCCGCTCGCGCTCTACGCGGTCGAAGCGCCGCATGCGTTTCGAAACACCTGAACACGTAAACGGAAGTAGTCGCAAACTTGCACGAACAGATCGGCGAACATATAAAGTGGCACGTGCCGGTGTTCGGTACGATCCACGCCGACACGGTCATGACGACGTGGCTCGTCATGATCCTCGTGTTGGCATTTTTCGCATGGGTCGGTGCTAGCTACCGTTCGGCATTCACGAACCGTCGTCAGACCGTCGTCGAGGCCCTCGTCAACTATACGGCCGACATGGTCCAGAACGTGCTCGGCTCGAAGGGCGAGGCGTTCGTCCCGTTCTTCGTCGCGATCTTCGTCTTCATCTTCGCGCTCAACCAGTTCGGGATGATCCCATTTAAGGTGCTGGGGCTGCCGTTCGGCGGATCCCCGACGGCCGACATCAATACGACGGCGGCCATGGCCTTACTCGTGTTCGGCACCATCCAGGTGACGGCGTTCCGCGGTCAGGGCTTCGGGATGTTCAAACACTTGACGAAACCGTTCTTGCCGGTGCTCCCGGTGAACGTCATCGACGAGGTGCTCCGCCCGATCACGCTCGCGGCGCGCCTGTTCTTCAACATCTTCATCGGCGAGCTGCTGTTCGTCGTGGTCGCGTCGATCATCGAGGCGCACGTCTCCATCGGCATCTTCAACCTGTCGCTGGCGGTCGCGGTGGTTCCGCTGTTCATCCAGTTCTTCAATCTGTTCGTCGGCGCTGTGCAAGCGTTCGTGTTCACCCTTTTGGCGATCGTCTATATGTCGTTAGCGGTCGCCGATGATCACTAGTACTAGAAAGGTCAATTGTGAGTTCTGAAGCGTTGGTCATCGCCGCTACCCTGATCGGGGTCGGCTTCATCTTCGGCGCGTTTGCGTTCGGATCGGCGATCGGCGACGGTTTGGTCGCGAGCAAGGCCGTCGAAGCGATCGCCCGTCAACCCGAGGCGCGCCCGAACATCTTCACGTTTCTCTTCCTGGGCGTCGGCCTGGTAGAAGCCGGTCCGTTCATCGGTCTCGGCCTCGCGTTCTACCTGATGCTCGCCGTCGTGAAGCTGCCCGACATGCTCGCGCACCTTTCGACCGTCGTAAAGTAGCGGGATCCTAGCCCTTCATGCTTGAGTTCGACGGGACGTTCTTCGCACAACTGGTCAACTTCGCGATCTTCTTCGCGGTGTTGTACGTTGTCTTTTTGAAGCCCGTCAGCAAGGCGATCGTCGCGCGCCGCGAGTACATCACGAGCGTCTCGACCGACTACGCCCGCTATCAAGCCGAAGGGCAACGCTTGCGCCAAGAAGCCGAGTCGCGTCGTGCCGCGGCGCGCCGCGACGCCGAGCTGACGCTCGCGTCTGCGCGGGCCGCTACGTCGAACGAGACGGCGGCGCTCAGTGCAGATTTCGCGGCGCAGGCACAGACGAAGATCGACGACGCCCAGCGCGCGGCGCAGGCCGAGCTGGAGGCGGCGCGTGCGGGGGAAGACGACCGCGTTCGTCAACTCGCGGCGCTGATGGTCGATCGGACCGTCCCGGGGTCGGCGCGATGAGTCAGTCGGTCTACGATGCGGTCGCGCTCTACAGTCAGATCGGTTGGGCGATCGTCTTCATGGTCGTGCTCGTCTGGGCTTCGGCGAAATATATTGGGCCGGCCGTCTTGGCCGCACAAGATGCGACCAACCGTCGCATCGCCGAAGCCGAGCGCCATCGCGACGAAGCCAAGGGCGCGCTCGACGTGCTTCACTCGGAGATCGAGGGGGCCGGCCGCGATGCGGCTTCGATCCGCTCGCGCTCGAGCGATTTTGCGGCGCACGAACGCGATGCGATGCTCGCCGAAGCACGCCAGGCCGGCGAGCGCGCGTTGCGCAGCGCGGATGGCGAACTGGATCGCGCTCTCGCGGCCGCTCGCGACGCGCTTCGCACGGAACTCCTCGAGAAGGCCTTGAACATGGCCAAGAGCGACGCGCGCGCACGGATCGACGCCGGCTTCGGCGAGCGACTCGTCACCGACTTCGTCGCGTCGATCGAGAAGAGCGCGAACTAGCATGGCGAACGAAAAACTCGCCCGTCGTTACGCGACCGCCGTCTTCGCGCTGGCGAGCGAACGCGGCGTCGTCGAGAAGACCGGCGCGGATCTGCGCGCCATCTCGGATGCCATCTACGCCGATGGCGACGCGCGCGAATTCTTCACCGCGCCGATCGTCGATCGCTATATCAAGGAACGCAACATCTCGGCCGCCCTCGACGGTAAGGCCGAAGAGGTCGCGCTCCACACCGTGCTGCTGCTCGTGCGCAAGCACCGCGAGCCGCTACTGCGCGAACTGGTCAAGCAGTACGAGAACCTTCAGCAGGCCGCGCGCGGTGCGGAACCGCTGACGGTCGTCTCGGCCAAACAACTCGGCGCGGCCGAACTGGCCGGCCTGGTCGCCGGCCTCGAACGATCCTACGGCAAGAAATTCGACGTGACCCAGGCCGTGGACCCCGCCCTGATCGGCGGCGTGCGCGTGACCATGGGCGACCGTCGCATCGACGGCTCCGTCGCCGGTCGGTTAGAAGAACTCTCGCGCGAACTGTTCGCGCAGAACTGATATCTAGGAAACATATGATCAACGCTGATGAAATCTCGGGGCTCCTCAAGGCGCAGATCGCGTCCTTCAAGAGCGACGTACGCGAAGACGAAGTAGGCACCGTCATCGAAGTCGGCGCCAACCTGGCGCGCGTCTACGGTCTGGCCGGCATCCGCAGCTCGGAACTGGTCGAGTTCCCGAACGGTCTGCAGGGCGTCGCGCTCAATCTCGAAGAGGACAACGTCGGCATCGTCATCCTGGGCCCGGACAAAGACATCAAAGAAGGCGACAAAGTTCGCCGCACCGGCCGCATCGCGTCGGTCCCGGTCGGCGAAGCGCTGCTCGGCCGCGTCGTCGACGCGCTCGGCGCGCCGGTCGACGGCAAGGGCCCGATCGAGACAAAGAAATACCGGACGATCGAGAACACCGCGCCGAACGTGGTCGAACGCCAGAGCGTCAAGCAGTCGCTCCCGACCGGCATCCGCGCGATCGACGCGCTGATCCCGATCGGCAAGGGCCAGCGCGAACTGATCATCGGCGATCGCTCGACCGGCAAGACCGCCATCGCGATCGACACGATCATCAACCAGAAGGGCCGCAACGTCTTCTGCATCTACGTCGCGATCGGCCAGAAGAACTCGACCATCGCCGCGCTCTCGCAAGTGCTCGAGCAGAAGGGCGCGATGGAGTACACCACCATCGTGACCGTCTCGCCCGCCGAAGCGGCCGCGCTCCGTTGGCTCGCACCGTTCGCCGGTGCCGCGATGGGCGAAGAGTTGATGTATCAGGGCAAAGACGTGCTGATCGTGTTCGACGATCTGACCAAACACGCGCAGTCGTACCGCGAGATGTCGCTGCTGCTCCGCCGTCCGCCGGGACGCGAAGCCTACCCGGGCGACGTGTTCTTCCTCCACTCGCGCCTGCTCGAACGCTCGGCCAAACTCTCCGACGAACTCGGCGCCGGTTCGATGACGGCGCTGCCGATCATCGAGACGCAGGCCGGCGACTTCGCCGCCTACATCCCGACCAACGTGATCTCGATCACCGACGGTCAGATCTACGTGACGCCGGATCTGTTCTTCCAGGGCATCCGTCCGGCCGTCGACGTCGGTCTCTCGGTCTCGCGCGTCGGTTCGTCGGCTCAGACCAAGGCCATGAAGTCGGTAGCCGGTCAGCTCAAGCTCGAACTCGCACAGTATCGCGATCTCGCGGCCTTTGCCAAGCTCTCGAGCGATCTCGACAAGAACACCCAAGCCCAACTCGCGCGCGGCGAGAAACTGACCGAGTTGCTCAAGCAGCCGCAGTACCAGCCGCAGGCGACCGAAGATCAAGTCGCGTTGCTCTACGCCGCCAACAGCGGCGCGCTGCTCGAGATCCCGACGCCGAAGATCCAGCAGTGGGCCAAGGCGTTCATCGACTATCTGCACGCCAAGCACGCGGCCGTCCCGAAAGCGATCGCGGATTCCGGGCAGCTCTCGGACGACTCCAAGAAAGCCCTCGACGCGGCGCTCGTGGAGTTCAACAAGAGCTTCTAATGCCGTCAGTCAAAGATCTCCGCGACCGGATCAAGTCGCTGAAGAACACGCAGCAGATCACCAAGGCGATGAAGCAAGTCGCCGCGGCGAAGATCCGTCGCGCGGAGATGGTGCAGAAGCAGGCACGCCCTTACGCGGACGCGCTCTCGCAGATGCTGCGCGACCTGACCGCGGCGGTGTCCTCGATCGATCATCCGTTCATGAAGCCGGGCAAGGCCGGCGCGCCCTCGGGGGTCGTGCTGATGACGGCCGACAAGGGCCTGGCGGGCGCGTTCAACGCGAACCTGATCCGCGCGGCCGAGATCTACACCGTCGATCACAAGGACGCGACGTTTTTCACCGTCGGCATCAAGGCGCGCAACGCCGTGCGCCGGATGGACCGCCCCGACCACGCGACCTGGCCGCTCAACGCGCCGTCGAAGATCGATACCGCCCGCGCCGTCGCGGCCGCCGTCACGGATGCGTTTGTGAAGGGTGAGATCTCCGACATCGTCTTGATCTCGCCCAAGCTCGTCTCGATGCTCTCGCAAAAGCCCGAGACCCGCAAACTCGTCCCGATCGAAGACATCGCGGCGCTGGCATCGGCCGAGAAACCTGCTTCGAGCGGTGCGGTCGAGTTTTCGCCGTCGCCGGAGTTCGTGCTCTCGCGCCTGCTTCCGAAGTATCTCGAGTTCACGATCTATTCGGCGATGCTCGAGACCGACGCCGCCTTCTTCGCCGCCCAGTTGATCGCGATGAACAACGCGACCGACAACGCCGGCAAACTGATCGACGAACTCACCATCAAGATGAACAACGCCCGTCAAGCGGCCATCACCAAAGAGCTGCTTGAAATCGTCGCCGGCGCGGAAGCGCTGAGCGGATCCTAGAGAAAGCAAAACAACATGGCAGCCACCGGCAAGATCGTCCAAGTCCTTGGCAACGTCGTCGACGTCGAGTTCGACGCCGCGACCCTTCCGAAGATCAACGACGCGCTCGAAGTTCGCGTGAACGACGATTCCGACGGCAGCAGTGCCGCGGCCTCGTCGGGCTCGGGCATCGAACTCGGCGGCACGGCCATGAAGGCGCGCTCGCTCACGCTCGAAGTACAGGACGAACTCGGCAACAACCAGGTCCGCTGCCTCGCGATGGGTTCGACCGACGGCTTGATGCGCGGCGCTCCGGTCACCTCGACCGGCAAGCCGATCACGGTCCCGGTCGGCGAAGGCACGCTCGGACGCATCTTCAACGTGCTCGGCAAGGCGATCGACTCGGACGAACCGGTCAAAGCGGCGGCCGAATGGCCGATCCACCGCCCGGCGCCGGAGTTCAAGTATCAGGATCCGACCCCGAAGCTCTTCGAGACCGGCATCAAAGTCGTCGATCTGATGGCCCCATACACGCGCGGCGGTAAGGTCGGACTCTTCGGCGGCGCGGGCGTCGGCAAGACCGTCCTCATCCAAGAACTGATCCGCAACATCGCGGCCGTGCACAAAGGCTTCTCGGTCTTCACCGGCGTCGGCGAACGCACGCGCGAAGGCAACGACCTCTGGCAAGAGATGAAAGAGTCGGGCGTGCTCGCGCAGACGACGCTCGTGTTCGGCCAGATGGACGAGCCGCCGGGAGTCCGCTTCCGGATCGCCCAGACCGGCGTCACGATGGCCGAATACTTCCGCGATGAAGCCGGCGCCGACGTGCTGCTGTTCATGGACAACATCTTCCGCTATCTGCAGGCCGGCTCGGAAGTCTCGGCACTGATGGGCCGCATGCCCTCGGCCGTCGGCTATCAGCCGACCCTCTCGACCGACATGGGTTCGCTCGAAGAGCGCATCACCTCGACGACCAAGGGCTCGATCACCTCGGTGCAGGCCGTCTACGTGCCCGCCGACGATTACACCGATCCGGCCGTCGCGGTCACGTTCGCGCATCTGGATGCGACCACGGCCCTCTCGCGTCCGATCTCGGAACTGGGCATCTACCCGGCCGTTGATCCGCTCGCCTCGACCTCGCGCATCCTCGATCCGCAGATCGTCGGTCAGGAACACTACGACGTCGCCCGCGGCGTGCAAGAGACGCTCCAGCGCTATAAAGATCTTCAGGACATCATCGCGATCCTCGGCGTCGAGGAGCTTTCGGACGAAGACCGCATCATCGTCGGACGCGCGCGTCGCATCCAGCGGTTCTTCTCGCAGCCGTTCTTCGTGGCCGAACAGTTCACCGGACGCGGGGGCAAGTACGTCAAGCTCTCCGACACGGTCGCGTCGTTTAAGGAAGTCCTGGACGGCAAGTGCGACCACATCCCGGAGCAGGCGTTCTTCTACGCCGGCGGCATCGACGAAGTCCGCGAAAACGCCGAGAAGATGGGCGCCAAGGTCTAAGCCGCTGTGGCAAACACCGTTCCGTTCAAGCTGATCACCCCCACGCAGATCGCCTACGAAGGCGTTGCGGAGCTGGTGATCGCCGTGACGACCGAAGGCGAGGAGGGCATTCTGCCCTCGCACGCGCCGTTTCTGGCCGCCCTCAAGCCGGGCGTGCTACGCGCCAACGTCGTCGAGAACGGCGTCACCAGCCGCCTCGAGATGGCCACCGGCGAGGGCTTCATGCAAGCGCTCCCCGACGGCGTGACTGTCCTGGTCGACCGGGCCCTCCGCTTCGAAGACGTCGACGTGGCCGCCACCCGCGAGGAACTGGCCGCCGCAACCGAACCCGCCGCCATCGACTTCGCCAACGCCAAACTGAGGCTGACCGGGCACTAAGCGGCCCGGGGGCCGACGCTTCCGGTAGCGAACCACCTTCCGACTATCATGCTCGATCGTTTGGAGACTACGCTGCGCGTCCGTGGGGGCGCTCGGCTCGAAGGTTCGGTGGCTACCCACGGCGCGAAAAACGCCGCGCTTCCGATCATGGCCGCGGCCCTGCTCGCGAAGGGCAAAGTCACGCTCCACCGCGTTCCGCACATCACCGACGTGTCGGTCATGTGGTCGCTGCTCGAAGCGCTCGGCGCGCGTCTGCGTTACGAAGGCGCCGACACCGTCACCATCGATGCCAGCAACGTCGCGCAGTTCCGCGCGCCCTACGCGCTCGTCCGCAAGCTCGCCGCCTCGTTCGACATCGTCGGACCGTTGCTCGGTCGTTTCGGCCGCGCCGAAGTTCCGCTTCCGGGCGGCTGCGTGCTCGGCACGCGCGCGACCGACATGCACGAACAGGCGTTTCTCGCGCTCGGCTGCGAAGTGCGCAACGCGCACGGCTACCTGATCGCCGAATCCAAGGGCCGCCTCAAAGGCGCGGCGATCGAGTTCCGTCTCCCCTCGGTCGGCGCGACCAAGAA
Organism: Vulcanimicrobiales bacterium; assembly: GCA_038244445.1. Taxonomy (GTDB): domain Bacteria; phylum Vulcanimicrobiota; class Vulcanimicrobiia; order Vulcanimicrobiales; family Vulcanimicrobiaceae; genus JALYSX01. The sequence continues at coordinate 13,155 of JBBRTL010000018.1, forward strand.
CGCGATGCTCGCCGCGGTGCTGGCCGAAGGTACGACCACGATCACCAACGCCGCGATGGAACCCGAGGTCACCGATCTGCAAGAGTTCCTGATCGCGATGGGTGCGAAGATCGCCGGCGTCGGTACCGATACGCTGGTCATCGAGGGCGTCAAAGAACTGCACGGCGTCGAGTACACCATCATCCCGGATCGCATCGTCACCGGCACGCTCCTGTTCGGCGCGGTCGCGACGCGCGGCGACGTCACCGTGACGCGCTGCAATCCGCACCATCTCGAAGCCGTGCTTGCGAAACTGCAGGAGTGCGGCGTGGACGTCACCACCGGCGACGACTGGATCCGCGTGCAAGCGGACCGCGTCACCGGCGGCACCGACATCCTGACCGCCCCGCATCCGGGATTCCCGACCGACCTGCAGCCGCAGGCGGTAGCGTTTCTCTGCACCGCGCCGGGCACGAGCGTGGTCGAAGAGTCGATCTTCAACGCGCGCTTCTCGTACGTCAACGAACTCGCGCGCATGGGCGCCGACGTGCGCGTCTCGATGGAGAGCAACACCGCGATCGTCAAGGGCGTAGCACAGCTTTCGGGCGCGCCGGTCGAAGCGCCCGACATCCGGGCGGGCGCCGCGCTGGTCGTGGCGGGTCTTGCGGCCTCGGGCGAGACCGAGATCATCGGCTTGGAGTACATCGACCGCGGGTACGAACGGCTCGAAGAACTGCTCTCCGAACTGGGCGCCCAGGTCCAACGATCGAGCGGCGTGACGCCGCAGGTCGAACCGGCCGGGCTGTTCGAGACGAGCGCGTATCCTCGCGTCAGCCCCGCAGCCACGTAATCTCGTAACTACACCTCGTTTACACTACCTCGTCTATCTCACAACGTAACGGAGTCGGTTTTGGATATCGGTATCGATCTTGGCACGGCCAACGTGCTGGTGCACGTCAGAGGCAAAGGCATCGTGTTGCGCGAGCCGTCGGTGGTCGCGAAGGACATGAACACCGGCCGCATCCTCGCGGTGGGCGAAGAGGCGCGCCTGATGCTCGGCAAGACGCCGGCGCACATCCAGGCGATCCGCCCGCTTCGCGATGGCGTGATCGCCGACTTCGAAGTGACCGAGGCGATGCTCTCGTACTTCATCAAGAAGGTGATGAAGGACCGCTCGTTCTGGTCCTCGATCTTCAAGCCGAAACCGAACGTCGCGATCTGCGTCCCCGCGGAGATCACCTCGGTCGAAGAGCGCGCCGTCAAAGACGCTGCCAAACTCGCGGGCGCGCGCACCGTCGACATCATCGAAGAGCCGATGGCGGCCGCGATCGGCGCCGGCCTGCCGATCGACGGTCCGAGCGGCAGCATGGTGGTCGACATCGGCGGCGGCACGACCGACGTTGCGGTCATATCGCTCGGCGGCGTGGTCGTCTCGCAGTCGATCCGGGTCGCGGGCAACAAGCTCGACGACGCGATCGTGCGCTACATCCGGCGCGTCTACAACCTGATGATCGGCGAACGCACGGCCGAAGAGGTCAAGATCAAGATCGGCAGCGCGTACAAGCTCGAACAGGAACTCGCGATGGAGATCCGCGGTCGCGATCTGATCAACGGTTTGCCGAAGACGGTCAAGATCACGAGCGAAGAGATCCGCGAAGCGCTCTCGGAGCCGGTCGGTTCGATCGTCGAGGCGGTCAAGGCCGTGCTCGAGAAGACCCCGCCCGAGTTGGCGGCCGACATCATCGATCGTGGCGTGATCCTGACCGGTGGCGGCGCGATGCTCCGCGGTCTGGATAAGCTGCTCTCGGAAGTGACCGGCGTCCCGGCGATCGTCGCCGACGATCCGCTCTCGTGCGTCGCGATCGGAACCGGCGCGCGCGTTCGCGTGTGACCCAAGCCTTGCGAGTCCTGGACGCGCGCGAAGTGTCGGCCGGCGATATAGCCGACGAAGCCGCGCGCGTTATCTTTTCCGGCGGCCTACTGATCTTTCCGACGGATACCGTCTACGGGATCGGTTGCGATCCGTACGACGAAGGCGCGGTCGATCGGATCTACGGCTCCAAACGCCGCCCGGACAGCAAGCCGCTCACGTTCCACGTCGGGTCGGTCGTGGAGTTCCTCGAGTTTGCGCGCGACAATCCGCTTGCGGTCTTAGCGGCTAAGCGTCTGCTCCCGGGTCCGGTCACGCTGATCGTGCGGCGGCCGAAGTACGTGAGCGACGAGATCACGTCGGGCTTCCCCACGCTTGGTTTCCGGGTTCCGGGCGACGAGTTGAGCCGCGCGATCCTCAACCGTTGCGGGCCGCTCGCGGCGACCTCGGCCAACATCAGCGGGTCGGAAGCATATCGCGGCGACGGCGATTTGGAACGATTACCCCCCGCCGACCTGTTGATAGAGAACGGGCCCACTCTCCATCGCCTCGAATCGACCGTCATCGACCTGACCGGGACGCAGCCGCGGATGCTCCGCGAAGGTGTCGTCACGTTTGAGGAGTTGACCGAGAAGCTCGGCCCGGTCGCTCGCCCCGTCGTCAAAGAACGCCCGACTTGATCAAAACGCTCGCCCTTCTGGCCGTCGTCACAACCGCCGCCGCACCGGTGCCGTCGCCCGGCCCGGGTGGCGCGACCGTGGCCAAGATCGGCGTCTGGACCGTGCATATGACGGTCGTGAGATACAACTTCAAGACGGGCGACTTCAACACGCCCAACCACATCAGCATGACGCGCATCGGTGGCGATGTGAATGCGGATCGTGCCAACGGCAATTTCAAGACCAAGAGCGCCGTGCTGGTCGGCCACGTCGTGCTGCACGACATGTCGGGCTCGCTCTCGCCCGTTCCCGGGGCCGCGCCGGTCGCCTCGCAGGGCCCGTCGACGCTGACGGCCGACGTCGTTCACATCGATCAGTCGGCGCTACGCTACGTTGCGACCGGGAACGTGCATTACGAACAGGGCGACACAGAGATGGACGCAGAGTCCGGCACGCTCGATCAGGTCACGCATACGATGACGCTCGACGGCAACGTCCACATGTTGCAAGGCGGCCGGACGCTGACCGCTCAGCACGTCACCTACGACACCATCACCGGCCTCGGCCAGGCCCACAGCGGCACGGTCCAAATGCCGGCCGGTGCGCTGCCCGGAGCGACCCCGTGAAGCGCGCGCTCGCCGCGATCGCACTGGTCGCGTTGACGCTCGGCGCCGCGCCGTCGATGAAGCTCCCGATCGTCCCGGTCGAACCGTCGGTCTCGCTCGGCGACTGGACGGTGCACTTCCTCAACCTGACTTTCAATCGCGAGACGAGCGCCTACACGATCCCGGATCCGGTGTATATCACCCGCCCGGGCGGCGACGTGCGCGCGGATAGCGCGGTCGGCAATAGCGACGACAAGACGATCACCTTGACGGGCCACGTGGTCATGCACGATACGCGCAAGAAGCCGGCGACCCTGACGACTGACGAACTCGCGATCGACGGCGCCGCTAAGACGTACGTCGCGACCGGTCACGTGCACTACGTGGAAGGCGATACGAATGCGACCTCGCAGAACGGCAGCCTCGACGACAACTCCAAAGAGCTGGTGCTCGACGGCGCGGTGAAGATCGTCCGGGGCGCGAGTACGCTACTCGCCGATCGGGTGCGTTACAACACCGCGACCGGCAAAGGGCACGCGATCGCCAAAGCCGGCACGATGGAGTTTCCGATCGCGAAGGCCTCGGCATCGCCCGTTAAGGGCGCCTCTCCATCACCCACCCCGACTCCGTCGCCCGAGCCCTCCGGTTCGCCCGACGCATGGGTGGTCCATTATACGACCGCCGATTTCAACGCCAAGAGCGGCGACTTTAGCATTCCGAACCACGTGACGATCACGCGGACGAGCGGCGACGTGACCGCGGACCGCGCGAGCGGCAACGGCAAGAAGCATCTCGCGAGCTTCTTCGGCAATGTGGTCGTCCACGATATCAACGGCGCATTCGGTACGCACATGGGGGCCTCGGCGAACGGGCCGACCACGCTCACGACCGACCGGCTCGACATCGACGATGCGGCCAAGCAGTACACCGCGACCGGCAACGTGCACTACACGCACAACAACACGACCGCCGATGCCGATGCGGGCCTGCTCGACGACAAGGCGCACCTGCTCAAGCTCGACGGCCACGCGGTTGTGGTGCAGCCGCCCAAGTCGATGAAAGCCGATCACATGACCTACGACACGCTGACCGGCGACGTGCACGCGGAGTCTGCTCCGAAGGCCGGCGTGGTCATCATCTTCCCGGGCGGTCCCGGCCCGGTGATGGTGCCGGCCAAGACGATCACGATCAAGAACCCGTTCCAGAAGAAGCCGAAAGCCACGCCCACGCCGTCGCCGTAACGCGCATGGAACCGACGCTCTTCGCGCAAGATCCGGAAGGCGACGCCGCCAAGAATGCGCCGCTCGCCGCGCGGATGCGCCCGCGCACGCTCGACGAGTACGTCGGGCAGACCCAGATCGTCGGACCCGGGCGCGCGCTTCGGCGCGCGATCGAGAGCGATACCGTCCCGTCGATGATCCTGTGGGGTCCGCCGGGTACCGGTAAGACGACGCTCGCGGAGATCGTGGCGCGCACGACAGGCGCGCACTTCACCAAACTCTCCGCCGTCAGCGCGGGCGTGGCGGATCTGCGCAAGGTCGTCGCCGAAGCGCAGGCGCGCAAGCGCATGGGCAAGCGGACCGTTCTGTTCATCGACGAGATCCATCGCTTCAACAAGGGCCAACAGGACGCGGTCTTGCCGTACGTCGAGGACGGCACCACCGTGCTGATCGGAGCGACTACCGAGAACCCGTCGTTCGAAGTGAACTCCGCATTGCTCTCGCGCTCGCGCGTGTTCGTGTTGGAATCGCTGACCGACGACGAGGTCGGCGCGCTGGTCGATCGCGCGCTCGCGGATTCTGAACGCGGCCTCGGTGCCGAAGGCATCACGCTGGAGCCCGAAGCGCGCGGGGTATTGATCGATCTTGCGAACGGCGACGCGCGCGCGGCCCTGAACGCGCTCGAGTTCGCGGCGAGCGTCTCGAAGATGATCGACCGTGCGACCGTACTCGACGCGATGCAGCGTCGGATGGCGAACTACGACAAGGGCGGCGACAACCACTACGATACGATCTCGGCGTTCATCAAATCGATGCGCGCGAGCGACCCGGACGCGGCGCTCTACTGGCTCGCTCGGATGATCGACGCGGGCGAAGACCCGCTCTTCATCGCGCGCCGGATCGTGATCCTCGCATCCGAAGACATCGGGCTCGCGGACTCGCACGCGCTGCAGGTGGCGCTCGCCGCGCAGCAGGCCGTCCACTTCCTGGGCATGCCCGAAGGGCACTACCCGCTCGCGCATGCCGTGCTCTACCTCGCGACCGCGCCGAAGTCCAATGCGGTCGGGCGCGCGTACGGAGCCGCGATGGCCGACGTGCAGGAGACGCGCAACGATCCGGTCCCGCTCCACCTGCGCAACGCCGCCACCGGCCTGATGAAGAACCTCGGTTACGGCCGCGACTATCACTACGCACACGACGACTACAGCGTCAAACAGTTCAACCTGCCCGAGAACTTGCGCGGGCACGTCTACCTCGATCCCGAGGACGACCCCCGGAAAGATTGAAGGCGGCCAGAGATCCCTCTGACCGCCTTCGTTCTCGTTGCTACTTCTCGGAGTCGTGCGATGGAGCGTCGCACACCCGCATCGTAGCCGGGAAATCTTGGAGGCGCTTGGGAATCATCCCGCATCGTGCAGCGGATCTATCTCGACCACGCGGCGACCACGCCCGTCCGCCCCGAGGTGCTCGAAGCGATGCTTCCGCACTTCGCGGAGCGCGGTTCCAACGCGTCCTCGCTGCACGGCGAGGGTCGCGCCGCGCGGGCGGCCCTGGACCATGCGCGCGATACGGTCGCGCGCCTGCTCGGTGCGAAGCGCAAGGAGATCGTCTTCACCGGAAGCGGCTCCGAGGCCGATAATATGGCACTCGCCGGCGTCGCGCGTCGCAACGCGGACCGCGGCCGGCATATCGTCTCGACGACGATCGAACATCACGCCGTCCTCCACGCGCTCGATGGGTTGCGCGACGACGGCTTCGAGATCACGCTCTTGCCGGTCTCGGCGAACGGCGAAGTCTCGCCGGCGGCCTTCGCGGCCGCCCTCCGGCCCGACACGATTTTGGCAAGCGTGATGTATGCCAACAACGAGATCGGGACGATCGCTCCGATCGCGGAACTTGCCGCGATCGCGCGCGCGCGCGGCGTGCTCTTCCACACCGACGCCGTCCAGGCGCCGGGCTATCTGCCGCTCGCGGTCGGGTCGCTCGGCGTCGACCTGCTCTCGATCTCCGCGCATAAGTTCTACGGTCCCACGGGGGTCGGGGCGCTCTACGTGCGCGACGGTGTCGCGGTCGCGCCGCTAATCCGGGGCGGCAGCCAAGAGTTCGGCCGGCGGGCGGGGACCGAGAACGTGCCCGGCATCGTCGGGCTAGCGCGAGCGCTCGAACTGACCTTGGCCGACTGGGAGCGTCAGGCGGAGATGATCGCGGCCCTACGCGACCGGCTCGAAGCCGCGTTGCTGGCCGGGATTCCGGGCCTCCGGGTGAACGGCGCGGGCGCACCTCGCCTGGCCAATAATCTCTCGATCGCCGTCCCCGGGGTCGACTCCGAACAATTGCTGGTCCGGCTCGATCTGGAAGGGGTGGCGGTCTCGGCCGGGAGCGCGTGCGCCTCCGGGGCGATGGAGATCAGCCACGTGGTCGGGGCCATCGGCGTTCCTCCCGATCTGGCGGAGAGCGTCTTGCGACTGACCCTCGGGCGGGCTACCGATGAGGCGGCGATCGATCGGGTGGGAGCGCTTCTGCCCCGGCTCGCACGAGAGATGCGGACCCCGCCGACTCCTGCGTAAGAAAGCGCCCCGAACGGGGAATAGCACCCTAGGTTCCGGAAACCGCGACGCCTAGGAGAGACGAATTGGTTACAACTTCAGGCTTCGACTGGGCAATCGTTCTCGACATCGGCGTCGGCGTCGGTGTGCTTTTGGTCGGCGTCGCGATGATGATCGCGATGAGCGCTCTGGCGAAGACGCTCGCACGCGTGAACGTCACGCTCGACGAGGTCGATCGGCAGATCGAGACCGTCGGCAAACCGGTCGGCGAGGCGCTCGCATCCGTCGGTGGGATCGCGGACTCCGCGGATCGAACGATCGCCCGCTTGGCGGGCGTCGTGAAGTCGCTCGAAGACGTCGCCGGACAGGTGTCCTCGACGGCGCAATTGACGAAGGATGCGGTCGCGCCGGCGATCGTCAACATCGGCGCGACCATCAGTGGAGTGAGCGCAGGGCTGCGGCGTCTGGTCAACGGGCGCGGCGACGATACTAACAACGAAAAGAGCTAGGAGTATACGGAATGAGCAACGGTAAGGGCGGCGGCGGATTCGTCGCGGGACTTCTGGTCGGCGTGCTGGTCGGCGGCGCCGCAGCGATCCTGCTCGCGCAAGAAGAGCTGCGCGACATGGTCGTCGGCAAGGCGCGCGAAGCCGGGAACTTCGCGATGGATGCCAGCGGCGATCTGCGCGGCAAGGTCAACGACGCGACCGCGACGTGGCAGACCAGCGCGACGGATCTCTACTCGCGCGGCAAGGACATCGTCGACAACGCACGTTCGAACTTCGACGGCGCGGTCACCGAAGGCAAGAACGCGGCGCAGAGCATGCGTGACGATCTCGGATCGCGATCGGACAACTAAGCGTGGATATCAAAGTCAACGTCCGCGAAACGGATGGCGATTGCAGCATCGTCGAACTCGCCGGTGAGATCGACGTCTACACGTCGCCGAAGGTCAAAGATGCGCTCGGCGAGCTGATCGACCGGGGCGTCTACAATCTCGTGATCGACCTCGAGAAGGTCCGCTATATCGACTCGACCGGTCTCGGCGTGCTGATCGGCGGCCTCAAGCGCGTGCGCGAGCACGGCGGCACCGTCAACCTGGTCTGCACCAACCCGCAGATCAAAAAGATCTTCGACATCACCGGTCTGGTGAAGATCTTCGGTATCTACGACTCGGAAGGCGCCGCGATGAAGGCGTCCGTGTGAGCGTGTCCGGAACCGAGCCCACGAC
>JBBRTL010000019.1:0-21020 GCA_038244445.1 Vulcanimicrobiales bacterium
GACGGCCGGCGAGATCGAGACGAGCCTCCGCGTTGCCATCGAAGACGCGACCAACTTCGGCGATGTCGGGCGCGCGCTCCCGAACGTCTACGTCTTGCACGGCGCTCGCATGGCCGACTTCAGCGGCCTCGCCTCCGCCGAACAAGCCATCGCCCTCGCGACCGAAGAACTTGCGGGACGCGAGCCCTCGGCTCCGGTCGTTATCCTCGCGGCCCCGAACCGGGCGTAGAAAAGGGCCACTCGCTTCGAGTGGCCCTTTCGTCCGTCAGACTTCCAGGAGCGCTGCCGGAAGGTCTTCTTCGTGCGGAGTGCGACGGATCTCGCTCTCCATTTCTGCCGCCGTCGTTCGATATCGTATCCCGAGCCAGTACACGAAGATGGTGATTGCGCACATCAGTGGGATCGCCCATCCGAAGGTGATGAGGCTCAATCCGCCGCCGTAGCTGCCGAGATAGCTGATGATCGCGAGCCCTGCAAACCAGGGAAGCACCCAGAACCCGCTGCGGAAACTCAGCGCCGGCAACGTCTTTTTCTTATCGAAGACGTACTGTGCGCCCAGTACCACGTAGCCGAGGAGCACTGCGAGGAACAGTTTGGAATCCGTCTCCCATCCCGACCAATACACGATCATATTCGACGAGAAGAGTGCCAAGAACGGAATGACGTCGCCGCCCGGAAGCCGGAAAGGCCGCTCTTGCTGGGGCAACTCGCGTCGCATCGCCCCCATCACGAGTGAGCCGGCCCCGAAGGAGAGCACCGTCGCCGAGGTGATGAATCCGACGAGCTTCTGCCACCCGGGAAACGGCAAGAAAAAGATCAAGCCGACGACGAAGGTCAATGCTACGCTTGCCCAAGGAACGCCGTGCGCGTTCACGCGGGCGAAGATTCCCGGAGCGTTCCCGTTGCGCGCCATCCCGTAGGACATGCGCGCCGTTGCCGTGGTATAGATCAGGCCGGTATCCGCCGGCGACACGAAGGCATCGACGTAGAGCAGGAACGCAAGCCATCCGAGTCCGAGTGTCGCGGCCACGCTCGCAAGCGGTCCGAACTCGTTCTGCAGATTCAAATTCTGCCAGCCGTGCGCCAGAGCGCTGTCGGGGAGCGCCCCGATGAAGGCGACTTGCAGGAGCACGTAGATGACCATCGTGATCAATACGGAACCGACGACCGCAATCGGTACGTTTCGTTTCGGATTGGTACTCTCGCCCGCCAATTCGATTCCTTGCCTGAAGCCAAGGTACGAGAAGACGATGCCGGCCGTCGGGATCGATGTGAAGATGCCCACCGTCCCGAGAGGAGCGAATCCGCCGAAGGCAGTGAAATGAGCCCCGTGAAAGGCGGTCGCGAAGAACGCGACGACCACGACCATGATGATGGCAAGTTTCCACCACACGATCGCATTGTTGGCGCGCGCGAACTGGCGAACGCCGAGAAAATTTATCACGCAGAACAGCGCCATCAAGAGGACGGCGACTCCGTATCCGCCGGCGCTCAAGACCGGCGTCCCGGCCTCGAGATGCGTGAGCCATGGAATGTAGTTGGTCGCGTATTGCAGGGCCGCTTCCACCTCGATCGGCGCTACGGCTGCCGCCGAAAGCCACGTGATCCAGCCGGTGGTGTAACTTGCAAACGAACCGAATGCGTATTGGGGATAGCGCACGACGCCGCCCGAGACGGGAAACATCGCACCGAGTTCGGCATAGACGAGTGCGATGAACAGCACCATGATGCCGCCGGCGATCCAAGAGATGATCGCGGCGGGACCGGCCTGTTTGGATGCGGTCAAAGCTCCGAATAGCCAGCCGGACCCGATGATCGATCCGACGCTCGTGAAGAGCAGGCCCACGAGGCCGACGTGACGGCGTAGGCGGTGGTCGTCGCTAGCGATGGTGGGGGTTGCACTCATATGTAGAACTCGTTCTCCTCAAGAAGCGCGTTGAAAGGACATACACCTTTGACGGCCTCCTCCCTGGCATTTTCGGCTAATTATGCGTTTCGTCCCTCGGGCCGGCTCCGCGGCCGTATACGCCCGCGACCGTCGGGAGTTTCTAGGCCCGATGACGGCCAATAGCCACCCGATGACGCCGACACGCCGAACGTTCGTCCTCGCGAGTGCCGCTGCGCTGGCATCCGCCGGCCTTCCCCGAGCCGCCGTTGCGGTCCGACAACTGCTCCCGCCGTTCGCGCCCGCCGACCTCCGGGCGGACCTGGACTTCCTGGTCAAGACCATGCTCGCCGTCAGCGTGAACCCGTTCGTCTATACGAAACGCGCCGTCTTCGATGCCGAGGTCACCCGAGTGCGCGGCGAGCTTTCCGTGCCGATGGATGTGTTCTCGTTCTACCTCCGTGTCGGCCGGTTGTTCGCATCGCTCGACGACGGCCACCTGAGCGTCACCGCCTACGCGGCGTTCAAGCGCTACCGCGACGCCGGTGGGCGAGCCTTTCCGCTCCAGGTGACGCTGCGCGAGAACGGCGCCTTCGCGACCGAGACCGACCTCCCGGCGATTCCGGTCGGGAGTCAGCTCCTGGGGATCGACGGCATGCCGATGTCCGATGTCGTGAACGGCACGCTCGGGCTCGTCTCGGGGCAGTCGCGCGCGCTTCGCCTCTCCTTTGCCGACGCGAACAACGTCCGCTACTATATGCTCGCCCGTTACGGGCCGCGCACCTCGTTCGTGATCTGGGTGCGTCGCCCCGACGGCAGTTCCGGCACGATCGCCGCGCCCGCCACCACACACGAGCAGTTGGCCAGGACGCTCTCCCACGAACAGCAAGCGTCGCGGCCCGACTATACGTTTACGCGTCTCGCGGGCGGACGGGTCGGCTACATCGCCTACAACGCGTGCTACGATCTCAAGAAGTTCGAAACGTTTCTCCACCGGACGTTCTCGCAGATCGCGGCCAACTCGATCGATGGGCTCGTGATCGATATCCGCACGAACGAGGGCGGCGACGGGAGTCTGAACGACGTCCTTTGGGGCTACATCACCGACAAGCCGTTCGCGCAGTCCGGCGGCGCCGTCGAGCGCTCGAGCGCGATCGTCAAGAAGGCGTTCGGGAAGCAGAAGTACGTCGACGCGTACGGCATCGATGCATGGAATGCGAAGAACGGCGCGCTCATCACCGTCCCCCAAGAGGTCATGCAGCCTCCGCCCAATCCGCTGCGCTATCGCGGTAAGGTCTTTCTGTTGATCGGTCCGGGAACATTTTCGTCGGCGATGGCGTGCGCGGTCGCGGCGAAAGACTTCGGGCTCGCGACGATCGTCGGCGAAGAGACCGCGGAACCGGTGAACGGCAACGGCGGCGTCTTTCGCGGCGTCGCGCCGCACACCGGGCTCGAGTTCGGCTTCCCGACGCAGTACTGGTTCGCACCGAAACCCCGACCGGCCGGCCAGGGCGTCGTTCCCGACGTCACGATCCGCGCGACGCCGGGACAGATCGCGCGAGGCGAAGACCCGGTCTTACTCTATGCGGTCGCTCATTCGCTCGGCATGGTGCCGATGTAGAGTCCGCGACCGTCGACGCCGACGGGATCGAACTCGACCTCGAGTTTTGCCGCGGCGAACGCATGGCGATACTCGGCCTCGGTGAAGAGCGTCATGCGATGCGGCTCGGTGAAGGTGCGGACGCCGTCGCGTTGGGCGATCGTGAAGTGGAAGTTGAGGATCGAGACGTTGCCGTCGCGGCGACTGACCGCCATCCGCGAGATCTTCAGGTCCGGCTCGTCGACGAAGAGCGCCGAGACGAAGCCGTCCTCCCACTTCTCGGGCGAGAACCACGGTTCGACGACCACCACCCCGCCTGGATTGAGATGGCGGGCCATATCGCGTACCACCTGATCGAGCCGGCCGGCGTTGGGTAGATAGCCGACCGAGCCGAAGAGCGAGACGATCGCATCGAACTTGCGGTCGAGGTGGAAGCCGATCATGTCCATGCAGTGCAGGCGCACGTCCGGCACGCGGGTCGCCGCGATCGAGAGCATCGCGCGATCGACGTCGATGCCTTCGCAGTCGTACCATTCGCGCAAGTGTTGGAGGTGGAGACCGGTGCCGCAGGCCGCATCGAGCAGCGCGTTCCCGAGCGAGCGCTTCCGCGTTTCGACGATCTCGTGCAGGTGTCGCGCTTCGGCGCCGTAGTCTTTGCCCATCGCGCGATAGAGCGGGTCGTAGAACTGGGCGGAGCGGGCGTACACGCGTAGGCTAACGGACGAAGCGTATCGAGAGCGGGTAGCGGAACGTCTCGCCGTTACCGACCCTGACGGCCGCGACGATGATGCAGATCAGATCGAAGATGCCGTACGCCAGGCCGCCTAGCAGAAACGCAAATCCGAGGCCGAGGCTGCCGAAGAACGCGGCCGGCGGTTCGGCCGCGTGCGCGTGCATCGGCGCGCCGAACACGGCCGAGAAGATACCCACGATATAGCCGATGATCGCGATGGTGTAGACGATGCCGCAGGTGATCTGGAAGTTCAATGCTTCGCGCGCGTTCTCGAGCGCGAAAACCGACGGTTTGTTCTTCGCCATCAGATAGAACACGAGCGGTCCGACGACGTGCGCGAACGGCATGCCGGTCACCGCGAGCAGCCCAGAGAGGTGCGCGAAGAGCGCCTGATTCCGGTCTTCGCTCGAGACGGTTTCTTGCATCGCTCCGGCTTTTCGCGAAGGCCGGGAATGGCCTTCCGAGCGGGCGGCGAACGAGCGCGGGGATGCGCGACTACGACGTCCTGGTTCTAGGGGGCGGAAACGCAGGATGCGCGGCGGCGCTCGCGGCGGCGCGGCACGGCGCCCGCACGATGCTGATCGAACGCTACGGCTTTCTCGGGGGCACCGCGACCGCATCGATGGTCGGGCCTTGGATGACCTTCCACTCCGGTCAAAAACGCATCGTCGGCGGCATCGCGCAAGAGATCGTCGAGCGGTTGATGAGGACCGGCGCCTCGCCGGGCCATATCGTCGACGCGTCGGACTACGTCCCGACGATCACACCGTTCGATCCGGAGGCGCACAAAGCGCTGCTCTTCGAGATGATGAAAGAAGCCGGCGTCGATCTGCTGCTGCACGCGTGGTTCTTGCGGGCCGAACTGCGCGAGCGTCCGGACGGAACGACCGAGGTGGATCGCGCGGTGGTCGCGACCGTGGCCGGCGAGCGCGCCTATCGCGGCACGATCACGATCGACTCGACGGCGGACGCCTACGTGGCGGCCTCGGCCGGCGTGCCGACCCAGCAGGGCGACGAGCGCGGCCGCGTCCAGCCGGCCAGTCTGATGTTCCGCTTGAGTCACGTCGACCTCGACAAGCTCGCTGTCTATCTTCGGATGCACCCGGATCAGATGCGAACCTCGCTCAAGACCCACGAACGGCGCGGCCCGGCGCTCACGGCCGTCGCGGGCCTCTACGAACTCTGGCAGCAGGCGCGCGACTCGGGCGAAGTGGACGTCCCGCGCGAACTGGTCTCGTTCTTCGCCTCGCCCTATCCGGACGAAGTGACCGTCAACATGACGCGCGTCACCGACATCGACCCGCTCGACCCCGACGACCTCACCCGGGCCGAGGTCGAGGCTCGGGCGCAGGTGATGCAACTCGTCCGATTCTTCCAGAAGCGCGTTCCGGGGTTCGAGAACGCGCGCTTGGCGGCGACCGGCACGCAGATCGGGATCCGCGAGTCACGCCGGATCGTCGGACGCTACACGCTCACCCGCGACGACGTTCTCCACGCGCGTCAATTCGACGACGCGATCGCCCGCAGCGCCTATCCGATCGACGTCCACAATCCGTCGGGTAGCGGCACGGCCACGCAGCGTTTGGCACCCGGAACGGCCTACGAGATCCCGTATCGCTGCATGGTGCCGATCAATCGCGAGCAACTGCTGGTCGCCGGGCGCTGCATCTCGACCACCCACGAGGCGCTGGCGTCGACCCGCCTGACGCCGACCGTGATGACCTTGGGTCAGGCAGCCGGAACTGCTGCGGCTCTCGCGAAGCAGAGCGGCGTGCGCGTTGGGGATGTGGACATGCACCGGTTACGAAGCCTCCTTGAAGCCGATGGTGTGGATCTGACCCGATGAATCATGCTTTCAAACTCGCGCGCTACTACGGGATCACGATCTCGTTCGCAGACCTCGGCGAATGGGGCGTCGACGAGCTGCGCTCGGAGTACGACCCGAGCGGCCCGTTCATACGGATCAACGTCCGTAGCATCGAGAACATGAATCCGACCGAAGCCGGCGAGTTCGTGACGCTCGCGGTCGGCCACGAACTCTACCATCACCGCGAGCACGTCGGCGAAATTCCGCGCCTCGAAGAGCGCGCCGATCGCGAGAAGGCCGCCAACGAGTTCGCCCACGAGTTGTTCGTCCGGTCGTGAAACTCTACGCCGGGATCGACGGCGGACAGACGTCGAGCACCGCCGTCGTCGGCGATGCCGACGGGAAGGTACTCGGTCGCGGTGTCGCGGGGCCGGCAGATGAAGTCGGTTGCGATGCGAACTCGACGCGGTTGAAGGATGCGCTCGAAAGTGCGGTTGCGGCGGCGCTCGACGATGCGAAGCTTCCGCGCGACACGCGGTTCGAGGCGGTCGTCGCGGGCGTGAGCGGATATGGCGGCTCGACGGTCGGGATTGCTCCCGCATTCGATGCGGCAGAGGTGCGGTTGATGCACGACGCGCCGATCGCGCATGCGGGTGCGTTCGGCGGCGGCGCGGGCGTCGTCGCGATCGTCGGCACGGGATCGGTGGTGTATGGCGTTGGGGACGACGGCCGTGCGGTTACCGTCGGTGGGCTTGGCTACGTCTTCGGCGACGAAGGCAGTGCGTTTGGAATTGCGCGGCACGCGATCCGCGAGGCGGATGCGAACGGGGCGTTGCGCCGCATCGTGAGCGGGTTCTTCGGGCTCGAGTCGGCGCTCGATGTTGCGCGTGCGGTGTATGCCGGGCGGATTTCGCGGGACCGGGTCGCGGCGCTCGCGGAACATCTGCTCGCGGTTCCGGATGCGGATGTTACGCGGATCGTCGATGAAGAGGTCGGGGCGCTGGCGAAGCAGATCGCTCGTGCGCGGGCGATGGTCGGCGCGAAGGAGGCGTCGGTGGCGATCGGCGGGATGACACGGAGCGCGTATTACATGGAGCGGCTGGGGCGCTTGGTCGATCTGGTCGCGCCGAAGAGCGAGCCGGTGATCGGTGCGCTCACGCTTGCTCGCCCTTCGACTACGCTTCGCGGAGTTTATACCGAGCGTAGCGGTGACGCGAGATGAGCGCGCTCGACAAGCTGCGTGGCAAGCTGATCGTCTCCGTTCAAGCTAAGGGGTCCGCGTTGGACGATCCGATGGTGCTTGCGGCGATGGCGCGGGCGGTTCAGGATGCGGGGGCGGCCGGGCTGCGGATGGAGGGCGTGGCGAACATCGCGGCCGCTCGCGCGCGGGCGGATGTGCCCATGATCGGGATCATCAAGCGCGCCTACGACGGGTTCGAGCCGTATATCACGGCAACGCTCGCCGAGGTCGACGCCCTGCTCGCGACCGGCGTCGAGATCATCGCCTTCGACGCGACCGCCCGCACGAGGCCGGGAGGACTGGCGACCGAGCGGCTGATCGCGGCGATCCGGGCGGGCGGATCTCTCGCCATGGCCGACTGCGCCGAGGTGGCCGACGCCGAGCGGGCGGCCGCGGCCGGCGCCGAGATCGTCGGCTCGACCCTGTGCGGCTATACAAAGGAAACGGACGGAACTCGTCTGCCCGCCCTCGATCTGGTCCGAGCGATGGCCGGCACCGGCGCGTTCGTCATCTGTGAGGGGGGCATCCACACCCCGGCTCAAGGTGCCGCGGCCCTCGCGGCCGGGGCCGACGCGACGGTCGTCGGGACGGCCATTACGGACGTCGGCTGGCTCGTCGGGGAGTTTTCCGATGCTCTGGCAAAAAGAGGCCCGACTAGCCCTCGGCTAAAGTAGGTGCGGGCCCTTCGGCCCACCCCTATCATCAGATAAAGCAGACTCGGCACAGCTCAGGAGACGTACGTTGGTGGAGAATAGAGATCCGGTCGTGCACCTCGACCGGAACTTTTGGATTGTTACGGCGATCTTCGCCGTGCTTTCCGCGATTTCGGTCTGGTACTTCGGAACCTTGGATTTCAGCAAGCTGCAAGCCGAGTCGGTGACGCAGGCCGTTCAGATCGATTCGTTGACGCGGTTCTTGCTGATGTCGTCGGCCCCGCTCTTCATCTTCGTGATCGGCTATTTGGTCTATTTCAGCGTCCGGTACCGGGCGCGCAAGTCGGATCCGCCGGACGCGATCGGCACGCAGATCCACGACAACCACTCGCTCGAGCTGTGGTGGACGGTGATCCCGACCATCTTCGTCGTGATCATGGCGATCTTCAGCGTTAAGATCTGGTACGGCATCGAGATCGAACAGCCGGCCGGCGGGATCGTCGTCGAGTCGATCGGGCATCAGTGGTTCTACACGTTCCGCTATCCGAACGTCCACGGCGAGATCCCGGACGCGATGCACCTCGAACTCAACGTGCCGGTCACCCTCCACGTCACCTCGAGCGACGTGATCCACTCGTTCTGGGTGCCGACCATGCGCATCAAGGCAGACATGGTGCCCGGACTCATCAATACGCTCCATTTCACGCCGATCAATCCGGGCACGTACAAGATCATCTGCACCGAGTTCTGCGGCACGCTCCACAGCGAGATGGAGAAGCAGACGGTCGTGATCGAGGATCACGCGCATTTCGTCGCCTGGTACAACGGTTGGGTGAACAAGACCAAGAACCTGAGCGACGCGTTGCCCAAGGCCGGCGCCGGCGCCCCGGTCGCGCTTGCGGGTGGCGATGCCGCTGCCGGTCAGGTGCTCTTCGGCACGAAGTGTAGCGCGTGCCACAAGGTCGCGCCGTTCGACCAGAAGATCGTCGGGCCGGGCCTCAAAGGCTTGCTGAACGACCCCAAACACCCGAACCTCGTCGACGGCCAGAAGGCGACGCCCGAGAACGTCGCGGCGATTATCCAGCACGGCTACACGGGCGATATGGGGCACATGCCCGACATGACGGCGAATCAGTTGACCGATAAGGACATCGCCAACCTCGTCGAATTCTTGAAGAACCAGAAGTAAGCGGAGTTACGAATGGCAGCAGTAGAAACGGTCCACGCCGGCGGTATCGCCGACCACGTCCACCCGGAACCGCAAGGCTTCGTCCGCAAATACATCTTCTCGATCGATCATAAGATCATCGGCATCCAGTACATGATCACGGGTTTCGTGTTCCTGGTGCTGGCCGGCTTGCTCGCCGAAGTGATCCGGGTCCAACTGATGCACGCCAACGGCGGCTTCGTCAGCGCGGATACGTACAACGAGGTCTACTCGATCCACGGCTCGGCGATGGTCTGGCTCGTGGTCATTCCGCTTGCGACCGGCGCCTTCGGCAACTTCGTCTTTCCGCTGCAGATCGGCGCGCGCGACGTCGCGTTCCCGTGGCTGAACATGATCTCGTTCTGGCTCTTCCCGCCGGCCGGACTGCTGCTCTTCGGATCGTTCTTGCTGGGAGCGCCGGCAGCGGGCTGGACCGAGTACCCGCCGATGTCGCTCCAAGGCGCGCCCGGCACGTCCATGTGGTGCGCTGCGATCTTCCTGGTCGGCATCTCCTCGACCATGACCGGCCTGAACTTCCTGGTGACGTTGCTGAAGATGCGCGCACCCGGTATGACCTTCACGCGGATGCCGCTCTTCTGTTGGGCGCAGTTCGCGACCGCACCGATGTCGATGATCGCGACGACCGCCCTCGCGGCAGCCCTCGCGGCGCTCTTCATGGAGCGCCAGTTCGGCGTGCCGTTCTTCGATCCGACCAAGGGCGGGTCGCCGATCCTGTGGCAGCACATGTTCTGGTTCTACTCGCATCCGGCCGTCTACATCATGATCTTGCCGGTCTTCGGCATCATCTCCGAGATATTCCCGACGTTCGCGCGCAAGCCGATCTTCGGCTACAAGATGATCGCGTTCTCGTCGGTCTCGATCGCGCTTCTCAGCTTCATGGTTTGGGCGCACCACATGTTCACCTCGGGCATGGCGCCGGCGCTGCAGCTGCCGTTCATGGTCCTGACGATGCTGATCGCGATCCCGACCGGTATCAAGATATTCTCGTGGGTCGCGACCCTCTGGGAAGGCAAGATCCGCTACACGACCGCGATGCTCTTCGCGATCGGCTTCATCGCGACGTTCACGTTCGGCGGCATCACCGGCGTATTCTTGTCGGCGGTGCCGTTCGATCTGCACGCGCACGGCACGTACTTCATCGTCGCTCACCTGCACTACGTGCTGGTCGGCGGTTCGCTGATGGGTATCCTCGCCGGCGTCTACTATTGGTATCCCAAGATGACCGGCCGCCTGATGAACGACAAGCTCGGGCATTGGACGTTCTGGCTCTTCTTCATCGGATTCAACGGCACGTTCTTGCCGATGCACATGCTCGGCTTGCTCGGCATGCCGCGCCGCGTCGCCACCTACGATCCGCAGTTCCAACACTGGAACCAGATCGAATCGATCTTCTCGTTCGTGATGACCTTCGCGCTCTTGCTGTTCTTCGCGAACATGCTCTGGAGCATACGTCACGGCAAGAAGGCCGGCTCGAATCCATGGGGCGCGCGCACGCTGGAATGGCAGATCCCCTCGCCGCCGCACTACTACAATTTCAAGCACATCCCGACCGTCTTCTCGACGCCGTACGACTTTGCGGAGCCGCTTCCGTATGCGGGACTTGAGGACGAACTCAACGACACGCCCGGCCCGATGCCGGCTGCGGTCCATTAGGAAGGTACCGAACAACTGTGGCTGTAGCATCCCTTCCTCACGGCGACGCACTCGCCCACGACGACGGTCCGGACCAGCTCTACGTCGAGACCCGCGAGCTGCGGCTCCAGGGGTTCTTGCTCTTCCTGGTCAGCGACGTCGTGCTCTTCGCGTCGTTCATCTTCGCCTATCTCTACCTGCGCAACACCGGCCAGAGCTGGCCGCCGGCGGGCATCTCGCGCTTGGACGTCGCGTTCGCGTCGGTCAACTCGATGGTGCTGTTCGGTTCGGGCTGTACGATGCACTACGCACTCGAGAACTGGAAGCACAACAACTTCACCAAGTACGCCGTCTTTATGGTCGCGACGATCGTCTTGGGCGTGATGTTCTTGGGCGGTCAGGGCTACGAGTACACGACCCTGATGCTCAAGGATCACGTGACCTGGAGCGGCAGCGGCATCTTCGGCGCTTCGTTCTTCACGTTGACGGGCATGCACGGTTTTCACGTCGCGGTCGGCGTGATCTACCTGACGACGCTCTTGCTCCAGTCGCTCCACGGCAAGTATACCAAGGACAAGTACTTCGGCCTGACCGCCGGAACGCTGTACTGGCACTTCGTCGACGTGATCTGGGTCGTACTCTTCTCGATCTTCTACCTGATTTAAGGACGACGACAATGCATATCGATTGGGTCCTCGTAGAGCGCACGGTCGCGGCCGTCGGCTCGGTGATCGTGTTCGTGGTCGCGGCGGTCGCGCTCAAGAACGACTGGAAGACGCCGGGCATCGAGAACCAGGTCTTCAAGGTCATGCTCGGATTGCTCGCGATCGGCGGCGTGATCGCATTCTTGGCCGGCATCGACGTGCTCGGCCGTTTCGCGGGAGCAGCATAATGTACGACAAAGTGGATTCGCGCGGCGTCCCGATCTCGAAGGGCGTGCCGACGCTGGTGCAGGTCGCCGGCTTGGTCGGCGTCGTCGTGATCTTCGCGATCGGCGGCTCGGTCGTAGCCAGCTCCGGCTGGGGCCACTTCTGGCCCTCCCAGAGCGTCCAACGCATCAATCTGAAGTAAGAAGATCGAGAGCGGCGCCGACAGGCGCCGCTCGTCTATTCCGCCTGCGTTAGAAGCGCGATGACGTCGGCCTTGGCGCCGGCGTAGTCGTTGGAGTCGGTCCATCCGCGGCGCGCCAGGTCTCGCTTCACGCGTTCGTAGATCGTGCGCGCCTCGGCAGACGAACGGAGCACGTCGCGAAATGCGAGATGGCGCTCGACATCGTCGCTCTCGTGCGCCCAGAGGTGCACGTGAACGTCTCGCGTCGCAGTGCGATACATGCGGTGCCCCGACTCGATGACGCGGAGGACGTAGCCGGCCCGTTCGAGGGCCCCGCGGTGCTGCGCGTCGTCGTCGGGATCCACCACGGCGACGAGGATGTCGACGATCGGCTTTGCGCCTAGCCCCGGCACCGAGGTCGATCCGATATGCTCGATAAGCAGGGCGCTCGGGCCGAGAGCCTGAGATATCCGGTCGCGCTCGAAACGATAGCGTTCGGGCCAGCGCGGATCGTAGGCCGCGATCATGATGGGAACGCTTTCGGGGCCGCCGACCAAGATCAACGTCGCGGGGCGATGCCGATGGCGAGGAGCGGAAGCTCGCCATCGGGGATGAGGCCGGTCGAGCGGCCATCGATGGTGTGGATGCCGCCGAACTCGGAGAACTCGAGCAGCGCCGGGATGGTCTTATCGGGCAGGCGCTTGGTGCCGAAGCACTCCCATTCGCCGGCCGGCGTGCGATCGTCCAGAAGAGCGGCCATGTAGCCGACCGCGCCGATCTCGGAGTATTCGTCCGGCGCGCGGTAGCGCACGTAGCCGTCGACCTTGTAGATCGGTTTGCGGGTCTGCAGGAAAGCCGTTAGCGGCGCGACCATGACCGCGATAGCATAGATACCGAAGGCGATCGCTCCGAGAGCGAAGATCGGCGCGATCTTGTAGAGGGTCGCATCGGTCGCGACGTGCTGCGAACGCCACACGATACCCCAGGTGAAGAACGTGAAGAAAGCCATGCCGATGATCGGTTCGATCGCGATGGACATACGACCGGTGAGCCCGCGCCAGACGATGCGGCGTTCGCGCTCGGTCCACGGTCGCTGCGCGAGCATCTTCGCGCGACGGTCGAACTGCCGGAACCTCATCCTCGGGAGTTCCGGGATGATGCTCGCCTTCCTCGCGTGTTTGGTCGACGCGGACGCGCACGGCGCGTTTCGCGGCACGGTGCTGGCCATCCAGGCAAGCAAGGGTACGGCGATCGTCGAGCGGGATAAGACCGCCGAGGAAGCGGGCGTCACGGCGCCCTATCGCATCGATGCGGCATCCCTTGCGAAGCTCCATCCGGGCGATCGGATCGCGGCGACAGAAGACGAGAGCGCGAAGCCTTCGATCTTGCGCGACGTGATGATCGATGCGAACACGACCGCACCGTCGGCCGTGCGCGAGGTCAACCAACTGGCGATCGGCGATAAGGTCCCAAGGACGACCCTGGTCGATCAGGACGGCAGGCCGTTTACACTCGCTCGCTATCTCGGCAAGAACCTGGTCGTCGGATTCATCTACACGCGCTGTCGCGACGCGCGCGAGTGCCCGCTCACGACCTCGAAGTTCGGGCAGATGCAGACGATGTTCGCCAAGCGCGGTGTCGGACTGCTCGAGATCACCCTCGATCCGCAGTACGATACGCCGGCGGTTCTCAAGAGATATGCGACCACGTTCGGTGCCGATCCGGCGCGCTGGACGTTTGCGCCCGGCGCCCCGAACGACGTTCTCGACGTCGATGCCGCCTTCGGGCTCGATCCATTCGCCGATCCGACGGTCGGCTTGATCCACACCGAGACGCTCGCGATCGTCGACAAGACCGGGACGATCAGCGATCTGATCTACACCAACGCGTGGACGCCGCACGAGATCGGTGCGGAACTCGACCGTCTCGATGGCATCGCGACCAATCCGTTCGAAACGCTCGATCTCTGGCTCAAGCGCGCGGCGGTCGCCGCCTGCGGCGATTCGGTCGCCGGCTTCGACGGCATCCTCGATCTCGCGGTCGTGCTCGCGATCTTCGCGGCGGCCGGCTACCTACTCTGGCGCATCTATCGCGCGTTCGGTCGCGCGATCGGCTAGCGTCACCGTCAACCCGAGCGCGACCAGGGCGACGGCGGCGAAGATCAGATACGTGTCGCGATAGCCGGCATCGACGCTATGCGCGGCGTTCATCACGCCGCCGGCGATCGAGCCGCCCAAGATCTGGCCGACGATCAGCGCCTGGCTGAGCAGGCCGACTGCGGTCGCGCGGGTCGCGGGCGTGGTCGCGTTGGTGACGATGTAGCGCGTCGGCGCGCCGAGTAGGGCGCCGAAACCGATGCCGGCGACGATCATCGCGAGTAGCGAGAGCCAGATCGATCCGAAGCCGAGCGCGAAGATCGCGAGGCCGATCTCGGTGCAGAGCGCGCCGCCGATCAGGACGTCGCGGCTGCCGATCCGGTCGAGCGCGCGTCCGGCCGCCGGGATGACGGCGACGAACGTGACCGCTCCGAGGGCGGCGACGAAGCCCGCCACCATGTACGATAGGCCTTGCGCGCCGACCAGCACGGTCGGGATGAAGAAGAGCGAACCCTCGAGGATGCCGATGGTGATCTCGAGCGAGTACGTCTTGATCAACTGCGGCGTGGCGAAGAGCGAGGGCGGCACGATCGGATTCTGCGACGAGCGTTCGATGAAGACGAAGAGCCCGAGCACGATCAATCCGAGGAGCGCGATCGGCCAGCGGGTCGCGGTGATGCCGTAGGTGAGCCCGAGCAAGCCGATGCAGAGCGTCGCCAAGCCGAGCTTGTCGAGCGGTCCCCGGACGTGCGGCGCGATGCTCGGTACGTACGTCCGCGCCAGCCAGATCACCGCGAGCGCGAGCGGGATGTTGGGCACGAAGATCCAGCGCCACGACACGAAGTGGGTGATGATGCCGCCGAACGTCGGCCCGACGATCGCCGCCAATCCCCAGGTCGCCGCGACCAATCCGAGCGCCGCGCCGCGTCGGTTCTCCGGAACGACGTCGCCGATCGCGGCGACCGCGACCGGAAAGATGCCGCCCGCGCCGAGCGCTTGGAGCGCGCGTGCGAGCAAGAAGACCGGATAGTTCGGCGCGAAGATCGCGAGCAGACTTCCGGCCGCGAACGTCGCGACGCAGGCGACGTAGACGACCCGTCTTCCGTAGCGGTCCGCCAGGACGCCGGCGATCGCGATCGAGGCCACGATCACCAACAGATAGAGCGTGAACACCCACGACGAGTCGCCGGCGGCGACGCCGAAATCTTCTGCGAGCTTCGGAAGTGCCGGCGAGAGCACGCCGAGATCGAGCGCGCCCGCGAAGACGCCCAGGCCGAGCGTCAGGAGCAGCGGGAGATCGCGCGAGTTACGCAAGGAAGATACGGTCGACGACCATCGCCGCGCACATCAGCGCGAGATAGAGTAGCGAGAAGCGGAAGGTGGTGCGCGCCCAGACCTGGGCGGGATCGCGGAGCGTGCGGATCGCGTCGATCAGGAAGATCGCGCCGAGGATGGCGGCCGCGCCGAAGTAGAGCGCGCCCATCACGTGCAACGGATAGAGCGCAAGCGATGCGATCACCAGGATCGCGGTGTACCACACGATCTCGACCTTGGTACGACGCTCGCCGCTGACGTTGGGGAGCATCGGGATCTTGGCCTTGTCGTAATCGGTCTCTGCGATCAGCGCCAGCGACCAGAAGTGCGGCGGCGTCCAAAGGAAGATCAAGGCGAAGAGCCCGAGCGCCGGTCCGCCGATCGCGCCGGTCACGGCGGCCCAGCCGACCAGCGGCGGGACCGCGCCGGCCGCGCCGCCGATCACGATGTTGAGCGGCGTGCGCCGCTTCAGCCACATCGTGTAGATCGCGACGTAGTAGACGTTGCCGCAGAGCGAAAGCCACGCCGCGAGTGGGTTGGTCAGAAAGTAGAGGATCGCGAACGACGCGATGCCGAGGATCGCAGCGAAAATCGTGGCGTTCTGCGACGAGATCGTGCCGGTCGGTATCGGACGGGTGCGCGTGCGACGCATCAGGCCGTCGATATCCGCATCGAAGACGCAGTTGAGAGCGCCCGCCGAACCGGCCGCGAGCGCGCCGCCCAGCAGGGTCCAGAAGGTCAGCGCGAGCGGTGGAATGCCGCGCGCCGCCATCACCATCGCGGCCGCCGTCGTGATCAACAGCAGGACGATGATGCGCGGTTTGGTGAGTTCGAAGTACGCCGTCAGGAGCGCGGTCTTACCGGGTTGGCCCGGCGCATCGAGACGCGAGAGGGTCTCTCTCATCGCACTTCCTGCGCGGACCGAACGGGTGCTCGTGCGTCGAGTGCCGCCAAGATCGCCGCGACGACGAAGGCGAGAAATACGAGCGCGGCATTGGCGGCGTGCGCTTCACGCAGATCCATCGGCAGACGCATCACGACGTTCAGCAGTCCGAGCAGCACTTGCACGAAGACGAGCGCGAGGCCGACGGTCGCGACCGCGCGAACGCGCGTCGTGGCGGCGCGTGCCCAGGCGAGCGCGACGGTAGCGGTCGCGACGATCAGTGTGGCGGCGGCGATGAAGCGATGGAGCATCTGCACGAACTGCCCGGGCGTATACACGACCACGTTGCCCGCGCATTCGGGAATCGAGATGCAGGCGAGGCCGGCGCCGGACGAACTCACGTACGCGCCGACGCACATCGTCACGAACGCAAGGAGCGCCGTGCCTGCGAGCGCACCGGCGATCGCCGAAAAGCTCAAGCCCGGGGCGGCGTCCGCGAGCAACGCCATCGCGGCGAGGGCGGCGATGAAGGCCATGCCGGTGCCCCAGTGGAGGACGACCGACATCGGGCTGTTCGAGAGATGGACGGTAGCGGCGCCGAGGAGCACTTGCACGATGAAGAGTGCGACCACGATGCCGGCGACCGGGATGGTCGCGGGCGCGGCCCTGCGGTTCTTCCATGCGACCGCGACGACCCCGATGACCAGCGGTACCAGGAGCACGGCGAAGAATCGGTGGGTCCATTCCCACAGGGTCACCGAGTCGAGCGGACAAGCGGGCCATTGCGGACAGGTCATGCCGGCCCCGTTGATCCGGGTCCAGCTGCCGAGCAAGATGGTTCCGAAGGCGTCGAGCATCGCCGCCACCGAGAGCAATCGCAAAGTCGCCACTAGACTTCAGAGTCTAGCCGGAAGCGCTCCCGAGGGCAACGACAGTGGTCGCCCTTTTAACAGCCGGCGAGTGCGGCCGCGACGTGGCCGGCCGCCATCGACTCATCGTTGGCGATCGCGGGCAGGCGGAGTTCGAAGTCCCGGGCGGCCGCCTCGGCCATCTGATTGTAGGTGGGGCGCGTCTCGACCGCGGGAGCGACCGGGCCGCCGGACGTCCCCCCGAAGATCGTGGTGTTCCGGCTCGTCGGACTAAGCTCTCCCACGAAGGCCGGCCGCTGGTCCGGGTTGCCGAAGATAGCCATATCGATGTTCTTCTCGGATTCGTCCAGCGTCGACATATCGTAGTAATCCATCGTCGCGAGGAAGCCGTTCAGGTCACGAGCGACCTTGCGCTGGCGCCACATCGCGCCACCCAGCCAGTCGGCGAAGGCCTTGAGGTCTTTCTTCCGCTGCGGGTCGGTCGAGGATTCGGCCAGTTTACGCAGGCGCTTGACCTCGGCGTCCCCGCTCAGGGCCTGGAGGTTGAGGGTCTTGGCATAGTTGCCGAGGGCGTCCAGGCCGTTCCGGTGCTTGATCACGTTCCCGTCCAGCTCGGCACCGTGCAGGGCCTTGATCGTCTCCGTAAGGGTCGCGTCGTCGGCCAGGGCGGAAGCGATCGCCGCGTTGGCGTGGGCCGCGATCTCGGCGCAGGCGGTCGAGGCGTGGACGGCCGCGATCACGCGCAGTCCCTCGGGCGTCGGCGAGGGCACCGGCGATGGGGATGGTGATACGGCGGCGAGCGCCGCGAGAACGAGCACGTGGAGCATGTACGCTCTTAGAATGAGCCATCGGGTCGAGCTGTGACAAGTGACACGTCGGAAGGGTGGCGAAAGCGGGGCCACCGTGCGGATTCGAGTTGGGCATCCGGAAGTATGGAAATGGGCGGCCCTGGCGGCGGTGCTGTTGCTTTCCGGTTGCCGCGAAGTCCGGGTCAAGACCTACGCGCAGGGCACGACCACCGTCCCCGGCGGCAACCAGATCGTGGTGGTCCGGGATACCGCCGGTCTCGACGCGCTCGGCATACATGCGGCCGTGCGGTTCCGCGGCGAGTTCGGCATCGTCTTGTTGATGGGACCGCACAAGCGGACCGGATACCGCCAGGTGATCGAGTCGATCCGCGCGAGCGACGAACGCGTCCGCGTGGTCGCCTTCGAAGAAGAGCCGGCCGACGGCGGCGAGGCGTCGCGCGACTATCGATCCTATACGCTCTGGGTCGTCCCGAACGCGGTCTATCGCCGCGGCGTGCACGTCGACGTCGTGACGCCCAGTAACGATCCGGTCGCGGCGACGGAGTTCCCGTAGCTCTCTTGCGCCCCGTTTATTCGATCGATCTCGATGCGGCCGCGCGCAACGCGCGCGCCTGGGAAGCGTTTGCCGGCGTGCCGATCCGCGCGGTCCTCAAATGCGACGGCTACAACTGGGGAATGGAGCGATTGGCCGCGGCCCTCGAAGACGTCTGCGAAGCGTTCTGCGTGGCGGATGCGGATGAGTTCTTCGAACTCCGTCCGCTGACGTCGTTGCCGGTGGTGGTGCTCGGCGCGGTCGATCCGGCGCATCTCTGCGAGATCCTCGATGCGGGCGGTCTGCCGACGATCGCCACGCGTCGCGAACTCGCGATCGCGTGCGACTGGTCCGCGTCGAGCGGCCGTCCGCTCCGCGTGCGCATCGGGGTCCTGCCGGCGGCGGGCTGGAGCGGCCTGGACCTGCGCGCCCTCGAAGCGTTTGCGCCCGCGCTCGCCGACGAAGACGTCGGGGTCGAGGTCTGGACGCACGTCACCGATGCGGCCGCAGCGCGCGAACAGGTCGGGCGCCTGCATGAAGGCGTCGCGCTCTTGCGCCGGCACGGCGTGAACGTCGCTGCCGTGGATGCGGCGTCCACGTTCTCGGCGGCCGACCGTTCGGCGACCGGCGATAGCGTGCGGATCGGCGTCGGGCTCTTCGGAGCGACCGGCGGACCGAGCGTTCCGGGCGTCGCGAACGCGCTCCATCTTCGGGCGGAGGTCCTGCGCGTCCAGACCTATCCGGCCGGAACCCGGATCGGGTATGGCGACCGGGCGCTCGAAACGGAGACACGGGTCGCGACGGTTCGTTGTGGGTATGGCGACGGATATCCTAAGGATGCGGCCGGGGCGGACGATATACTCTCGGTTGGCATGCAGTATACACTGCTTGCGGCGGGCGCCCTGACGCCCGGCGCGACGGTCGATCTGCTCGGCGAACGGACCGGTCTGGACGCGCTCGCTTGGAGCGCTTCCCGGAGCGTCCACGAGATCGTCACTACATTGGGCGCGAGCGCCCGAAACTTGGAGGAACGTTGACCAACGCGGTCGTTCAACTCGACGCGACGATCGAGCGTCTGGGACTGGTGATGGAGCCGAACGGCGATCCGTCCGAGGTCGAAGGCACCCTCAATCCGGCCTGCGTTCGCACGCGCGAAGGCGCGTTGTTGCTCTATCCGCGCGACGTGGAGACGGGCAACATCTCGCGCGTCGGCCGGGTCGGCGTCACCGAACACGAGGGCGGTTTTATCGCCGGTCGCGACGGATTTGCGCTCGAACCGGAAGCGCCGTACGAAGTGCGCGAACATCCGGGCTACGGCTGCGAAGATCCGCGCGTGACTTTCATCCCCGAACTCGATCGTTTCGTGATGGCCTACACCGCCTTCGGCCCGGAAGGTCCGCGCATCGCGCTCGCGGCTTCGAACGACGCACGCTCGTGGGAGCGCCTCGGCTTGATGCGCTTCGGAGGGCCGGGCATGCATGTCGGCGACGACAAGGACGCCGCGTTCTTTCCCGAGCCGGTGACGTCGCCTGCGGGCGTTCCGTCGCTCGCGTTCTATCATCGCCCGATGCTCCATCTCTCCGCGGTCGACGGGCGCGCGGCGATTCCGATGATCGAACGCTTACCCTACGCCGATCGCGAATCGATCCGGGTCGGCTACGTTCCGCTGGCCGCGGCCAAGCAGGACCCGAGCGCGCTTCTCGATGTCGCCGAGAGCGAACTCGTCCTTGCGCCCGACGAGCATTGGGGATCGATCAAGGTCGGAGGCGGTACGCCGCCGGTACGCATCGCCGAGGGCTGGCTCTCGGTCTTCCACGGCGTCGACGTGATCGACAACAGCGGCACTCGCCCGAAGTTCCGCTATAGCGCGGGGCTGGTGGTGCACGACATCCACGAGCCGCATCGGATCTTGTATCGCTCGCCGCACCCGGTGCTCTGCCCGGAGTCCGATCGCGAGCGGAACGGCGTCGTGGATAACGTCGTCTTCCCGACGGGTATCGACCCGCGACCGGATCTCGGCCCGCGCGTCTTCGACATCTATTACGGGATGGCCGACTATTCGATCGGTGCCGCGCGCTTGCGGCTCGCCTAGATCTCGTGCGCGGGATGCTGCGCTATTTCGTCGTCGCGGCGGTGCTCGTGGTCGGCACGTTCGCCGGCGTGGCGGCCTGGTGGCTGTCGCTGCCGCATAAGGACCTGACGATCAAATCGGTACCGGTGACGATGGCGCCGCGCCCGGCTCCGGCCAGTGGAAAGACCGGCCTCGGCACGAGCGGCTTCTTGGTCGACGCGCCCTGGGCGCTCTCGACCCTTCCCGAGTGCCTGACGCAGACGGCGGTCGCGCGCGGCACGATCGCCTACGTGCGCGCGACGATCCCGCCCGGCGCAAAAGCGCTCTCGCCACCTGCGACGCTGGTCTATCGCGATTGCCGGATCTCGCTCGACAACGCGGGCGTGCTCGTCCGACGCGGCCCCGACACCCTACGCGTTCCGGCACCGGTGCGGCTCTACCGTTTGGACGCGCGGCTCTTCGTCCTGCACCTCGAAGGCGCGCGCGCGCAGTTGCGCACCTACGTTCCGTCGAACATGTAACCGTATCACCTATGGATATTTCCGAAGAAGTCGCCAAGCGACGGACCTTTGCGATCATCTCGCATCCCGACGCCGGCAAGACCACGCTGACCGAGAA
>JBBRTL010000020.1:0-20468 GCA_038244445.1 Vulcanimicrobiales bacterium
GTCCGCGGTACGATCGCGCGCGTCCTCGTCGCCATCGAAGGCGAGATGATCCTCGCATGCAAGGCCGACGAGTACGAGCAGGCGCTCGACGAACACCGCCCGCCGTACACGCGCGCCTATCGTCAGCGCGACGTCATCCAGTCCGACTGACGCGCGAAGCGAGCCGCTACGCGGCGCAACACGAGCGCGACTCTTCGCGTTCGCTCGTACAGCACGTCGTATTCTCGTCGTCGCGTTCTTCCGTGTCTTCGTGCACGGTGTAGACCTCCCAGCGGCGTCCCTCGGGGTCGCTCGCCCAGACCTTGGTCTGGTTGGCGTAACAGCACGTGTCTTCGCGTTCGATCGAGTCCGCCAGGCCCGCAGCTTCGAGCCGCACGATCGCGCGTTCGACGTCGTCGGCGCTTTCGACGAAGATGCCGAAGTGCGCGTCGCGAGTAGGTTCGACCGTCGCGCGCAGATCGAGTGCCAGCTCCAGGCCGGGCTCGTCGGTGATGAAGAGCGCGTAGTCGTCGAGGTGCTTGGCGGGCTTCGCCGCGAGCAGGGTCGAGTAGAAGGCGACGCTCTTCTCGAGGTCGGTCGTCGCGAGGTTCAAGTGCGTTTTCATGCGGGGGCTTTCTCCGGGATAGCGGAGGAGAGGACGCGCGTCAGTCGTTCGCGCGCGTCGTCGGCGAGTCGATAGTAGACCCAGGTGCCGCGTCGCTCGGACGTGACCAGGCCGGCATCGCGTAGGATCTTGAGATGATGCGAGACGGCCGGCTGGTTGAGCGGAAGCGCGCCGGTGAAGTCGCAGACACAGGCCTCGTCGGTACTCCGAGCGAGGGTGGCCAGGATGGTCAGCCGGTATGGGTCGGCGGCGGCCTTCAGGAGTGCGGCGTCCTCGCCGAAATCGGCGGTGACGACCGTGACCGGTGGACAGCAGCGTTGCATCGACATAAGTCGATATTACGTACTGAATCGAGATTTGTCAATATAGTCCAATGAGTCGGACCGCGTGGCGGCAAAACGGCAACGCTCCCGCGAATGGCCCTCGGCCGACTCTTCCAAAAAGGCTCTCGGATGTCTCTTGCCACGTATCGTAAGGAGTGGTTCGGCACGGCGTATGCCGACGTACTCTCCGGCACCATCGTCGCCTTCGCGTTGATTCCCGAGGCGATCGGTTTCAGCATCATCGCCGGCGTCGATCCGAAGGTCGGGCTTTTTTCGTCCTGTCTCATCCCGATCGTGGCGGCGTTTCTCGGCGGCCGCACCGGCATGATCAGCGCCGCCACGGGCGCGATGGCGCTGCTCATGACCGGCCTCGTCAAAGAGCATGGCCTTCCGTATCTCTTCGCAGCGACGATCCTTGCCGGCATCTGGCAGATCGTTTTTGGTCGGCTGCACCTGGCGCGGTACTTGAAATTCATCCCGCGTAGCGTCATGACCGGATTCGTCAACGCCCTTGCAATCCTGATCTTCTCGGCGCAACTGCCGCAGCTCATCGGTGCGAGCGCGCCGACCTACCTGCTCGTCGCCATGGGCGTGGCGATCATCTACATCCTTCCGCGCTTTACGCGGGTCGTACCGAGCGCTCTGGTCGCGATCGTCGCGGTGACCCTAACCGCCGTCGCGACGCGGGTGAACGTCCCGCGGGTCGGCGACATGGGCGCACTCCCGTCCGCGTTCCCGTCCTTCGGCATTCCGGGCCTGCCGATAAACGCCGAGACGTTACGGGTGATCGTCCCACTCTCGCTCACGCTCGCGCTGGTGGGCCTGATCGAGACGTTGCTGACGGCGCAACTGGTCGACGAGCGAACGGATACGCGCAGCGACAAGAGCCGGGAGTGCGCCTCGCAGGGGATCGGGAACGTCGTTGCCGGACTCTTCGGCGGGATGGCCGGCTGCGCGATGATCGGTCAGACGATGATCAACATCGGTGCCGGCGGCCGTGGGCGGCTCTCGACATTCTGGGCGGGTGCGTTCTTGCTCGCGCTCATCCTCGTCCTACAGCACGTGCTCTTCATCGTGCCGATGGCGGCCTTGGTAGCCGTCATGATCGTCGTCTCCATCAGCACGTTCGATTGGTCGTCGCTTCGAACGCTCACGCTCCACCACAAGAGCGACACGATCGTGATGCTGGCTACCGTCGGGGCGACTCTCGCGACCCGCGATCTCTCGATCGGCGTGCTCGTCGGCGTCGTCTTGAGCGCGATATTCTTCGCGCGGAAGATCGCGAAGGAGACGAACGTGACCAGCGTCCTGGACGGCGACGGCACGCACCGTACGTACCTGCTTCACGGTCAGCTCTTCTTCGTCAGCACGCAAGAACTCTTGGCGGCTTTCGATACGGCCGAACAGCTTGCAGGCGTGACGATCGATCTTCGTCACGCGCACATCTGGGACAGCTCGGCGGTCGGCGCGATCGACAAGATCGTCCTCGGCTTTGCCAGGCGCGGTGTTCCCGTGGAGGTCGTCGGACTCAACGAAGCCAGCGCCACCCTCGTCGATCGCATCGGCCTGTACGATAAACCGGACGCCTTGAGCCAAGACTAGGAGGAGACCCGCCTAGAGCCCCTAGATCCGGCCGAATCGAACGCCTGTTCGCAAGGGTGTTCTTTGTGCTCAACTGCCCTTGTCCCGAGCTGCCCTTCTGCGTATAGTGGTGGGAAGTGGTGTGAAGTGGTGGTCTAGGGAGGGGTAATGCACGCGGATCTGCCGCGCTTTACCGGGTCGGTCGAACACGCTCTGGATGACAAGGGGCGACTCATCGTACCCGCGAGGTTCCGCGAACGCCTGGGAGCAGGGTTTGTTCTGACAATTGCTCAGCCCGATCCGTGCCTGGCGCTCTATCCGAGCGTCACCTGGTCGGAACTCTGCGCCAAGCTCGAGGCCGCCCCCCGCAAGGACGACCGTTTCCGTCGGCTGGTCCGCCATCTCTTCGCTAATACCGAGGAAGTCGCGTGCGACGCCCAAGGGCGATTGCTTATCCCGAGCCACCTGCGCGCCTATGCCGGGATCGAGCGGGACGTCACCTCGATCGGCTCGCTGACCCGGGTCGAGATCTGGGCCAAAGACCGCCTCGCCCAACACGCAGCACCGGAAGGCGAGGTCGCCGATTTCATGGCCGACCTCGGTCTGTACTGATGTGGGCGTCGTATGAGCCACGTTCCGGTCCTCTACACGCAATCGCTCGAGTTGCTGGCGCTCCGTCCGGATGGCATCTATGTGGATGCGACCTTCGGTGCGGGCGGGCATACGCGTGGGATGCTGGAGCGGGTGCGCACCGGTCGGGTGATTGCGTTCGACACCGATCCGACGGCGGTGGAGCGCGCGCGCTCGATCGTAGACCCGAACTTCACGTTCGTGCATGCGAACTTCCGCGAGTTGGCATCGCGGCTCGACGCGCTGGACGTCTCCGAGGTGGACGGCGTGTTCTTCGACTTGGGGGTCTCCTCTATGCAGTTCGATGAAGCCGATCGTGGATTTTCGCTGCAGTACGCGGCGCCGCTCGACATGCGTATGAATCCGACCGAAGGCCGGAGCGCGTTCGACGTGCTGTTGCACGCGAGCGAATCGGAACTTGCCGATATCTTCTTCAACTACGGCCAGGAACGCGCCGCACGTCGGATCGCGCGCGTGATCGTGCAGCGTCGCGCCGCCGGGAGGCTTCCCGAGACGACGACGGAGTTCGCGGCGATGGTCTCGGGCCTGGTGCAACGCAAGGGTCATCGCGAACGGATCCATCCGGCGACGCGCGTCTTCCAGGCGCTCCGGATCGCCGTCAACGACGAACTCGGCGCGCTCAAGGACGGGCTCGATGCCGCGATCGGTCGTCTGGCCAAGGCCGGCCGGGTGGTCGCGATCTCGTTCCACTCGCTCGAAGACCGGATCGTCAAGACGACCTTCCGCGACGACGAACGCCTCGAACGCATCACGCGCAAGCCGCTGATCGCCGACGAAGCCGAGCAATCTTCCAATCCGCGCGCGCGCAGCGCGAAGATCCGCGCCGCCCAACGGAAGGCCAGCTGAGCATGATCCAACCACACTACGTCGACGAACGTTCACCCCGTATCCGCAATCCGCGGCAGGCGCGCGGAGCGACCGATGCGCGGCGCAAGCACCATCACAAGACGCGCTATGCTTCGATCACGCGGTTTTGCGTGGTGCTCGGCATCGCGTCGGTCTTGCTGATCGGCTACGTGACGATGACCTCGAACCTGACCGGGATGACGTACGCGGTCGCCAAAGCCGACGTGCAGCGCCTGCAGTTGCAGGGCGCGACGGCACGGCTCGACGACCGGTTGAGCGGTCTACGTTGGCAGGAGCGGCTCGCGACCTTCGCCGCGCGTCTCGGCATGAAAGATCCGCAACAATTCGCGCTGATCCGCATCGCACCGCCCGCGATCGACACCTCGCACGTCGCCTTGCTCTCCTCGTTCGCGGCGCTCTTCGGCGGAAAGCCGGCGCAGCCGAGCGTGAGGTAACCGCGACGGGGCCGCACGCATGAACTCGCAACAACGCCAATTCGCGCGCATCGCACCGATGCGCGCGAAAGTCGTTTTTTTTGGCCTGCTTGCGGTCGGTTTGTTCCTCTCTTGGCGCCTCTACGACGTCCAGGTCCTGCGGGGTCCGGTGCTCGCGAAGGAGGCGCTCGCGCAGCGCTCGGACGCGATCGATATCTTCGCGCGCCGCGGAAGCATCGTCGACCGCGACAACGAGGTGCTGGTGCGCTCGCTCCCCTCGGAGAGCGTCTACGTGGTGCCGCACGATCTGACCGATCCGGATGCCGCAGTCGCGGCGCTCGGCAAGATCTTCGGCAAGCTGGATCCGGCGACGGTCGAAGCGATGCACGACAAGCGTATGTGGTTCGTCTGGATCGCGCGTAAGGTCCCCTACGACCAAGGGCAGAAAGTGCGCGCGCTCGGCATCGCGGCCGTGCAGCTCAAAGGCGAAGATACCGGCAAGCGCGTGGATACGGTCGGGAAGCTGGCTTCGACGGTGCTCGGCTTCGTCGGCACCGACGAGAACGGCCTCGACGGGCTCGAATACAATTTCGACGGGCTGCTCAAAGGCACGCCGGGCAAGGAACTGCTCGAGACCGACAACCTCGGGCGTCCGATCCCGCTCGGGCACGACACCATCGTCAAGCCGGCGCAGCAAGGACTGACGCTCCAGCTCACACTCGACTCGTATCTGCAGTTCGTCACCGAGCAGGCACTCGAGACGCAGGTCCGCGCGTTCCGCGCGCAGAGCGGAACGGCGATCGTGATGGATCCGTACACCGGCGAGGTGCTCGCTCTCGCGAATTCGCCGGATTACGATCCGAACAAGTTCTGGACGTTCAGCGACGCGCGCCGTCGCGACCACGCGGTGATGGACGCCTACGAGCCGGGCTCCACGTTCAAACTCGTCACCGCCGCCGCAGCGCTCGAGTCCGGCAAGGTGACGACCGGGATGACGTTCCCCGCGCGCGACCAGCTCGAGGTTGGCGGACACGTCATCCACAACGCCGAGGACGGTTTCATGGGCCTCGCAGGCGGTAGTGAATCGCTCGAGCAGATCATCGCGCTTTCGCACAACGTCGGTGCCGCCGAGGTCGGCATGCATATCGGCGCGCGCACGTTCTACGCGATGGAGTTGGCGGCCGGATTCGGTACGCCCACCCAGATCGGACTTCCCGGCGAGAACCCTGGGATCGTACCGAATCCCAAGGGCTGGAGCGACTCGTCGCTTGCGACCATGTCGTTCGGCCAGGGCGTCTCGGTCACACCGATTGCGATGGCGCGTTTCTACTGTGCGATCGCCAACGGCGGGACCCTCGTCCGCCCGCGAATTCTGCGCGCGATCGAGAACAGCGCTGGCGACGTCGTGTATCAATACCGGACCGAAATCGAACGCCGCGTCTTCTCCGAGCACACCGCCGAGACGCTCCGCTCGTTCCTGCGCGAGGTCGTGTTACACGGGACCGGAGCGACCGCGCAGGTCCCCGGCTATACCACCGCCGGAAAGACCGGCACCGCGCAGATGGTCGGAAACTACGGTTACGAGTCGGGCGCGTACGTCGCGTCGTTCATCGGTATGGTGCCCTACGAACATCCCAAGTACGTGATCTACGTCAAAGTCGAGCGTCCGATCGGCTCGATCTACGGCGGCGTGGTCGCAGCACCGGCGTTCGCGAAGATCGCGCGCGCGGCGATGCTGCACGCCGGAACGCTGCCCGCGCCGCCACCCGTCAAGGCGGACGCGAACCGATGACGTTCGAGGAGTTAGTACGCGCTGTATCGGTAGGCACGTTTTCAGGCATCGCGATCGATTCGCGAACGGTCGCGCACGGGGAACTCTACGTCGCTCTGCGCGGCGAACGCCTGGACGGGCACGACTTCGTCGGAGGGGCGCTCGAGCGCGGCGCGCTCGCGGTCGTCGTCGAGCGCGGTCGGGCGATCGCGGTTCCCGTCGGTTTCGAGTCGCGCGTCGTCGCCGTCGAGGATACCCGGCGTGCGCTTTCGCCGCTGGCGGCGGCGTTCTACCGCGACCCGTCGCAGTCGTTCGATGCGATCGGCGTGACCGGGACGAACGGCAAGACTACGACGACCCAGATGATCGCCGCGATCTTCGATGCGGCCGGACTGCCGTGCGGAACGATCGGTACGATCGGCGCGCGTTTCGGCACCCGCGAGTGGCCGCTCGCGAACACCACGCCCCAGCCGCCGGAACTGCATGCACTCCTCGCGCAGATGCGCGACGCGGGTGCGAAGGCGGTCGCGATGGAGGTGAGTTCGCACGCGCTCGCGCTCGAACGGGTCGAAGACGTACGCTTTGCGGTCGGTGCGTTCACGAACCTGACGCGCGATCATCTGGACTTTCACGGGACGAGCGACGCCTACGCCGCGGCAAAGCGCCGGCTCTTCGATTTAGCCGAGCGCTGCGTCTACAATGCCGAGGATCCGTACGGCCTGGCCTGGGCGAACGAGACCAGGGATTCCAAGCCGACGACCACCTATGCGCTCTCCGGAGAGGCCGACGTGCGGCCGCGCGATGTTGCGATCCGCCCGAGCGGCAGCACGTTCGCGGTCGACGGCGTCCGCTTCACCGTGCATCTATCCGGCCGCTTCAACGTTTCGAACGCTCTTTGCGCGATCGCGTGCGCGCGCGCGCTCGGCATCGACGACGCGACCAGCGCGCGCGGACTCGAGAGCGTGCGTCGCGTGCCGGGCCGGATGGAGCCGGTACCGGGCGGCGACGTCACCGTGATCGTCGACTACGCGCATACGCCGGACTCGCTCGAGAACGCGCTCGGCGCGTTGCGCGAGGCGAGCACCGGGTCGCTCGCGGTTGTCTTTGGATGCGGTGGGGACCGCGATCGCGGGAAGCGACCCTTGATGGGCGGGATCGCCGCACGGCTGGCCGATCGCATCTACGTCACCGACGACAACCCGCGCACCGAGGACGCCGCGGCAATCCGCGACGACATCGTCGCCGGTATCGGCGCGACCGCGCACGTTGTCGAAGCGGATCGTCGCGTCGCAATCGGGCGGGCGATCCGCGAAGCGCGAGCCGGCGATACGATCCTGGTCGCGGGCAAGGGTCACGAGAACTACCAGATCGTCGGCACCGAGGTGCGGCCCTTCGACGATGTCGCGGTCGCCCGCGAAGCACTGGCCGCACGATGATCCCGTTCGACGAAGCCGTCCGTGCGACATCGGCCGAAGTGATCGACCCGGATCTCGCGCCTGCGGATCTGCGCGTCGCGACCGATACGCGCTCGATCGAACCGGGCGATGCGTTTCTGGCGCTGCGCGGCGAACGTTTCGACGGACACGACTACGTTCGCGAAGCGATCGCGCGCGGTGCGTCCGCGCTGATCGTCGACGAACGCCGTGCGGCCGTCGAGGGTATCACTACGTTGATCGTTACGGACACGCTGCGCGCCTATCTCGCGCTCGCGCGGGTCGCACGCGAACGCTTCGAGGGTCGCGTGGTCGCGGTCACGGGGAGCGCCGGCAAGACGACGACCAAAGAACTGCTCGCGCAGCTCTTGCGCGCGCACTATGGCGATCGAGTCGCCGCTTCACCGGCGAACGAGAACAACGAGATCGGCGTGAGCAAGTTCTTGCTCGCCTACGCGACGGCCGCGCGCGACGTGCTGGTGGTAGAGATGGGCGCGCGTCACTACGACGATATCGCACCGCTGGTGGTGGCGGCGCGGCCGGACCTCGGCATCCTCACCAACGTGGGCGAGGCGCACGTCGAAATTATGGGCTCCCGCGAGCGGCTCGCGCACACGAAGTGGGGCCTCTTCTCGGGCGGCGCCCTCGCTGTATTGAACGCATGCGATGAGGTCTCGCTCCAGCGGGCTCCCTCGCTGCGCGACGTGCCGCATTGGTTCGCGGCGACGGACGACGAGCGGATCTCGACCGGCGGGCGTACGACCTTGCTGGTCGGATCCACCCGCCTGATCGCGATCGACGGCGATCGCGAAGACGAGCGTTCGGTCGACGTGCGTCTGCCGGGCGCGCACAACCGCGCGAACCTGGCGGCGGCGATCGCGGGCGCGCGCGACCTGGGCGTTCCGCTCGATACGATCGTCGCGGCGGTGCCGGGCCTGGAACTTCCGAAGGGCCGCTACGAATCGATCGAGCTGCCCGGCCGGCCGCGCTTGATCTACGACGCGTACAACGCCAACCTGAGCGGCATGTTCGCCGCGCTGGATGCCTTCGCGACCGAAGCGGGCGAGCGCCGGATCGCCGTGCTCGCGAGCATGGCCGAACTCGGGGACGAAGGCCCCGCCATGCACGAGCGGGTCGGCGAACGCGCTGCCGCGACCGCGCTCGACGTGCTCTTGGTCGGCGGGAAATATGCCGGCGAACTTGCGCGAGGCGCGGCTGCCGCAGGCCTCTCCTCGGAGCGGATCGTGCCCTTTGCCTCGAACGAAGAAGCGGCGCACTGGATCGATGCGAACGGCCGTCCCGGGGACGTCGTCTTGCTCAAGGGTTCGCGCGTCTACGCACTCGAGGAGATCGTGGAAAGGTTGCGCAGTTGAGCGTTCGTCCACTCGCCGTCCGTCGCCCCGAGGTCCCCGCCGGTATCGTCGCGATCCCGGTGCGGACGCGTCTCGTGCGCGACGGTGACGATCTGGCCGGCATCGTCGCCGACGCGGTCCGCGGAATCGCGCGCGTCGGCGACGTGATCGCGATCTCGGAGACGGCCGTCGCGATCGCGCAGGGCGAGTTCGTCGTCGCCGAGCTGATCCGGCCATCCAAGCTCGCCTACGCGCTCTCGCGCCGCGCGGGAGCGCTTGCGACCGTCAACCAGCCCGAGTCGTTGCAGTTGGTGATCGACGCGGTCGGTGCACCCAAAGTCGTCTTGGCGGCGATCGCGCACGTGCTCGGCCGGTTCGTCGGCAAGCGCGGGATGTTCTACGAAATCATGGGCGAAGCGATCACCGCGATCGACGGCTACACCGGCACGCTCCCTCCGTTCGAGCGCGCGATCGTGCTTGCGCCGCGCGAGCCGGATGCGTTCGCGCAGTCGGTCTTCGAGCGCTCCGGCATCGGCTGCACCATCGTCGACGCGAACGACCTGCAGAAGGCCAAGGTGCTCGGCGCTTCGGTCGACGTCGACCGCGCGAACGTCGAAGGCGCGTTGCTCGACAACCCGCACGGTAACGGCGACGAACAGACGCCGATCGTGGTGCTCAAATGGCGCGCGTCGGGCGCGAATCCGCTCTGGGAGACGCGCGCGTGACGCAGCTCTTGCTCGCCTTCGTCCTGGGTCTCGCGCTCTCGGCCGCGACCGGCTTCGTCCTGCTCCGGCTCTTGCCGCGCTGGCAGTTCCGTCAGGTCGCCTACGAAGATGCTCCCGAGAGCCATCAGGGCAAGACGGGTACGCCGACGATGGGCGGGATCTGCTTCGCCGCGGCCCTCGTCCCCGCGTGGTTTCTCATCGGGCACGATCCGGTCGTCGGCGCGCTCGTCTTTCTGATCTTCGCCGCCGGTGCGATCGGCTTTCTCGACGACTATCTCTCGATCCGTCGCGGCAAGAATCTCGGATTGCGCGCACGCACGAAGTATCTCGCGACCGCGCTCATCGCGATCGTCTTTCTGCGCATGGTCGCCGCGGATACCGCCACGGGTGACATGGTCGGATCGTTCTTCGGAACGCCCGTCATCGCACCGCACTGGCTTTGGCTCGTGCTCGGGATCGTCGCCGTGACGGGGACGGTTCACGCCGTCAACCTCACGGACGGATTGGATGGCCTTGCTACCGGCGTCGCGATCCCTCCGCTCGCCGTACTCGCGTTCGTCCTCTTCGCCGAAGTGCTCGCAGGTGCCGCGCTCCACGAGGGCGCGCTGACCGTCTCCGTCTTGGCGTTGGGCGGATGCCTTGGATTTCTGATCTACAACCGGCACCCGGCGAAGATGTTCATGGGTGACACCGGATCGCTCTTGCTGGGCGCTACCCTTGCGGGGCTGGCGATCGTCGCCGGCCAGATGTTGTTGCTGATCGTCATCTGCGCGGTCCCGGTCGCCGAGACGCTCTCGGTGATCATCCAGGTCACCTACTTCAAAGCGACCAAGGGGAAGCGCATCTTTAAGATGACGCCCTTGCACCATCACTTCGAGTTGCTGGGCTGGCCGGAGACGCGCGTGACGACTGCGTTCTGGATCGCGTCGATCCTTGCGTCGGCCGCCGGATTGGCGCTCGTGCTATGACCATGCATTTCGATGCGAGCGAGACGATTCTCGTGATCGGGCTCGGGAAGAGCGGCCTTGCGTGCGTGAACGTACTGCGCGCGCGCGGCGCGACCGTCTATGCGACCGACGAGAAACCGCCCGACCAGTTGCGCGACGCGATCGGGCTCGTCGAGACGCACGGCGCGACGTTCGTGATGCCTGCCGACCTCGCGTCGGTCGTGCCGTCGCTTTCGTCTGCCGTGCTCTCGCCCGGCGTGCCGCTCACGAGCGCCCCCGTGCGCGCCGTCCAAGCGCGCGACGTGCCCGTGCTCGGCGAGGTCGAGGTCGCCTACCGCCTCTGCAAGGCGCCCATCATCGCGGTGACCGGCACCAAGGGCAAGTCGACGACGACCGCCTTGATCGGGCATTTGTTGCGTGCGGCCGGCAAGAACGTGCGGGTCGGCGGCAACATCGGGAACCCGCTCATCCTCGAAGTGCTCGACCTGACGGCCGAGGACTGGGTGGTCGCCGAGGTCTCGTCGTTCCAACTCGAGACGATCCGCGCGTTCCGCCCGCGCGTCGCCGTGGTGCTGAACGTCGCGCAGGATCATCTGGACCGCTATCCCTCGATGGACGAGTATGCCGAAGCCAAGTTCCGCATCTTCGCCAATCAAGGCATGCACGACGCTTTCGTCGGGAACCTCGACGATCGCCGGGTCGCTTCGCTCCATTGGGGCCAAGGCGAAGCCCGCGCGCAGGCGCGTCAGCTCTGGTTCACGCTCGGTAAGGGGCACGAACGCGCGACCATGTACCTGCAGGGCGACGCCGTCACCTATGCACCGATCGACGGCGATCCGCGTCCGATCCGGATGATCTCGCGCGACGAGATCCCGCTCCCCGGCGAACACAACGTGCAGAACGTGATGGCGGCCCTGCTCGCAGCGCTCGCGATCGGCTGCGATCCGCAGACGCTCCGCGACGCGGTACGGACCTTTGCGCCGATGGCACATCGCCTCCAGCCGGTCGGCGACCTGAACGGCGTACTCTACGTCGACGATTCCAAAGCGACCAACCCCGGCTCGGTCGAAGCCGCCTTGCACGCCTACGACCGCCCGATCGTGTTGATCGCCGGCGGAAAATCGAAGGGCACCGATTTCACCGAGATGGGCGCGACCATCGCGCGCCACGCGAAGGCCGCGATCCTGATCGGCGAAGCGGCCGGCGAGATCGCGCATGCGATCGCCGGACGGGTTCCGAGCGAGACCGCGCCGACGCTGCAAGACGCGGTCGCACGCGCGCGCGAACTGACGGTCGCGGGCGACGTCGTGCTGCTCTCGCCGGGCTGCGCCTCGTTCGACATGTTCGCGTCCGCCGAAGATCGCGGCGAGCAGTTCACTGCGGCGGTCGCCGCACTCGAAGAGCGTGCCGATGCGTAGCGCCGCCCGCCAGCGTCCGCTCGGCGACGCGCGCGAGGACCGCTCGCCGGTTCGCTCGTTCGTCGCGGCACCGCCGGACACGCTGCTGGTCGGCTCCGTCCTCACCTTGGTCGTGATCGGCCTGGTGATGATCTATAGCGCGTCGAGCGCGCAGGCATACAGCGACTATCACGATCCGGCGTTCTACTTCAAGCGCCAACTGCTGTGGCTGGTGGTCGGCGGGGTGGTCGCCTACGGCGCTTACCGGATGGATTATCACATCCTGCGCAAGGCCGCGCCCTATCTGCTGATCGCGTCGCTGATCGCGCTGGTCGCGGTGTTGATACCGCACGTCGGCATCGTGGTCAACGGGGCTCGTCGCTGGGTCGGTGCGTCGTTCATCACCTTGCAACCGTCGGAGTTCGCGAAACTCGGCTCGCTGATCTACATCGCGGCCATGCTGACGCAGCGCGGCGAGCGGATCCAACAGCTTACGAAAGGCTTGATCCCGCTCTTCGTTCCGGTGTTGGTGCTGGCGCTGCTCGTCTCGCGCGAACCGGATCAGGGTACCGCGAGCCTGCTCGTGCTCACCGCGTTTGCGATGTTCTTCGCGGCGGGTGCGCGGATCCCGCACCTGCTAGCGGTGCTCGCGGTCATCTTGCCGCCGGTCGCGTTGATGGTGCTGAAGACGCCCTATCAGCGCGCGCGAATCTTCGCCTTCCTGGATCCGTGGAAGGACGCTCAGAATACCGGCTTCCACATCGTGCAATCGCTGCTTGCGCTCGGCAGCGGCGGGCTGAGCGGCGTCGGCCTGGGCGCCTCGCGCGCGAAGTTCTTCTATCTGCCCGAACAATACACCGACTTCATCTTCTCGGTCCTTGGCGAGGAACTGGGGCTGATCGGCGCGATCGCGGTGGTGGTGCTCTTCCTGACGCTCGCATATCGCGCGATCCGGATCGCGATCACGGCACCCGATCGGTTCGGCTTCTTCCTGGTCGTCGGGTGCACCGCGACGATCGTGATTCAGGCGTTCGTCAATATCGGCGTCGTGACGTCGTCTTGGCCGGTCACCGGCGTGCCGCTGCCGTTCATCTCGTTCGGCGGTTCCTCGCTGATCGTCAGCCTGATCTGCTTCGCGCTGATCGCCAACGTCGGCCGCTTCCGCCGCGTCAATTCGCGTTAAGCGATCGTGGAACACGGCGTCGCGGACCGGCTCTCGCACCACGCGCGGGCGTGCGCCGCGATGGGATCGCCGCTCTACGGCGCGCTGTTGACCCTCGCCGCCGATGCATACCGAAAGGGCGGAGCGATCGCGTCCGTCCTCGATGCGGATCCGTCGCGCTCGCGCATCGGCATTCGGCTGATGGCGGCCCTGCACTATCTCGCGCTCTCGGGCGATGAGGGACTTGCGGCGCACTATCCGTCGACCGGCGGCGACGGCGATCCGGTCGCACTCTGGAGAGTGGCGACGGATCGGTTCGCGCGCGATGCGGAGACGATCGAAGCGTTGATGGAGAGGACGCCGCAGACCAACGAACCGGCGCGTGCGATGGCGTTGATGGCGGCCTACTGCTTTCTCGCAGCGCGCTACGGCTTGCCGCTCCGCATCTTCGAGATCGGCGCGAGTGCCGGCTTGAATCTGCGCTGGGATGCCTTCGCGTACGAAGGGGACGGCTGGCGCTTCGGTGCGCCCTCGACCTTGACGTTGCGCAACGCGATGGCTTCGGGAGCGCCGCGTCATCTCGATGCCGCTCCGGTCGTCGCGGAACGGCGCGGGTGCGACCTGCATCCGCTCGACGCGACCTCGATCGTCGACGGGATGGAGTTGCTCTCGTTCGTGTGGGCGGACCAGCGCGATCGGGTCGAACGGCTGCGCACGGCGCTCGAGGTTGGCGTTGCGAACCCGGTCGAGATCGATAGAGCCGATATGCTCGACTGGATTCCCCGCCACGCCGTTCCGCAAGACGGTGCGCTGACGATCGTCGAGGAGACGGTCGTCGCCGAGCATCTCTCGCGCGAGGCGCGCCGCGGACTCGTGCGGACGATCCACGCGCAAGGCGCTCGCGCGACGGAGGCCGCGCCGTTCGCCTGGGTGCGTATGGAAGAGCGCGGCGGGACCTACGTCACCGAGGTCTTCACATGGCCGGATCACTCTGCGGAGGGCGTACGGATCGCGACCTCCGACGGTCACGCGCAGAACATCGCGTGGAGCGGCGCGTGAACGTCGTCTTTGCGGGTGGCGGAACGGGCGGCCATCTCTATCCGGCGATCGCAGTCGCCGACGCGCTCCGTGACGAAGCGACCATCGCGTTCGTGGGAACGGCCGATCGACTCGAGGCGACCATCGTTCCGAACGCGGGCTATTCGCTCTATACCATCGCCGCGCGACCGCTGACCGGCGCGGCGGCGCCGTTCGTCAATGCGAAGGGCATCGCGCAGAGCGTCGCGCTACTCCGTCGACTGCGGCCCGACATCGTGATCGCGACCGGCGGCTACGTCTGCTTCCCGTTGGTGACGGCTGCGCGGATTCCGGGCGTGACCAAGTGGCACGTGCCGATCGCCCTACTCGAACCGAATGCGGTGCCCGGCCTGACGAACCGTCTGCTCGCGCCGATGGTCGACGAAGTCTGGAGCGTGGCGAATACCGGCGTCCCGGTCCGTGCGTCCCTGCGCGCACTACCGGCACGCGCGGCGGCGGC
Organism: Vulcanimicrobiales bacterium; assembly: GCA_038244445.1. Lineage (GTDB taxonomy): Bacteria > Vulcanimicrobiota > Vulcanimicrobiia > Vulcanimicrobiales > Vulcanimicrobiaceae > JALYSX01. Next base: position 14,764 of record JBBRTL010000020.1, read on the forward strand.
GGCGCGCCTCGGTCTCGATCCGACGCGCAAGACGTTGCTGGTCGTCGGTGGGAGTCAAGGCGCGCGCTCGATCAACGGCGCGGTGACGAACCTGGCGCTCTCGGGCGGCGTACCGGCGGGCTGGCAACTGCTCCTGATCGCCGGCCGGACAAACGCGGCGGATGCGGCGGCGGCGTTGGCGCGGGTGCCGAACGCGCGCGTCCTGCCGTACATGGACGACATGGCCGACGCCTATGCGGTTGCCGACCTGGTGCTGGCGCGGGCCGGCGCCATGACGATCGCGGAGCTTGCGGCCGTCCGCCTTCCGGCGATTCTGGTCCCCTATCCGCATGCCGCCGCCGATCATCAGACCGCCAACGCGCGCGCGGTCGAGGGCTCCGGAGCGGCCGTGCTGCTCCCCGACGCCGAACTGGTCGCCCGTCTGCCCGCGATCTTCGCAGAGACCCTCGTGCCGGCGCGCTTCGAGCGATTACGTGCGGCCGCGGCGGCACACGGCCCGGGCGACGCGGTGGCCGCAATTGTGGCACGGATACGGACGCTCGTCTCGCGAACAGGCCGGACGTAATGGGCACCTGGCACTTCGTCGGCATCGGCGGCATCGGCATGAGCGCGATCGCGCGCATCCTGTTGTCGCGCGGCGAGGCCGTCTCCGGCTCGGACGTCAAAGATACGCCGCTGATCGCGCGCTTGCGCGACGAGGGTGCGCGCGTGATCGTCGGCCATGCCGCGGAGAACATCGACGGCGCCGCGACGCTGGTGGTCAGCTCCGCGATCGATCGCAAGAATCCCGAACTGGTCGCGGCGCGACGCGCCCAGATCCCGGTACTGCATCGCGGCGAATTGCTCGCGCGCTTGGTCCGCGAGCGGCGCGGCATCGCGATCTGCGGTACGCACGGCAAGACGACCACCACCGCGATGATCCATGCCGTCCTGCGCGACGGTGGCGTCGACGCGAGCCTGGTGCTCGGCGGCATCGACGGCGCGATCGGAACCAACGCGCACGACGGTACCTCGCCCTGGTTCGTCACCGAAGCGGACGAGTCGGACGGATCCTTCGCACTCCTCGACCCGACGATCGCGGTGCTGACGAACATCGAGAACGATCATCTCGCGAGCGACGATGATCTGCCCAATCTGGTCAAAGCGTTCGCGGAGTTCCTGAAGAAGCTGCCGGACGACGGACTCGCGATCGTCGGCGTCGACAACGCGCTCTCCGCATCGCTCGCTTCGGTCAAGCGTCCCGCGCGGACGGTGACCGTCGGACTCGTGCCGGCCGCCGAGGTGCATGCGCGCGATCTCTCCTTTGCCGAACTCGGCGCGACCTTCGACGCGGTCGCCGACGGCGTCGTACTTGGCACGATCGAACTGCCGGTCCCGGGCGCGATCAACGTGATGAACGCGCTTGCGGCGATCGCGGTCGCGCGCGAACTGGGCGTGCCGTTCGGCAAGATCGCGACCGGGCTCGGGGCCTTCCGCGGCGTGCGCCGGCGTTTCGATATCCTGGCGCGCGATTCGCGTATGACCGTGGTCGACGACTACGCGCATCACCCGACCGCCGTGCGCGCGACCATCGCCGCCGCGCGCGGCTATCACCGCGGGCCGATCGTCGCGGCCTTCCAACCGCACCGATACTCGCGCACCCAGCATCTGGCTCGCGACTTCGCCGACGCCCTGCGCGATGCCGACAGCGTCTACCTGGCGCCGATCTACGCCGCCTCCGAGGCGCCGATCCGCGGGATCAGCGAGCGTTCGATCGGCGAGCCGCTCGAAGCCTTCGGCACGCGCGTCAACTACGTCGCTACCGTCGAGGACCTCGAAGCACGGATCTACGCCGAGGCTCCGCCGGGTTCGCTCGTGCTGATGCTCGGCGCCGGCAACATCACCGAGATCGCCGCGCGGCTGGCCGCGCGCGTGCGGGCCTCCGCGAAGACGCCCGCGTGAGCGCCACCACCGCACGCGCGACCCTCTCGATCCTGCGCGCGAGCGATCGCGACGATCTGCGTGCGATCTGCGGCGCACGCGCGGGCTTCGACGAACGCCTCGCGCCGTATACCTCGTGGAAGATCGGCGGCCCGGCCGACGCATTGTTGACGGTCGAGAGCGAAGCGGAGGTGGCCGAGATCATGCGTTTCTGTCTGCGTCGCAAGATGCCGTGGTTCGCGCTCGGGAGTGGGAGCAATCTGCTGGTCGGCGACGGCGGGATGCGCGGCCTGGTGCTTCGGCTGGCCGGGACCTTCGCGGAGATCGACGTCGAGACGCAGGGCGAAGAAGTGGTGGTACGCGCGGGCGCATCGGCCGACATGGCCTTGATGACCGCGAAAGCGGCATCCCAGGGCGCCGTCGGCATCGGATCGCTCGCCGGCATCCCGGGACGAGTCGGCGGATCGCTGCGCATGAATGCCGGCACCGATCGCGAGATCGGCGAGTTCGTGCGCGACGTCTGGGTACAGTCGCCCTCCAAGCCCGAACCGCACGCCGTCTCGGTGCAATACTACTATCGACATACGACGCTCGCGCGCGATGCGATCGTCTCACGCGTGACGCTCGCATTCGAACGCGGCGATCCGAAGTCGGTCCGCGAGTCGATGCAGGAACGCCTCAAGCGCCGCAAAGCGACCCAGCCGATCGCGCTCCCGAACGCGGGCTCGTGTTTCCGCAATCCCGAGGGCGATAAGGCCGCACGCCTGATCGAAGCGGCCGGGGCCAAGGGATGGCGCGAGGGTGGGGCGGAAGTCTCGTCGTTACACGCCAACTTCATCAATAACGTCGACGGCGCAACCGCGCGCGACGTCTCCGCCTTGTTGGCCCGGGTACGCCGAGCCGTACACGAGCAGTTTGGCGTCGAACTGCAACTCGAAGTCCACCTCGTCGGCGTCTTTACCGCAGAAGAAGAAGAGAGAGCCTCATGAAATCCACGCGCGCTGCCAAGGTCGCGGTCGTTATGGGCGGTTCCAGCTCCGAACGCGATATCTCGATCCAGACGGGATCCGGCGTGATGCGCGCACTTCAGACGCTCGGCTACGACGCGCAGTCGCTCGACTTCGACGCGAACTTCGTGGATGCGGTGCGCGCGCTCGCCCCCGACGTCGTCTTCAACGCGCTCCACGGGCCGGGCGGCGAAGACGGCCAGGTGCAGGCGCTGCTCGATTATCTCGGCATCGCGTACACCGGGAGCGGTATGGAAGCCGCCGCGCTCGCGATGGACAAGCATCTCACCAAGAAGTTGATCGGCGCCGAAGGCCTGCCGACGGCCGCCTGGGATCTCTTCGATCTTTCGGGCGGAACGCTGCCGCTGCTTCCCGGGTCGCTCGATCTTCCGCTCGTGATCAAGCCGCGCTTCGAGGGCTCCTCCTCGGGTGTCTCGATCGTGAAGACCCACGAGCAGTGGACTAACGCGATGCTAACCTCTGCCAAGTTATTTCCTGCGGTGATGGCGGAAGAATACATCGAAGGCCGCGAATTTACGTGCGGCGTCCTCGGAGAAGAAGCATTGCCGGTCATCGAAATCGTGGCGAACAAAGACGACTTCTATACCTACGACGCCAAGTATGCGCCCGGCGGCAGTACGCACATCGTACCGGCCGAGATCGACGCCGACCTCTCGGCGCGTCTCCAGATGCTCGCCCTCTCGGTCCACCGGTTGATCGGTCTGCGCGACTACTCGCGCACCGACTTCATCGTGAGCAAGGAAGGGCGGCCGCAAATTCTCGAAGTGAATACGCTCCCCGGCCTGACGCCGACCAGCCTGCTCCCCGACGCATGCCGCGCGGTCGGGATCTCCTACGAAGCGTTGATCGACCGGCTGGTCGGCTATGCACTCGCGCGGACCGAATCCCGTGCGGCGCTCTCTTAGCGCTGCGGCCATCGTCGCCGGCCTGCTCGCCATGCTCGGCGCCGTACGCGCCCAGGGAGTGACGCATCACGATCTGTCGGTGAGCGGCGTCGCGCGCAACTCGCAGGACGACATCGGCTTCTTGCGCGCGTTGATCGGAAGCGTGCAATCCGAATATGGCACGGATCCGCGGCGCGTCTACGTCGCGGGCATGTCGAACGGCGCGATGATGTCGCTGCGCGTCGCCTGCCAGATGCCCGAGGTCGCAGCGGTCGCCGCCGTCTCCGGTGGCCTGCCGGTTCGGTGGAAAGACAACTGCAAACCCGCGCATCCAGTCTCGGTCCTCGGCATCGACGGCACCGCCGATCCGATCGTTCCGTACAACGGCGGCGGCCACGGCTGGCCGGGCAGCGACCGGCACTTTCCGAAACGCTTGGTGGGAACCGTCAGCCAATCGTTCGATGCCAACGCCTACGTCTGGGACTTTCTCAAAACGCACTCGCTGTAAGCGGCGATCGCGGACGAAAACGCTGCTCTATTTCTTCGCGTAGCAAGCTTTGTCGTCGGCGTCGAGCATGTCGAAGAGAGTTGCGTCGTGCGGGAGGGTTGCGGCGACCGGATATTTCGCTACGAACTCGGGGTCGTCGATGCGATCGCCGACCGTGCGGGCGGTCAGCTTCTCGTTGATCTCGGGATACATGGCGGCATCGGAATGGGCGCGTACCCAGGCGACCACGTCGGGGTCGGCCTTGGCGGCTTTGACGGCCGCTTCGAAGTCGGCCTGATCGATGCCGAGGCCCTTCCAGAGACGGCGGCTGAAGCCGTCGATCTGATAATCGCCGAGGTCGCCACCGGGCAGGGTCGCGCGGACCTTGTCGATGGTCCGGGCCAGCATCACCAGGCCGCCGAGTTCGAGATTGGGGCTACGCGGAGGCACAGTGCGAAGGTCAAGAGATTCCATTCCGGAGCCTTCCCTAAGGGTCATGAGCGTTCCGGCACGAAGAAGGCCCGTTCCACCGCGTAAGTTTGGAGGGCTCCACCCTGTCTACCATCGGTCTGGTCGTCGATCGCGGCCTTGAAGGCGTCGTCGTCGGAAGCACTCAGCTCAGTAACGTCGAGGGCAAGATCGGCCGCTTGACGTATCGCGGCTACGATATCGACGATCTCGCGCCGAACGCCACCTTCGAAGAAGTCGCGCATCTGCTCTTGTTCGGCCACTTGCCGACGCAGGCCGAACACGACGCGTTCGCGATCGAACTCGGCTCGCGCCGGATGCTCCCCGAGCCGCTTATCAGCGCGATCCGACGCGTGCCGAAGACGGCCTGGCCGATGGACGTCCTGCGCACGGTCGTGAGCGGGCTCGCGCTCTTCTCGCCGGTCAATACGCGCGGCGAACACGTCTCCGACGTGCACACCGCGATCGAACTGATCGCGAAGATGCCGACCATTCTCGCGTTTTGGGATCGTCTCCGTCGCGACCTCGAACCGATCGAGCCGCGCACGGACCTTTCGCAGGCGGCGAACTTCCTCTACATGCGGACCGGCACGGTGCCGAGCGATATCGAAGCGCGAGCGCTCGATATGTATCTGGTGTTGCTCGCCGCCCACTCGTTCAATGCATCGACGTTTTCGGCGCGCGTGACCGCCTCGACTCGCGCGGACATCTACGCGGCGACCGTGAGCGCGCTTGCGACGCTCGAAGGCGACCTGCACGGCGGTGCGGCGAGCGCGGCCTACAACACGCTGGTCGAAGTCGGGCAGCCGGGGCGCGCCGAGACGTACGTGCGTCAAGTGCTCGCGCGCGGCGAGAAGATCATGGGCATGGGCCACCGCGAATATAAGGTGCGCGATCCGCGCGCCCGGCATCTCGAGA
>JBBRTL010000021.1:0-20269 GCA_038244445.1 Vulcanimicrobiales bacterium
CGGGGTCGGTGATGGCGTTGAACTTGGCCCGAATCCCGGAGCGACGCCCGGCCCGGGCGTTCTCGGTCTCGCGATCGATCAGGGCGGTCAGTTCGCGGCGCAGGGTGATCGGCGCGACCAGGAGTTCGTCGTAGTCGGTCACCTTCGAGAACCCGGTCAGCGCGTTGAAGAGCTGGGTCGCATCGGCGCCGAGTTCGGGTCGGCACGTGAACAGGCTCAGGTCCGTGTAGAGGCGCGAACTCTTCTCGTTGTAGTTGCCGGTGCCGAAGTGCATGTAGCGCCGGATGCCGTCCTCGTCCTGACGCACGATCTGGGTGATCTTGGCGTGGGTCTTGAGATTGGCAAAGCCGTAGACCACGTGCGCGCCCGCGCGTTCCAAGCGTCGCGCCCACTCGATGTTGTTCTCTTCGTCGAAGCGCGCCTTGAGTTCGATGATGACCGCGACCTGCTTCTCGTTCTCGGCCGCTTCGAGGAGCGCGCGCACGATCGGCGAGTTCTTGCCCGAGGTGCGATAGAGCGTCATCTTGATCGCGAGCACGCGCTCGTCTTGCGAGGCCTGCTGGACGAACTGCACGACCGGATCGAACGACTCGTACGGATGGTGGAGCAGGATATCGCCGTCGCGGATCGCGGCGAACATATCGGTCACGCCGATCAGGCGCTTCGGGATCGCGGGCGTGAACGGCGCGTCGCGGAGCTTCTCGTAGTCGGGCAGGTTGATGATGCCCCACAGATCGCGCAGGGCCATCAGGCCTTCGACTTCGTAGCAATCGGTCTCGGAAAGCTCGAGCGCTTCGAGCAACAGATCGCGCATGTACTCCGGCATTCCGCGCTCGATCTCGAGTCGGACCGGTTCGCCGAAGCGTCGGCGTTGCAACTCCGATTCGATCGCTTCGAGCAGATCGTCGGCTTCGTCTTCTTGCAGGTCCAAGTCGGCGTCGCGGGTGACGCGGAAGAGGTACGTCTCGCGCACCTCCATGCCGGGGAAGAGCGCGTCGAGGTGGTGCGCGATCAGATCTTCGAGCAGCACGAACCAGCGCGCGCCTTCGGGCGCACCGTCGACCGCGACGAAGCGCGGCAGCGTCGGCGGGATCTTCACCCGCGCGAAGTGCAGTTGCACGCCCTCGCGCGTCACTTCTTCGAGTTCGACCGCGAGCGAGAGCGAAAGATTGGAGATGTACGGAAACGGATGGCCTTTGTCGACCGCGAGCGGTGTAAGCACCGGAAAGACGCGATCGTCGAAGGTCCGCTCCAGCGCAAGCTGGGTCTCTTCGTCCAACTCGCCGACGCGCCTGATCGTGATGCCCTGCGCTTCGAGATCGGGCATCAGGTCGTCCGCGAGCAGACGCATCTGCCGCGCGAGCGAGCCATGCAGATGTTCGGAGATCGAGTTCAGGTGTTCGGCCGGCGTCCGCCCGTCGTCGCTCCGGCGGAAGACCTGGGCAGCGATCTGCTGTTTGATCGCGGCAACCCGGATCATGAAGAACTCGTCGAGATTGCTCCCGTAGATCGCGACGAACTTCAGCCGCTCCATCAACGCGGCGCGCGGATCGAGGGCCTCCTCGAGCACGCGGTCGTTGAAGGCGAGCCAGGAGAGTTCGCGACTGAAATAGAGCGACGGGTCTTCGAGCGGCGGCACCACGAGCGCCGGCTCGGCCGCAGCCGAGTGCGAGAGCATAGGCGCATGGGATTCGCCTTGCCGGGGCAAAACTCCATCATCGTGGACCCAGCGCTGCTCGTCGACGTCCGTATCCATCTCGAACTGGCGGGCGCGGGCCTGGCGGCTGGCGCCGCCGTCGCCGTTCCGCTCGGTATCCTGGCCGCCTACGCGGGGGCCGCGCGCGGCGCCATCGTGGGGCTCGCGGCCGTCGGCCGAACCCTCCCGAGCCTGGCCGTGCTGACCTTTATCGTGCCGTTTTTGGGGGTCGGCTTCTGGCCGGCGGTGGTCGCCCTGACCCTGCTCGCCATCCCGCCGATCGTCATCAACACCGACCTCGGCCTGCGTGCCGTCGACCCGGCCGCGCTCGACGCCGCCCGCGGCATGGGCATGACCGATCGTCAGGCCTTCGCGCGGGTGGCCTGGCCACTCGCCCTTCCCGGCGTGGTGACCGGCCTGCGCACCGCCGCCATCGAGGTGGTCGCAAGCGCCACCCTGGCCACCTTCGTCGGCGCGGGTGGCTTGGGCGACCGGATCGTCAACGGTATGCAAACCGGTAACAACGCCGTCCTCTACGTCGGCGCGATCGCCGTCGCTGTCCTGGCGCTCGCCGTCGAACTGCTCGGCGGCGTTCTCTCCAAACGGATCGGAGTCTCGACATGACCCTCACCCGCGCGCATGCGCTCGGACTGATCGGCGCGGCCGCGCTGCTGCCCTCATGTTCCGGCGGGAACGGCAACACGATCCGGATCGGCTCGAAGAACTTTACCGAAGAGTACGCCATCGCCGAGATCTACGCCCAGGCGCTCGAAGCCAAAGGCTTCAAGGTCGACCGGAGCAAGTTCGATCTCGGCTCGACCCAGATCGCGATGGCCGCGCTCCAACGCGGCGACATCGACCTCTATCCGGAGTACACCGGAACGGGGCTGCTCGACGTGCTCCATCTTCCCGCGATGCGCGACGCGAACGCGATCTACACGACCGTCCGCGATGCGTTCCAAAAGCAGTACCACCTGACGTGGCTCACGCCTTCGCCGATGAACGATTCGCAAGCGCTCGCGACCACCAAAGCGATCGCGGCAAAGTACGGCATCGCGACGCTCTCAGAACTCTCGACGCTCGCGCCACAACTGCGCCTCGCGACCATCCCCGAGTTCACCAGCCGCGCCGACGGTCTGCCCGGCCTGCAGAATTTCTACGGCGGCTTCAAGTTCAAGAGCGTCAAGGTCTACGACATCGGCTTGAAATACGACGCGTTGCTCCAAGGCAGCGCGGATATCGCGACCGCGTTCACGACCGACGGTGCGATCGTCGCGGACGACCTCGTGATCGTCACCGACGACCGGCATCTCTGGCCGGCCTACAACGTGGCGCCGGTAGTGCGCGACGACGTGCTCGCCGAACACCCGCAGATCGCGACCATTCTGAACGCCGTCTCGCCGCTGATCACCGACGTCGCGGCCCGGCAGATGAACTTCGCCATCGAGCACGACAAGGCCGATCCGGCCGACGTCGCCGCCAAGTTCCTGAAGGCGCACGCGCTCTGAGCGCCTCCAGCGGAGCGGCGATCGCGTTCGAGAACGTCGGCGCGCGCTATCCCAACTCCGATCGCGACGCGGTCGCGAACGTCACGTTCGCCGTGCCGGCCGGATCGTTCGCGGTCTTGGTCGGACCGTCGGGGTGCGGCAAATCGACGCTCTTGCGGACCGCGAACCGGCTGGTCGTACCGACGACCGGACGGGTCACGCTCGACAGCGTCGACGTCGCGAGCCTCGAGCCGACGCAGCTACGCCGCTCGATCGGGTACGCGATCCAGGCGGTCGGACTCTTCCCGCACATGACGGTCTCGCGCAACGTCGCGGTCGTGCCCGAGTTGCTCGGCTGGACGCGCGACGAGATCGCGGTCCGCGTCGACGAACTGCTCGCGCTGGTCGATCTGGACCCGACGCGCTATCGCGACCGTTACCCGCGCGAACTCTCGGGCGGCGAAGCCCAGCGCGTCGGTGTGGCGCGCGCCATCGCCGCGCGTCCGCGCTTGCTCCTGATGGACGAACCGTTCGGCGCGGTTGACGCGATCGTGCGCACGTCGCTGCAGGACGAGCTGCTCCGAATCGCGCGTTCGCTCGCGACGACGGTGCTGTTCGTCACGCACGATGTCGACGAAGCCTTGCGCCTGGCCGATCGGCTGGTGGTCATGCGCGAAGGGCGGATCGTACGCGAAGGCACCCCGGTCGCCGTGCTCGAGGATCCGCAGGACGGCTACGTCCGAGATCTCTTCGGCGACGACGAGACGCGCGCGTTCCGGCTACAGCGCGCGCGCCGCGCCTTACCGGCGTGAACTATCTCTTCTCGCACCTCGACCGCGTCGCACAACTCGGCGGCGCGCACCTGCTCTTGGTCGCGGTCGCTTTGGTGCTCGCGACCGCGATCGCGCTACCCCTGGGCGTGGTCGCGGCGCGCTCGAACCGCATCCAGACGCCGCTCCTCGGCGTACTCGGTGCGATCTACACGATTCCGAGCCTCGCACTGCTCGCGGTCCTAGTCACGTGGATCGGGCTCGGCTTCGCGACCGTGCTGATCGCGCTCGTCGCATACGGCCAGTTCGTCCTCGTCCGCAACATCGCCGCGGGCATTCGCGCGGTTCCGCCGGCCGCGGTCGACGCCGCTCGCGGGCTCGGGTTCTCATCGCAACAGAGGCTCCGGCAGATCGAACTGCCGCTCGCACTCCCCGCGATCCTCGGCGGCCTCCGCATCGCCGCCGTCTCGATGATCGCGATCGCAACGCTCGCCGCGTACGTCGGCGCCGGCGGCCTCGGCACGCTGATCTTCGAGGGCCTCGCCTTCCATCAACCGCAGCGAATCCTAGCCGGCAGCGTATGTGCGATGTTGCTCGCAGTCGTCATCGACGCCCTCTTCCGCCTCGCAGAGAAGCGCGCGACGCGGTATCGCGTAGCCGCTTAGTCCTCCGGCGCCGATTCAACGCCATCGAGGTCCTGTGGCCGGCGCGAGGAACTACCTGCCATGAGCCGTCTTTCACGATCGCGGTTTCTTGCCGCCGTCGCGGGCGCGGCAGGGGTGACCGCCGTGACCCCCTATGTCGAATGGGTGCGCCCGGCGCTTGCGCAGGGCGCACCGTCGAAGCTCTCCGACATCGAGCATATCGTCATCCTGATGCAGGAGAACCGCTCGTTCGACCATTACTTCGGTACGCTCTCCGGCGTGCGCGGTTACGACGACGCAAGCGCCGCACGCCTCCCTAACGGAAGATCCGTGTTCTACCAGCCGGATGCGGCGAACGGCGCCGGCTACGTCCTGCCGTTCCATCTCGACACCAAGAGGACGAACGCGCAGCGTCTGCACGATCTGGGCCACTCGTGGGACGTGATGCATTCCTCCTGGGGCGGCGGCCGCGTGGACAACTGGGTCGGCGCGCATCTCAAGAGCGACGGAGACAGCGGACCGCTGACGATGGGCTACTACACGCGCGACGATCTGCCGTTCTACTACGCGCTGGCGGACGCGTTCACGGTATGCGACGGCTACCACTGCTCGGTGCTCGGCTCGACGTTCCCGAACCGCTATTACTGGATGACGGCGAGCATCGATCCCGAGGGCAAGCACGGCGGCCCCGCGCTGGACGAACGCCTTCGACGCTATTCGTGGGAGACGTACGCCGAGCGTCTGCAGCGAGCAGGCGTCTCGTGGCGTATCTATCACGAAGTCGAGCAAGGCCACCCGATCGGAATGGACGTGATCCTCACGTTCGAAAAGTTTCGGGACGCGCCGAAGACGTCGCCGCTCTACGAATACGCCGTGAAGCCTCGCAAGACCGAGCTGATGCTCGCGGACATGCGTGCGGGCGACCTCCCGCAAGTGACGTGGATCATCCCGCCGTTCGATCTCTGTGAACATCCGGACCGACTTCCGGCGGCGGGCGAGAACTACGTCCATCAGATCGTCGAAGCGCTGATGTCGAATCCCAAAGCGTGGGCACGGACGGCGTTCATACTCTCGTACGACGAAAACGACGGCCTCTTCGATCACGTCGTGCCGCCGACGCCTCCACGGGACACGCCCGGCGAGTTCGTCGGCGGTCTGCCGATCGGATTGGGATTTCGGGTTCCGGCGCTCGTGGTCTCACCGTTCTCGCGCGGTGGCTACGTCTGCGGCGATACCTTCGACCACACGTCGACCTTGCGATTCCTCGAAGCGCGTTTCGGCGTGGAGGTGCCGAACCTTACGGCGTGGCGGCGCGCGACCTGCGGCGACATGACGTCGACGTTCGGCTTCGGCGAGCCGGTCGATACGAGTATTCCGCACCTCCCGAAAACCGTCGAAATGCTGCGACTCGTGCAGAAAGAGATCGCGCTGCTGCCGCGGCCGGCGGTCCCCTCGGTGCAGGCGATGCCGCGTCAGGAGCCGGGAGCGCGCCGCCGTCGCGGGCGCCCGCTCTAAGCCCCTCGGCTACGGCTTCAGATACCGGTTCAACCAATCGGCCAGGATGTGTAGGCGTTCCACGCGGTGGACCGGGCTGCCGGTGCGGGAGAGGTCGTGGGTTTCGTTCGGGACCATCACGTACTTGACGGTGCGGCCGAGGATCTTGAGCGCGTTGAACTCTTGCATGGTCTGATCGATCGGGGTCCGGATGTCGTCACTGCTATGCAGGATCAGGAGTGGGGTGTGCACGTCGGCGACGTAACTGACGGGCGACTGCGCGAGATACTGATTGCCGCTCTCCCACGGAAGTCCCCAGGCCGCCCTGCCGCCGAGCGCATTGTCGGAAGCGAGATCCGCCGCGAGTTGCTCGGTCGCGAGATTGCTGACAACGCGTTCGGCGATCGCGACCTTGTAGCGGTCGGTGTGCGCGATCACCCAGAGCGAGGCGTAGCCGCCGTAGGAGCCACCCGACACGCCTAAGCGCGAGGCGTCCACGTCGGGGCGCTTGACCGCTTCGTCCATCACGGCTTGGACGTCGGCGAACATCACGTCGCCGAAGTTCTTGACGAGCGCTTCTTGGAAGCCGTAGCCCGAACCGGTGCTGCCGCGCGGATTCGAATAGACGACGTTATAGCCGAGGCCCGCGAGATACTGGAACTCCTGGAAGAACGAATCGCCGAAGTGCGCCGCCGGACCACCGTGGATGTCCAGAATGGTCGGATGCTTCCCGCCCTTTGCGCCGCCGACCGCCGGCATGAACCAGGCCGGAATCGAAATTCCGGCCGGATCGGTCACGCCCATCGCTTGCGGATGCGAGAGCGTCAGCGTTGCAAGGAGCTTCGCGTTGACGTTGGTGATGCGGCGCGGCGTTCCGCCCGCGGTCGTCGTGACGTAGACGTCCGCAGGATGCATCGCATCGCTGAACAGATAGGCAACACGCTTGCCGTCGTGCGACATCGAGCAGGACCAGGCTTCGCCCCGCTGCGGAGTGAGATCGGTCATCGCGCCGGTGGTCGCATCGACCGTGCGCAGGTTCGCATAGGCCGGACCGTCCGCATTGATCACGAACGAGGCGTCGCCCGGGAGGAAGAGCGGGCCGCATTGGCCCCCGCCTTCTTTCATGTCCGCGAGGACGCTATCGCCGAAGAGCGTCGTGTCCTTGGTCTCGAGCACGCGCGCATCGGAACCGTCGGCGTTGGCGCTCAGGAGCGCCGGGTATTCCGACGGATCGTAAACGCCGCTCGAGAAGAACCAGAGCCGATCGCCGGCGTTGGCATACGTCTCGCCGGCGTTCGCAACCGCGCCGGTCGCGAGCTTGCGCAGCGCGCCGCCTTTGGCCCGGATCGTATAGATGTCGTTCGGCCCGAGGCTCGGACTCTCGTAGCGAAGCGAATCGAAGGCGATCGTACGATCGTCTGGCGACCAGCCGCCGAAGTTCTCACCCCACGTCCCGAACGTGAGTTGGCGCGCGTGGGTGCCATCGGAGTCCGCGACCCACAGATGCGGGTGCTGATCGTAGACGTAACCGGCGCCGTTGAACTCGAAGTGCATCGTCGTGATCTGACGGATGTCCGTCTTCTGCTGGGCCTTCTTCGGCTTGTAGCCGGCGCTCTTGAAGTCGACGTAGGTCGCGTGCGCGTCGTCGGTCGAGACGACGGTGTAGGCGAGATGTTTGCCGTCGTGCGAGAAGACCGGGCCGCCCGCGCCATCCTCGGCGTACGTCAGCTGCGAGATCTTGCCGGCATCCAAGCGGTAGATGAAGATCTGCGGCTTCTTATCCTTGCCCGGCCGAACGAACGCAAAGCCGCTCGAGTCCGGTGCCCACGACGCTCCACCGTCGTGCGGCCCCTTGCCGACGACGCGCGCCGCGCCGCTCGCGACGTTGACGAGCAAGATGCTCGATTCGTAGCGATCCTTCTGCGGGTTTAGGCGCTGCGTGCCGACCGCGACCCACTTGCCGTCGGGCGAGATCTGCGCACCGGCGAGCAGCGTGAACTTGAAGAGGTCTTCGGCTTGAACCGGGCGCGCCGACGCCGGCTGTGCCGCGAACACGGCAGAGAGAAGAAAGCCGAAAGCAACGGCGAGTCGCGTGGTCTTCATCCCACGGCGCTTCGCCGCACGCCAAGCTAGGCCTTGATGCAGAGGTTGACGCCGAATCGCTCTCCGGCATCGGTCCAGGTCCTGGCCAGGCGGAAGCCGGCAGCTTCGACGGCACGCGCCATCGAATCGTGGTCGAACTTGTACGATGACTCGGTGTGGATCCGCTCGCCCTCGGCGAACGAGACCTCGATGTCGAGCGCCTCGACGCGAACGCGCTGTTTGCGCGTCGACTCGAGGAACGAGTCCACCGCGCCACGCACCGGATCGTAGACCGCGACGTGATCGAACGCGCGCAGGTCGAAGGTCGCCCCGAGTTCGCGATTCATCCGCGCGAGCAGGTTCTTGTTGAACGCCGCCGTCACGCCGGTCGGATCGTCGTAGGCCGCTTCGAGGATCGCCGGATCTTTCTTCAGGTCCGCACCGATCACCAGACCGTCGCCGGGCAACAGGCTCTGGTTCATCTTCTTCAGCAACGCGTCGGCCGAGGCCGGATCGTAGTTGCCGATGTTCGAGCCCATGCACATCGCGAGCACGCGCCGCTCGCGCGTAAGATCGGGCGAACCGAGGACGTCGAAATAGTCGGCGGCATATCCGCGGATGCGCAATTGCGGATAGGCATCCGCGAGCGCGCGCGCGCTGCTTTCGAGCGCGTCGGCCGAGATGTCGATCGGGCTGTACCGGAGCGAGCCTTGGGCGCGCAAGGCTTCGTCGATCAGTATCCGGGTCTTGATCGCGCTACCGCTGCCGAGTTCCAGAAACTCGACGGGCTCTTCGAGCGCGCGCACGATCTCCCAGCCGGATTCGTGCAATATCTCGGTCTCGGCGCGGGTCAGATAGTATTCGGGCAGGTGGGTGATCGCATCGAAGAGCGCCGAGCCCAGGTCGTCGTAGAAGTACTTGGACGGGAGGCGCTTGCCCGTTGGGGCGAGGCCGGCGGCGACGTCTTCGGCGAACGTGGCCGTCCGCGTGAGGTGCGGGACGGTCACGATCTCGAGACGGTCCGAGATCGTCGTCAGCGTCGAATGCATGGTGCCCTCTTTTCCCGGTATTGCGACTCCCAACCCAGGTTCGGATTAGGAGGATGCGCGTTCGGGAAGAAACTCCCTTGAAAGCCGAGGGGAGAAGGGACCGCATGATTCATCAGGACGTGGCTATTCCGGTCGAGGGAGCTTCGATGTCGGCCTATCTGGCCCGCCCCGAAGAGGGCTCCGGGGCCCACTCGGCGGTGATCATCATCCCCGAGATCTACGGGATCACGCCCGAGATGCGTGCCATCGCCGACCACGTGGCCGGAGCCGGCGGGGTTGCGCTCGCGATCAACTTCTACCACCGCGTCGACCCGAACTTCTCGCCCGGCTACGGCGAGGCCGGCATGCAGGCCGGCGTCGCCGCCGCCAAGACGGTCACCCGCGACTCGCTCCACGCCGACGTCGCCGGCGCGGCCGCCTGGCTCAACGCGCAGGCGTTCGTACGCGCCGGCTACGTCGCAACCTGGGGCTTCTGCATCGGCGGCTCGATCGCGTTCGTCACCGCCGACCTGCCGGGTCTCCGCGGCGCGGTCTGCTTCTATGGAGGTCAGATCACGCGCCCGTTCATGAACGGCGAACCCGAAGGCCTGACCGACGTCGACAAGATCGCGTGTCCGTTGCTGCTGGTCTACGGCGGCGAAGATACGGGCATCCCGTCCGAGGCGATCACGCGCACCGCGGCCGCGCTCGAAGGCGCCGGCAAGACGTTCCAGATCCAGACCTACCCGAAGGTCGGGCACGCGTTCTTTCGTCACGGCACGCGAGCCGCCGTCGCCGAGAAGGCGGATCAGTCCGACGAAGCGGTCGCCGAAGCGACGGCCGACGCCTGGCACCTAACGCTCGCGTTCTTCCGGAAGATCTTCGACACGACCGTTCCCGAGAACGCGATCTAAGTAGCGTTCTCCGATGCGGCCCGTAGACGCGATTTACGGAAGCCGTAGATCGCATAGATCACGATACCGACCAGAAACCAGACGCCGAAACGCACCCACGTCAGCGCGCCGAGACCGGACGACATCAGGTACAGACAACCGGCCGCACCGAAGATCGCCGCAACCCATCCGAGCGGCGCTTTGAACGGCCGGTGTGCGTCGGGCCGCACGGCGCGCAGCACGGCGACGCCCGCGCAGACGATTGCGAAGGCCGTGAACGTCCCGATGTTTACGAATTCGAGCAAGATCCCGAGCGGATAGACGGCCGCGGCGATCGCAACGATCGCGCCGGTGATCATGGTCGTGCGGGCGGGCGTGTGAAAGAGCGGGCTGATCTTCGCTACGCCGGGCGGCAACATCCGATCGCGCGACATCACGTAGAAGATCCGGATCTGGCCGAGCAACGAGGTCAACATGACCGTCAAGTTGCCCGCGATGCCGCCGATCCCGACGATCGTCAACAATACCCCATTGCCGCCGATCCCGTTTATCGCATCGATCATCGCGGCGCCTCCCGCGCCGGTGATCTTCGCGACCGGCAGACCGCCGACCGTGACGAATGCGATCGCGCAGAAGAGCACCACGCCGAGGATCAGCGAGAGGATGATGCCGACCGGGACGTCGCGCGACGGACGCTTCGCCTCCTCCGACGCGACCGTGACCGTATCGAATCCGATGTAAGCGAAGAAGATCAGCGCCGACCCGGCGACGATGCCGTGCCAGCCGTGCGGCGCCAGCGGGTGCAGATTCGACGGATGGATGAACGGGATCATCGCGGCAATGTAGACGATCATCGCGATGATCTGGATCACCACGAAGGACGTGTTGACCGAGGCCGATTCGCGGATCCCGATCGCCACGATTCCGGTGACCACGATCACGATCAGGAATGCGAGCACGTCGACTTGGAAATGCCCGTGCGCGAGATCGACGTTCGCGATGGTCGCCCAAGCGGGCAGCCCGATATGGGCTTGGCCGAGGAGACTCTGTGCGTAGGCCGACCACGACGACGCGGTCGGTGCGACGCTGACGCCGTATTCGAGGATCAGATCCCAGCCGATGATCCACGCGACGACTTCACCGAGCGTCGCATACGCGTAGGTATACGCACTACCGGCGACCGGCACCATCGAGGCGAACTCCGCATAGCAGAACGCGACCGCGATGCACACGAGACCGGTGAGCAAGAATGAGATCACGACGCCGGGACCGGCGGCAAGCGCGCCCGGGCCGACCGTCGGGAAGATCCCGCCGAGCATCGTGCCGAGACCGATGCACGTGAGCGCCGGCCAGCCGAGGACCCGGCGCAAAGCCGGGCCTTCGGACTCGGATGCGGTCCACTCGAGCGGCTGCCGCGCGAACAGGCGGCGCAGCAGCCGGGTCAGGGGAAGTCCAAGCTACGAGGCGGTTTTCTGGCAGACGGACTTGATGGCGATCTCGCCGTCCGGATCGGGCGCGCTGCCGTGCGGGTGCATGTACATGGCCATGTAAGTGCTTCCGCCCCAAACGGTGACGAGCGCCTCGACGTCCATGTCCTTCCCCTTGGCCTGTTCGCTCGTGCCCGTCGCCTTGACGAGCATGGCCGGATGATCGCCGCAGATCTTGATTTTGGCGGAACTCTCGACCTTCGCGTCTTTCATGCCGCTCGACGACGTGAACGTGCCCGCATCGAGCTTCGCTTCGTCCATCTTCACGGGGAGCTTCATCAGCATGATCAGGTTGGGGCTGTCTTTATCGCCCTTCGTCCACATGCTCATGATGAAGGTGTTCATCTTGGAATCGTATCCCGCCGGGACCTTGAAATCGAGGTTGTCGGTCGTGCTCCCACAGCCGGCCAACGTGGCGGCAAAAACAAGGCCGCAAGCGGCCGCAAACAAACGTTTCATGGGCTCCTACTTTTCGTACGAGTAGAGGCGCGCCTGCCTGTCTGCGATGTCGGCGATATAGCCGCGGGTCTCGTCGTAAGGCGGAACGCCGCGGTACTGCTCGACCGCGCCCGGGCCGGCGTTGTAGGCCGCCAGCGCGACCGCGTACGGGTCGGCGTACCGTCCGCGGTAGTCGGCCACGTAGCCGCCGAGCAACGCGCCGGATCCGGCGATCGACCCGTCCGGGTCGAACGGATCGACGCCGGCATCGGATGCCGTATCGAGCGTGAACTGGCCGATGCCGACCGCGCCGGCACTCGAGAGCGCGCGCGGATCGTAGGCCGACTCCTGGAGCAACATGGCCGCCAAGAACTCCGGCGGAAGGTCGTGCCTGCGCGCGACGCGCGTCGTCAAAGCGGCGAAATGCAAGGCCGATTCCGGCTGGATCTGCAGATTGGTGTGTAGGATCGCCCGCGCGATCGCGAGTTCCGGGCCGCGCACGCGACCGCCGTCGAAGAGCGGCCGCGCGCCGAAGATCCCATCGACCTGCGCATCGACGCGAGGCCAGCTTAACGCGATGTTCAGCAGATGCGCGACGTGCGGAACTCTGCCCGGCGTTCGCGGGTATACGGCAGAGGTGGGGTTAGCGCACGCGCACAACAACACCAGCGTACTCGCGGTGCACGAGAAGGATCGGATCGGAAATGGTAGTCGCAGCAGCAGCTCTCGCGGTCCTCGTCGTCGGTGATCTCGCATCGACCTTCTTCTACCACGTGCCGCAACATCTCTGGTTCACGCTGCATTTGCGTACCCACCACGATCGTCGCCGCTCGTTCTGGGATCACGCCGTGATCTCGCGCGACCCGGCCATCTTGCTCGACGGCCTTCTCGGTGCAGTTCCGTATCTCGCGATCGCCGCGCTCGTCTGGCAATGGTCGTGGCCCGGCGCGCTCCTCGGCTTAGCACTCGGCCAGGTGCACGTTTGGTGGCGTCACACGAGCGATCTCGGCTGGCGGACGCCCGCGTGGCTGATCGCCGTCCTACGACCGTTGCAGATCGTCATGCCCGAAGACCACGACGGACATCACCGCAATCCGGACGTCGAGTTCGGTGACATCTTCCGCTTCTACGACGCGCCGGCGCGCGCGCTGATGGCCCGGCTCTCACCTTCGAGCCGCCGGGTGCGCAACGCCGCCCTGCGCCGGAGCGGTCTGCCAGGTTGACGCTCCCCGCCAAGCGCGTTCTCTTTCTGATCTCGGACACAGGCGGCGGCCATCGCGCCGCAGCCAACGCGATCGCGGCGGCACTCGACGAGATCCACGAGCCGGTCGGCTTCGAGCATCGCATCGACGACGTCGCCACTCAGTTCAAGTTCCCGCTAACGCAACTCGGCAACGCGTATGCGATCGCGCTCAAATACGCGCCGGCCGTCTACGGCGCGCTCTACCACGCGACCAACGGGCGACGCCGCTACACGTTGCTGGTGCGATTGAGCGATCCGCTCTATCGCAGGAGCCTGGTCGCGCTCTACAGGTCGTATCGGCCCGACGTGATCGTCTCCGTGCATCCGCTCTTGAACGAACCCGCACTGCGCGCGCGCGACGATGCGGGTATCCGCGACGTACCGTTCGTGACGGTGATCACCGATCTCGGACGCGTCCACGAGTCCTGGCTGACGAAAGAGGCCGACGCGATCGTCGTGCCCGCGCGCGAGGTCTATGCTCGCGCGCTCTCGCGCGACGTTCTGTCCGAACGCCTGCGCTTGATCGGCCATCCGATCCACCCGAAGTTCGACGACGTCGAAGGCACCAAAGCCGAGATGCGCGAGCGCCTCGGACTCCCGGCCGATGCTACGATCGTGCTTTTGATGGCCGGCGGCGAAGGCGGTGGCAAGTTGTACGACACCGCGGTCGCACTTGCGAAAGCGGCGATGCCCGTTCATCTGGTCGTCGTCTGCGGCCGCAACGAAACGATGCGTGCGAGACTGATCGAGGCGGCGCCCTCGCTTCCGACGCCCGTGCTCGCGATGGGCTTCACCGATCGCGTCCCCGAACTGTTCCGCGCCGCCGATCTGCTCGTCACCAAAGCCGGTCCCGGCGCGATCGCCGAAGCCGATGCGGCGCAGTTACCGATCGTCGTTTACGACTACGTTCCCGGCCAGGAGCTGGGTAACGTCGAGTTCGTGCGCGCCAACGATCTGGGTGCCATCGCACTGCGCGGACCGGCCGACGTGGTCGCTTCGGTACGAGCATTGCTCGCCGATCCGCAACGTCTCGCGACCATCCGCGAACATCAACGCGCAGTCGCACCCGTCCGCTCGGCGCGCCGCATCGCGCATCTGATCGCAGAGATGGCGACGACCGGCGTTCTGCCTCCTAAGGACTAGGCGGGCCTCTTTCTGAACGCCGCGAGGATGGCGAGCGGGATACCGACGAGGATCAGCGGGATCGTCCAGCCGCGGATACCGGTCGCGAGCACGAAAAATGCTACGAGCGCGACGACGCCGATGGAGTATCCCGCGATCCGCGCGATCGGAGCGCGCGCCGCATGGTGCTCGTCGTCGCCCCCGAGCATGCCTCGCATGATCCAGACGCCGAACTCGACCGCGAAGACGATCAACGCCGATATGAGCACGAGCCACAGGAGAGCGATCAGCAAGGCGTTCATGGAGTACCCTTTTCGACGGCTTTACGCGAGAGCCAGAGCCGCATGCGGCGCGGGATGAGGTGGGCCGTCCAGCTCAGGACTTTGTTGCTGATGCCGGGCACGACGACCGGCCTCCCGGCGAGAACGCCGTCGTATCCGGCACGCGCGACATCGGCGGCGTTCGCCTGCGGACCGCGCATCAGCCGGGTGGCGCTCATCTCCGCGCGATCCGCAAACCCGGTCGCGGTCGCGCCCGGGCAGAGTGCCGTGACGGTGATGCCGGTCCCGCGCATCTCTTCGGCGAGCGCTTCCGAGAACGAGAGCACGTAGGCTTTGCTCGCGTAATAGACGGCCATGTTCGGGCCCGGCAGAAAGGCCGCCGTCGACGCGACGTTGAGCACGCGGCCGTGCTTGCGCTCGATCATACCGGGCAGATACAGCCGCGTGAGTTGTGTGAGGGCCGTCACGTCGAGCGATATCTCATCGAGAATGCGGGCTTCGTCCAACTCGGCAAACCGACCGTTGCTCGCGAAACCCGCGTTGTTCACGAGGACATCGCACGCCGGAATCTGCCCGAAGACGACGCGCGCGGCGCCCGCCGCGCTCAGGTCCTGGGCGAAGACCGTTACCACGATGTTGCCGCGGGCGCGCAGTTCGGCAGCGACCACCTCGAGTCGATCCGCGGAGCGCGCTACCAACGCGAGATCGTATCCGTCGCGCGCGAACAGACGCGCGATTTCGAGTCCGATACCGCCCGAGGCGCCGGTGATGAGAGCGAGCTTACGCGTCATGCCTTCTCGGTCTTGAGTCCGCCGCGGAAGACCATGGTCGCGGCGCCGACCTGACCGGCATCGTTGCCGAGCTTCGCAATCGCGATCTTGGTCGTGCCCTTCGGGACCATCGTGGTCAGCGCGTCGACCCGGTCTTTGACCGCGTCGAGCATGAAGTCGCCGGCCGAGCTGACGCCGCCGCCGAGCGCGATCAACTCCGGATTCACGAACGAGATGATGTTCGAAAGTCCGGTCGCGAGATCGATCGAGTAGTTCTTCCAGGCCGCGCAGGCGTGCCCGTCACCGGCCTGGGCCGCCTTCCGGATCTTCTTGGAACTGAGTTTGTCGCGGGACGCGTCCAGCAAGGTGCTGCGCGGAAACGACGACGCGAGCGCGAACGCGTGCCGGATCAATCCCGTGCCGGAGGCCTGGGCCTCGAAACATCCGATCTTCCCGCAGCCGCACACGAACCCGCTCTCCGGGCGGATCTGATGGTGTCCGACCTCACCGGCTCCGAACTTGTGCCCGAGCACCAGCCGGCCTCCTGAAATGAAGGCGCCTCCGATGCCCGTGCCGAGCGTGAGCAGTGCGAAGTCCTTGGTGCCCTTGCCGATGCCGAACGTATACTCGCCCAAGGCCGCACAGCGCGCGTCGTTGCCGACGAAGACGGGCCGGCCGAGCTTTTCCTTGAGGCGCTCGCCGAGGGGGGCGTTCTCCCATCCGAAGTTGGGCGAGTAGAGGATCGCGCCGGTCTTCGGCTCGACGTTGCCGGGCGACCCGATCCCGATGCCGGCGACGTTCTTGCCCGCATCCGAGAGCGCTAGCTCGATCACGCTGACGACGGCGTCGATGACCTTATCGAAGCGGAGGTCGGTCAGGTCGAGTTCGTGCTGGGACTTGATCGCGCCGTCGTCGGTGACGACGCCCGCGGTCACGTGCGAGCCGCCGAGGTCCACTCCAATAGCCGTCTGCATACGCGCTATTTACCCCGGACGCACAGGCGGCACCCGCAAGCCCGAGAAGATTGGGCGGCTATGGAGACCATCGACCTCATCGCCTTGCGCAGCTTTACGCGGCGCACCGGCCAACCGACCAATCCCGAACTGCTCGACGTACGCCCGATCGAACACGTCAACAAGATCGAGATCGACGAAGAGCATATCACCGTCGAATACGACGAGCGGACGACGCGTTACTACAACGCCAACGAGATCACCAAGCGCGAGTGGGTCTTCAAATACAACGATGATCCGGAGTTCGTCAAGGCGATCGCTAAGGTCATCGACCTCTCCCGCAAGAACTTCAAAGTGCTGCCCGAGAACATCTCGTGTCCGCCCGGATGCGCCGAATGCTGCAGCGGCTACGAGCCGTTCGTCAGCAAGGCCGATGTTCAGCGGATCGCCGATCACTTCGGGATGACGTACAAGGACGTGATGACCGAGTACATCGTCGAGCGTCCGTCGGCCGACGGCTACCACGTCGGCTGGGTCCGCAAGATCACCGAAGATCTGGCCGACAAGTGCGTCTTCCTCAAAGGGAAGGGCTCGGGGCACTATTACTGCGGCATCTACGAAGCCCGCCCGCACGACTGCGGCGACTTCACGCCGATCGGCTGCGACGACGTCGACGAAGATCTCTCGCACAAGGGCGAGTACAAGACCGGCGCACCCTTCCGCCCGAACCCGAAGCGCGTCAAAACGCGAAAGAACCGCCGCTAGAGGCCTCGACAAGCCCGTAGCATGGGAACGTCCGCAGACCTGGCCCGGGACCTCGGCCGGCATGCATCGCTTCGTCTGGGACCTCCACCTGACGCCGCCGGTCGCGGACGCGTACGATCTTCCGATCTCGGCCATCTATCGGGACACGCCACGCGTTCCCCAAGGGCCACTCGTCGCGCCGGACACGTATACCGTCCGGTGACGGAGGCGCAGTTGAACGACCAATACGCGATCGCCACCAAGCTGGCCGGATGCATGGACCGCACCCACGCCGCCGCGCTACTGGCGCGGAAGTCGAAGGACGCCGCTCGAGGCGACGCCCTGGATGTGGCCTGGGCCCGGTGCCCAGCTTCTGGACATCGTGGACGGCGTCGATGCGCCGCCTACCCGACAAGCGCGGCAGGCGTTCGCAAATGCCGTCGCGCAAGCCAAACTCGCACTCAAACGCTAAGGAGCCCTCACGTGATCATGCAATCGATCATCCGCACCTCGCTCGCCACCCTGACGCTCGCCGGGATCGCGCTCGCCGCGACCGCAGCCACGCCCGTCTCGATCACGATCCCGCTGACGGCGCTCAACCACAGCGGCGAGACCGGCACTGCGACCCTCACGCAAGAAGCGATGGGCGTGAAAGTCGTCGTCGCGCTCAAGAACGCTCCGACCGGAGCGCAGCCGACCCACATCCACATCGGCACCTGCGGCAACATCAACAAAGCCCCGGAGTATCCGCTGGTCAATACCGTCGCGGGCACCGGCACCTCGACCGTTGCGGGCGTGACGCTCGCCCAACTGCTCAAGGGCAAGTACGCGATCAACGTGCATAAGAGCACGTCGGATCTCGCGACCTACGCCGCCTGCGGCAACATCGCCACGAAGTAGTACGCCGGATATTGCGTTTCGGGGAGCCGGCGGAAGCCGCGCTCCCCGCCGAATTCTATACGATGGGAAGAACCGCTCCGTGAAACAGTTCCTCGCGCTCGCCCTGCTCGCGGCCCTGGCGGCCTGTGGATCCGGCAATCATGTCGGCGCATCCAACGACCCCTGCGACGCGGGCGGGATCGCCGGTGCGATCGACAACGAATCCGGCTCGAACGACGCACCGAAGATCAAAGGCGACCGGCTCGACGATCTGGCCGCGAATATCGGGCAATGCGAGGCCTCGAGCGCAAGCGCTTTGACCGATCCGCACGATCCTCTCAACCTCCAACTCGCGCGCGCATATCTTGCCGCCGGGGAGGCGTATGCGGACGCCGGAGACGCAAGCGATGCGCGCCAACATCTTTCGATGGCCGCCTTCACCGCGAAGTTCATCGGCAACACCCAGATCCAGAGCAAGGCGATCGTCGCCTTGAAAGAGCTGCACTAGTCACAAGCGCCGTCCGCGCCGCGCTCTGCAGGCATGAGCCTCTACGCCGGACCGGCCCAAGACGACACGATGGCGGAGATCAACGTAACCCCGTTCACCGATGTGCTCTTGGTGCTGATGATCATCTTCATCGTCCTCGCAGCGCTGGTCGTCCCGCCCGGCTTTCAGAAAAGCCTGAACAACAACTGCGGCATCTGCGGCGTCCATACAGCAGAACGCGCATCCGTCGACATCTCGATCACGCCGGTCGGCCGCATCTACGTCGGCACCCAAGCCGTCGATCAGAACACCGTCTACGGAGCGCTCGCCGCGATCGGGAGACGCGACGACAAGACACCGATCCATCTGATCGGCGATCGACGCGCGCCCTACGGCCCGGTCATTCGAACCCTCGATGCAGCCAAAGCCGCCGGACTCGAAAACGTGACGTTCGTCACGCAGTGAAAGCCCCGCAACGCTCCTTGTCATGCCGAGCGTAGCGCGAAGCGCGTAGTCGAGGTGCCGATCGAAGCACCGCCTTTGTATCGCTCGACTACGCTTCGCCACTCTCGGGGTGGCACACGCGCCAATTGAAGAACTTTGCGCCGCCGGCCAGCCGGTCTGCAACCATCATTTGCATTTCTCGCCCCTTGTCGAGCCACCATTGCTCCGACTCGCCGCGCACGGCGACCGGATGAGGCACGAGAGCACATAGCGTCGTACCGAGCCAAGCATATCCATCGACAAAGGGCCCGGCGATCTTTTCATACTCGCTGGAACGTTCTAGGCCATAGAAGACCGCAAACGCGATGGGCCGGTTGTGGCGTTCGAGACGCTCGCGAATCCAGTCTAAGCGATCGTCAAGGTATTCACCACGACCCTCGACTTTGGCGTCGAGCGATGGCGCGGCGATGGCCGAAAGCTCAACGACGGCGGTCAATCCAATTCCGTTGCCCGACCTCCCCCACTTGTCCCTCTGGAACGCGCGCACTGCCTCCAGCTCTGGTGCTTTAGCGCCTTCGTATAGGAGCAAAAGCTG
The DNA here is from genome assembly GCA_038244445.1 of Vulcanimicrobiales bacterium. Classification (GTDB taxonomy): domain Bacteria; phylum Vulcanimicrobiota; class Vulcanimicrobiia; order Vulcanimicrobiales; family Vulcanimicrobiaceae; genus JALYSX01. The sequence continues at coordinate 19,538 of JBBRTL010000021.1, forward strand.
GATAAGCCTGCGCCATGTTGGCTGCGTTGGGGGCTGTTCGTCGCACCATTGTGCACGTTTTTCGGGCGCCGGAACAAGAGCGTTGTACTTCTCGCAGTGATCTTTCAGGTCCGTGAGTCGCGGCGAACCAAGTTGCCGCCAGGATTCAACATCTCCCGCACTATCGTTTCCTCAAGGTGACACAGGCACTACGCCAGCAGTTGTGCGAACCGGTCTGCGTCGATGTTGCCGCCGGTGAGGATGATGCCGATGCGAGCGTAGCGTTTCGGGAGGCGGTCGGTGAGGATGGCGGCCAAGCCGGCCGCACCGCTCGGTTCCACCACGAGTTTCAAGCGCTCGAACGCGAAGCGCATCGCGGCGCGGAGTTCGTCGTCGGTGACGGTGACGATGCCGGCGGCATGTTCTTGCGCGATCGGGAACGTGATCGCTCCCGGGGATTGGGTCTGCTGACCATCGGCGATCGTCTGCGGGAGGGGGATCTTAACGCGCTCGCCCTTGGCGAGCGACTGCGCGAAATCGTTGCCGGCCTCCGGCTCGACGCCCCAGATCGCAACGTTCGGATCGATGCCGTGTGCGGCCAGGCACGTTCCAGCCAGCAATCCGCCCCCGCCGACGTTCACCACGATCGCATCGAGCGAACCGGTCTCATCGAGCAGTTCCAGCGCCGCCGTTCCGGCGCCGGCGATGATGTCCGCATGGTCGTAGGGCGGAATGACGGTCGCGCCGGTCTCC
>JBBRTL010000022.1:0-19983 GCA_038244445.1 Vulcanimicrobiales bacterium
ACCCGATGATGTGCGCGGCGTTGGAGTAGGTCGCGGTCGCGACCCCGGCGACGTCGAAGGGCGCGTGAAGCGGACGCGGTTGGATCAACCTGAGGGTCTTGGCGACGTCGTCTTCGTCGTAGAGCGGCGGTGGCGCGTGCGGTCGCTCGTGGTGGAAGCCGCGCTGGGCGAGATGTTCTTGCAGATAGGCCGCGTCCTCGAGCACGATCTCCATCAGCGCCTGGGTCGGCGGCGTGCAGTAGATCGGGCCGGTGAAACCGTCCTTGACGAGCTTGGGCAGGTAGCCGATGTGGTCGAGGTGTCCGTGGGTGACGACGACCGCCGCGATCTCGGCGGGCGGGATCGGCATCGGCACGTCGTTGAGCGCGCGCACGTCGACGACGCCTTGGAACATGCCGCAGTCGACCAGGAAGTGTTTGCCGCCGGTCGAGATCAGATGCTTGCTGCCGGTAACGGTGCCGGCCGCGCCGATAAAGGTTATCTCAGCCACGGGTCTCCTCGGTGATTCTCGGACGGCGCAGGGTGAAGTCGCCGGAGCGATTGAGCGCGACAGAACTCGGGACGCGTTCCTTGTGATAGATCGCGAGACACTCGTCGAAGAGCGCTTCGGGCGAGTCGTTGTAGACGAGGATCGAACCGGTATCTTTTTTCACCAACTTCGCGATGCCGGCGAACTCGTTGGAGATGCCGCCCGAGTTCGTCAGCACGCCGATCAGTTTGCCCTCGTCGTAGGCGATGCAGAACTCGCCGAGCGTACCGCTCCGGCCACCCACGAAGAGCACGAAATCGGAGGAGTGGATGTTGTGGGTCTCGCGCCCCATCAGGCCCGAGCCGGTGAAGACCATCGTCGAATACGGCTGCAACGGCGAGCCGTAGACGTTGACGTGTTCTTCGCGCGAGAGCGCGGGCGAGACGCCCAGGCTGATGCCGTTCGCCTCGTGCGCGCCGAGGACGGCCGCGTGCGGAAGACCCGGGCACGCACCGGTGACGATCGTACAGCCGCGCTCTGCGATCCGCTTCCCCAGGCGGTGGGCGAGCGCCAACTCGGACGGCTCGATGATGCCGCCGGCCGACCCCATCACTCCGACTTGAATTCTCATGCGGTTTGGGGTTCAATCCTTCGGATGACCCTTACCTACAAGGAATTCGAAACGCGCCTGAAGACTTTGCGGAAACGCGGAGCCCGGGTGCGCGAGATCGCCTGCGTCGGCGCTCCTCGGACGCTGCTGTGCGTCGAGGTAGGAGAGCCCGGCGCGCCGACGGTCGCGCTTGCGGCGGGTATCCACGGCGACGAGCCGGCCGGACCGGCGGCGCTCTTGGCGATGCTCGAAGACGACGCACTCGATTCGCGGTTCGCCTACCGGATCTACCCGTGCACGAACCCGACCGGGTACGCGGCCGGAACGCGCGCGAGCGCCGACGGAGTGGACGTGAACCGGACCTTCGGCCGGGGCGGACAGTCACCGGAAGCGCGCGCAATCGTCACCGCCAATCGCGATCGGAAGTTCGCGCTCTCGCTCGACCTGCACGAAGACGCCGACGCCGACGGGTTCTACTGCTACGACTACACCGTGGACGACTTGGGCGCGCGGGTCGCGGCGGCGGTGGAGGCAGCCGGGTACCCGGTCCAGGCGCTCGACGAAAACTACGACCTCGGCTTCGCGTTGCCGGCCGGGACCGCTTCATTCGCGCGCGGCGTCGTTCGTGCCGATCCGGTCGCCGAGGCGGCGGCGATCGGTGCGCTCACGTACACGCTAGCCCTGGCCCGCAACGCGGCGCCTCGCGCGCTGACCCTCGAAACGCCCTCGCGGGCACCCTGGGAGATGCGCTTAGCGATGCACCGCTCGGCAGTCACTCGAGCGATCGCCGAGCTTTCTCAGACTTCCGGCTAAGGGGCGATTCGCGCAATGCGCGAAATGCTGAGGCATGGCAGCAGAGCGCGATCAACTCGAAGTCGACGTCCTTTTCGTCGGAGCCGGACCGGCGAGTCTGGCCGGCGCGTACCGTCTCGCAGAACTCGCGAAAGCGGGCGGACGCGAACTGGAGATCCTGGTCATCGAGAAGAGCGGCGAGATCGGCAATCATGCGATCTCGGGCGCGGTGCTCGATCCGAAGGCGCTCGACGAGTTGATCCCGGATTGGCGCGACGACGCGCCGGTCGAGGCGCCGGTCGGCAGCGACGAGTTGTGGTTCCTCACCAGGGGCGGAAAGATCAAAGCGCCGATCACGCCGCCACCGCTCAACAATCATGGCAAGTACGTCGCGTCGTTGCAGAAGATCGTGAAATGGCTCGCCGGTAAGGCCGAGGCTGCGGGCGCCCAAATCTTCCCGGCGTTTCCGGGACAGGAACTTCTGTGGGACGGCGATCGCGTGATCGGCGTGCGCACCGGCGACAAAGGGCTCGACAAACACGGGCAACCGAAATCGAACTACGAGCCGGGCGCGGATATCCTGGCCAAGATCGTGATCCTCGGTGAGGGCCCGCGCGGCTCGCTCACCAAACAGGCGATCCCGCGGCTAAATCTCGACGAAGGTCGCGAGCCGCAGGTCTACGCGGCGGGCGTGAAAGAGCTGTGGAAATGCAAGCCGGGCAGCGTCACGGCGGGCTCGGTCATCCACACCCTCGGCTATCCGCTGCCGCCCGAGACGTTCGGCGGCGGCTTCATCTACGGCATGAAGGACGACGTGCTCGATATCGGCCACGTGACCGGACTCGACTATGCGGACCCGACCACCGATTCGCACAACGAACTGCAGCGCATGAAGCAACACCCCGCGATCGCGGCGATGCTCGACGGCGCGAAGCTGATCCGGTACGGCGCGAAGGCGATCCCCGAGGGCGGACTCTTCGCGATGCCGCGCCTCTATGCCGGTGGCTTGATGCTGATCGGCGACTCCGGGGGCTTCCTTAACGGCATGCGGCTCAAGGGCGTACACTTGGCGATGAAGTCCGGGGCGATGGCGGCCGAGACGGCCTGGGATGCCTTGCAAGCCAATGCGTTCGATGCGGCGACACTGTCGGCGTTCGAGACGCGCTTCAAGAATTCGTGGGCGTATGCGGAACTGCGCACCGCGCGCAACTTCCATCAGGGGTTTGCGGGCGGCTTGATCCCCGGCATGCTGAACGCCGGGCTCGCGACGTTCACCGGCGGTCGCGGATTCGGCGTGAAGGAACGGCTTGCGGGCGAAGCCGGCTACGAGCGCATGAAGAAGGCCGGCTATAAGCCGACGCCGACCCCGCGGGCGACCATCGACAACGTGCTGACCTTCGATAAGCTCACCGACGTCTTCAACAGCGGCACGATGCACGAGGAAGACCAGCCGTGCCATTTACACGTCGCCGACACGAACATCTGTCGCGATCGTTGCACCGTCGAGTACGGTAATCCGTGCGAGTATTTCTGCCCGGCGGCCGTCTACGAACCGCTGTTCGAGAAGAACGCCGCCGGCGTCGTCGAGGGGCGGCTGCAGATCAACTTCACGAACTGCGTGCACTGCAAGACCTGCGACATCGCGGACCCCTACCAGATCATCACCTGGGTCCCACCCCAGGGCGGCGAGGGCCCAGTCTATACGGGCATGTAACCTGGCGGCAACATCGAGGAAACCGTCGGGTGATACCCGTATGAGATGCTTCCGCCCATGAAGTCACCAACGAATCAGCACCTCTTCGTCGCCATTTCGGACATCTCGTCGGCACTCTCCGAACTTGCGGGCGCCGTTGGCGTCCGCTTTGACGCGATGGACAAGCGTTTCGACGCGATGGACCGGCGTTTTGACGGTCTCGATTTTAGGGTGTCGTCGGTGGAACTGCGCCTCGGCAACGTCGAGAATCGCCTCGAAGGCCTCGAAGGCGTGGTCCGGAGCGTCGACCGGCGGCTCTCGGTCGTCGAAGCGCGCTAGCGAGCGTTCGGCGTGGTCGTCAGCGTGAATGGGACCGAGCGCGAGCTTGCAGAAGGGGCGACCTTTGAACAGTTGCTCGCCGAACTCGGAATCGAGGTGTGCGGGATCGCGGTTGCGCGAAACGACGAAGTCGTCAGGCGGGCTGACTTGGGCCGTGAGAGAATCTCTCCGGGCGACCGGATCGAGATCATCAAAGCCGTCGCCGGAGGGTAGATCGTGGCCGACCAGACGCTGAGGATTGGGACCTACGAACTGCGTTCGCGCTTGATCGTCGGGACCGGAAAATATCCGTCGATGGACGTCATGCAGGCCTGTCATGCGGCCAGCGGCGCGGACATGGTGACGGTCGCGATCCGCCGGATCAATATCGACGATCCCACCGGCAAGACGATGCTCGACTACATCGATCGCACGCGCTACACGATTCTGCCGAACACCGCCGGCTGCTACACCGCGAAGGACGCAGTCCTGACCGCGAAGCTCGCGCGCGAACTGCTCGAGACCGACCTGATCAAGCTCGAAGTGATCGGCGATCCGCAGACGCTCTATCCGGACACGCGCGGTACGCTCGAGGCGGCCGAAGAGCTGATCGCCGCGGGCTTCGTGGTGTTGCCGTACATCGGCGACGACCCGATCGCGTGCAAGCAGCTCGAAGAGCTGGGCTGCGCCGCGGTGATGCCGCTCGCCGCGCCGATCGGCAGTGGTCTCGGCGTCTGTAACCCGTACTCGATCCGGATCATCAAGGAACGCGCGGGCGTCCCGGTGATCGTGGATGCAGGCGTCGGTACCGCATCGGATGCTGCGCTTGCGATGGAGCTGGGCGTCGATGCGCTTCTGATGAACACCGGTATCGCGGCCGCGGCGGATCCGGTACGCATGGCGACGGCGATGAAGCATGCGACCCTCGCCGGTCGCGAAGCTTTCCTGGCCGGTCGGATGGAGAAGCGTCTTTACGCAAACGCCTCCAGCCCGATGCGCGACTTGATCGGAACGCCGAAGTAGTGGCCACCATCACCTGCGACGAACTCGCACGCTGGCGTAGCGAGCGCACCGATTTTGCGATTTTCGACGTGCGCGAGCCGTGGGAGTTGGAGATAGCGGCGCTGCCGGATGCGACCAACCTGCCGATGCGTCAACTCGCAAGCGACACCGGCGTGGTGCCGCGCGATCGCGATGTCGTCCTGATCTGCAAGAGCGGCGGGCGGACGGATATGCTTGCCGACCACCTCGGAACGCTCGGATTCACGAATATCTACAGTCTCGAGGGTGGACTCAACGAGTGGGCCCGCCGCATCGATACCTCGATGAAGCAATACTAACCGAGTCGGGCTTCCACGAGCCAATGAACTGCCCCGCTCAGCGGTTTGGTCTGATGTGCCCATTTGCCGGCGATCTCGTCGACCGGCAGTTCGTCCAGGCGCTCGATCGTAAATGCGGGCTCGAGGAGCGTGCGTAGGCGCCCTTCGTCGAAGAAGGCGTGCGCGACGCCGATCTCGTCGCCCCCGAGCGGCGCGTAGGTCGACTCGCTGATCCGTTCGCCGATACCAAAGCGCGCGTCCCGGATCGAACCGAAGGTCGCGTAGACCCGTCCCCGGAGTTCGAGAGCATGACCGATCTCGCGGAGCCGGGCGGCGATCGTCGCGGGGGTGCCGTGGAGGAGCGCGTGGGTCGCAAGCGCGGCGGCGAACGCCCCGGCGGCCTCGAGCGGTGCGACCGGCGCGAACTCACCGATCGAGACGAACGGCAGGCCTGCGGCAGCCAGTGCGGCGGCGTTCCTGCCGCTCCCGGTCCCGACCTCGAGGACGCGGGCGGTCGCGCGGCCACGGAAGTGCGCGATAAGACGCTCCGTCAGCGGATGCGGAGCGCGGAACCCGGGTTCGGACGGCGAAGCAGGCGGCATATGGCGACCGAGACGCTCATTATCGTCGTCGGCGGCGACTACCTCGCGTTCGAGATCTGTCGCGAGATATTGAAGACGGCCGGGCATCGCGTCGTCCTTATCTGGCATCACGACGACGAACGCGCGGAGCGCAAGCTCGATCACGAAGCCAAGCTGCTGGGCGAAGAGTTCGGCGACGCCTTCATCTTCCACAACCACGAGGCGACCGAGCCGGGCGTCCTGGAGCGGGCCGGCCTGCGTCCGCGCGGAACGGGCGAGGACTACTGCTTGGTCGCGGTCTCGCAAGACGACCGGCTCAACTTGCGGATCGCGCTGGCCGCGCGCGACATCAACGACCAGGTCCAGATCACGCTCCGTCAGTTCAATCCGTTGCTCGGCCACAAGATCCAGGAAGGCTTGCGATACAAGTGCACGGCGATCTCGCCGGCCGCCCACGCGGCCGCGACCTATGCCGCCGCCGCGGTCGACCCGGGCTGCTCGTACGCGCTCCCGTTTCCGACCCTAGAGACGATGGTCGCCGGGCTCGCCGACCGCAACGCCCACGAGCGCGGCTTCGAACATCAGAGCGTGCATCTCTTCGGCTTTTCGGAGCGGCTCGCGGCCGACTACGGCGTGGTCGGCTTGACGGTCGCGGAAGCGGAGGCGCACATCGGCGCCCGGATCGTCGGCGTCAATGGCGACGTTCCGTATCTGTGCCATGGGGAAGAATCGCACAACGACGCCGGCCTGATCGGGCGCAAGCTCGGCATCGAGGATCGGGTCGTCGCCTTCGGGCCCGCTCCGGCGCTGCGCGACTCGTGGCCGGACGCGGCCCGTCGTTCCGGCAAGTCGCGACGCGAGCGTCTGGGCGCCATGTGGAGCGATCTTGCGAACTCGCTTCGTCGGGTCGAACCGATCCTACGGACCGTCTTGGTCGGGAGTATCGTCGCGTACTTCGCCTTCGTGATCTACTTCGCGTTCGCGATGCACCTGAGCATCCCGTCGGCGATGTATTACGTCACCACCACCATGACGACGGTCGGTTACGGCGACATCACGCCCTGTCACGGTTGTTCGGATAAGACGAGTATGGGCATCGACTTCCCGCTCTTCGGCGCGATGCTCGCGATGCTCGCGGGCGTCACCATCTTCGCGGTCTTCACGGCAACCGTCACCTCCGCACTCAACTCGGCGCAGACGCGTCGGCTCCAGGGGCTACGCCGCATCCATCGGAGCGGGCATGTGATCGTGTGCGGGGCCGGCAACGTCGGGTCGCTCGTGATCGACTATCTGCGCGACATGGGCGAGCAGGTCGTCGTCGTCGAACGAAATCCGGATGCGCTGTTGATCGAACTCGCGCGCGATCGCAAGGTCGATCTGCTGACCGGCGATGCGACCAACGACGAGACGATCGCGTTCTGCAGGCCGGAACGTGCGCGCGCGCTGGTCGGCGTGACCAATAGCGATACCGCAAACCTCGAAGCCGCGCTCGGCGCGCGATCGCGCGTGCGCGCACGTGGCTCCGAAGATCTCAACGTCGTCCTGCGGATCGACGACCTCGCGTTCGGCGCCTCGATCCAGCGGCACTTCGAGATCAACTCGTTCTCGACGACCGAGCTGACCGCTCCGACGATCGCCGGACTCGCCCGCTTCGAGTCGACCCGCGGTCGCTTCGACGTCTTCGTCGGCCAGCCGTACGCACGTCGCTTCCAACTCGCCGAGCGCGTCCAGAGCGAGGCCAACCGGCCGCCGCCGGCGCCACCCGAGCGCCCCGGATACAAGGTCCGCTGGATCCCGCTCTACGTCTGGCGCGAGAGCGCGAAAGGCAAGGGAAGCGCCCATCCGATTCACAACTTCGAGGACGAGGTCCGGCCGGGAGATCGCCTCCTGTTCATGGTCCCATTGGATCAGTTCGTACAAGAATAGGCTCTACGGAGATACATAGTGCTAAGCGAAGGCGACAAGCTTCCGAAACTAACGGTCGTGGACGATACCGGTGCGAGCCTCAAGCTCGCTTCTCTCGCGGACGAGTACCTGGTGCTCTACTTCTATCCGAAAGACGACACACCGGGCTGTACCAACGAGGGCATGCAGTTCCGCGACGCCGCCAAGGCCTTTACGAAGAAGAAGGCACGTATCGTCGGCGTCAGCCGCGACTCGGTGGCCTCGCATCAGAAGTTCAAGGCAAAATACGATCTCCCGTTCAGTCTGCTGGCGGATACCGATCAAGCCCTCTGCGACGCGTTCGGCGTGATGGGTGAGAAGAACATGTACGGCAAGAAGGTCAAGGGCGTCATCCGCTCCACGTTTCTGGTCGACGCTCACGGCAAGATCCTCAAGATCTGGCCGAAGGTGAAGGTCGACGGTCACGTCGCGGAGGTACTCGCATCCATCACGTAGTCCAGTCCGACATCCGGCTCAAGGTCATCGGGTCCAGTTCGTCGGTGCCGCGCCCGTCGCGTGCGTGCTCGTGCTATCTGCTGCGTAGTCGTGAGGCCTCGGTGCTCTTCGACCTCGGTTCCGGTGCGTTCTCGAATCTCCGCGAGGCGTTCGATTACACCGATCTCGACGCGGTCGTGATCACGCACATGCACGCCGACCATTTCTTGGATCTGATCCCGCTCCGGTACGCGCTCAAGTACGGTCCGCTCGTACGCGAGGGGCGTCTGACCGTCTACCTGCCACCGGGCGGCGCCGACGTGCTGCGGCAGATCTGCGCGGCCTTTCCGCGGGAGGGTGCGGGCAACTTTCTCGACGACGTCTTCATGCTACACGAGTACGATATGCGCCAGCCGCTCGAGGTCAACGACATGCGCCTGAGCTTCACGAAGACAGTGCACTACATCGACTCGTACGCGATCCGGGCGGAGTGCGCGACCTCGAGCCTGGTCTACTCCAGCGACACGGCGCCTTGCGAGTCGGTCATCGATCTCGCCAAGAACGCCGAACTGTTCCTGTGCGAGTGCACGCTCGGTCTCGGTGAGGAAGAGAGCCCGCGCGGGCACTCCTCGTCGCGCGAAGCCGGCCGGATGGCCAAACAGGCCGAGGTCGGTCGCCTCGTGCTCACCCACTACGGCAGCGACTACGCACCCGGCGAGTTGGAAGACTACGCCGAGCAAGAGTTCCGGGGCCCGACCGCAGTCGCGGATGACGGGATGGAACTCAGCATCTAGGCTAGTTCTCGAGCGGCGCGTTGCCTCGCGGGAGCGAGAACTGGATCAGGGCGCGGACCGGGGCGAGGCCGCGGCTCACGACGGCGCAGGTGGTGACGTGCAGGCCGAGTTCCTCGAGATCGGTCGCGGCCTTGAGCAGACTGCGCGCGTTGGTGACGACGTCCTCGAGCAGCAGCACTTTTTGACCCTTGTGATACGGGCCTTCCACGAAGTCGTTGGCGAACGCCCCGTAGCTCTTCGGCGTCTTGCGGACCGCGATCATCGGGATCCCGGACATCTGCGAGACCGCCGTCGCGATCACCACGCCGCCGAGTTCGGTACCGGCGATCAGGTCGGGCTGCGTCTCTGCGACGATCGGCGTGAACAACCGTGCGATCCGCCGGAGCACGTTCGGATCGGCGAAGAGCGCGAACTTATCGATGTAGTAGTCGCTCCGCGCTCCGCCCGAGAGGATGTAATCCCCGCGGGTGAGCGCGCGTTCGACGATGATCTTGCGTAGCCAGACCAGTTCCGGCAGCGGTCCGACCGGACGGTCGGGCGAGCCTAGATAGTCCACGTGTACGCGTTCCACGACTCCGTGACCGGGTTCGGATCGAAGCCCTTGAAGTCGGGGCTGACGGCCTGCGCTTGGCGATCCCACCAGAAGAAGATCTGCGGGTTGTCGGTCGCGAGCAGTTCCTCGATGGTCGCGTAGGCCTTCGTGCGGGTCGGACGGTCGTAATTTCGGAGGGCTATTGCCTGTGCGGCGTCCATCGCAGCGCTCTTGTAGCGCGTGTAGTTGTAGCCGCCCGGTGGGATGTTCTTGCTCACGAAGTTCGAGGCGTTGTCGGGGTCGACACCGGCGAACCAGCCGGAGAGCCCCATATCGAACTTGCCGCCTTGCAAGATGCCCCCGTTGCCGGCCGGTGCGAACAGGGTGGCGCCGTCGTAGAATTTGATCGAGAGGTCGATGCCGACTTCGTGCAGCATCTGCTGCATCAAGACGGCGGCCTTCTTGCGGGTCGCGTTGCTGCCGTTGCTCACGAGCAACAGCGAGAGCGGCACGCCGGCCTTGGCGAGTATGCCGTTCGCGCCCGGCGTAAACCCGGCCGCGGCGAGGAGTTGCTTGGCCTTGGCCGGATCGTAGCCGTTGACGGTCACGTCCTTGTTGTAGGCCCACATGAAGTCCGGCAAGTCTTCGGTCGCGAGCTTCTGTTGTCCGAACGTCAGCGAGTCGAGCAGGCGCTTCTTGTCGATCGCGAGCGTGATCGCCAGGCGCACGTTCTTGTCGTCGAGCGGCGGGTGCGAGGTGTTGAGCTGGAGGCCTTCGTAGCCGTTGATCTCGTTGTAGTGCACCAGCACGTCCGGCATGTTACGCAGCGATGCGTAGGTCGCAAAGGACGGCTCGAACATCCAGTCGATGTCGTGCGTCCTGAGTTCGTTCAGCGAGGTGTTCTCGTCTGGGATGATGTGGATCACGATCTGCTTGAGTCCGGGCGCGCCGCGATAGTAGGACGCGTTCGGGACGAGCGTGATGTGATCGCCCTTCACCCATTCGGAGAGCTTGAACGGACCGGAGCCGATCGGCTCGTTGTTGTAGGGGATGCGATTGACGTCTTTGTACTGTGCGAGCAGGTGGGCCGGGACGATCGCGACCGGGCTGTCGCTCTCGCCGAAGAACTCGCTCACGATCGGCGCGAACTTCTCCTTGAGGTGGAGCACGACGGTCGCGTCGTCCGGCGTGTCGACCGATTTCACTTCGTCGAAGCCGTGCGACGAGACGACGTTGTTGTCGGGATTGACCATCGCTTGCCATGAGAACTTGACGTCCTTGCTGGTCAGCGGGACGCCGTCGCTCCACAGCACGCCCTTGCGCAGGTGGAAGGTGACCGTCAGACCGTCCTTGCTGATCCCGCCGTTCTCGGTCGTCGGCACCGTCTCGGCCAGCGCCGGGATGATCTCGCCCTTGGCGTCGGCGGTCGTGAGCGTGTCGAAGATGAAGCGGTCGATCATGTTGTCGGTCGTGTTCGACGCGAGCAAGATGTTGAGGTTCTTCGGTTCGCTCTGGATGGCGATCCGGAGGATGCCGGGCTTCGTCCAGGAGTGTTCTCCCCCCGCGGACGTGCTGTCCGTTGCGGCTTTACTGCAGCCGACGATACACGATGCGGCGATGACGATGGCGACGAGACGTTTCATGCTCCTACTTTCGAAGGGATGCGGTTTCCGGGCACGGCGTCGTAGCGTTCGTGACGCCAGGCGTACGTGCCGAGACCTTGGGTCGCGGTACGGAGTTCGGTGATGTAGCGGGCGAGTTCTACCTGCGGGACGTCCGCTTCGACGACCTCATATCCGACGCGCTCGGCGGAATTCATGCCGAGGATCTGCCCGCGCTTGCCGGTCAGCTGCTGGATGACGGTCGAGGTGTACTGGGTCGGGACCGTGACGGTCACCCGGACGATCGGCTCGAGCACGGTCGGACCGCACTTGGGAAGAGCGTCGCGGACGGCCATGCCGGAGGCCGTCTTGAACGACATCTCGCTCGAATCCACGTCGTGGAAGGCGCCGTCGAAGAGGGTGACGTGCACGTCGGTCACCGGGTAGCCGCCGACGCTGCCGTGCATGAGGGCTTCGCGGACGCCGCGCTCGACGGCCGGGAAGAACTGCCGCGGTACCACGCCGCCCACGATCTTCTCTTCGAACGTCACCCCGTTGCCGCGTTCGCGCGGCGCGAACCGGAGCTTCACGTCGGCGAACTGGCCGTGGCCGCCGGTCTGATGCTTGTAGCGCGAATGGATCTCGGTGCCCGCCGTGATCGTTTCGGTGTACGGGATCTGAGGCGCGTGCATCTCGACCTCGACCTTGTACTTGCGCGCGAGCCGTTCGGCCGCGATCGAGACGTGTTGCTCGCCGCACCCGAGCAGGAGCAGTTCGTTCGTGACGTCGGCGCGTTGCAGGCGCAGGGACGGATCTTCGTCGATGATGCGGACCAGCATCTGAGAGATCTTGGCTTCGTCGATCCGCTCTTTCGGACGGATCGCGATCGCGAACACGGGTTCGCCTTGGGGCACGCGCGGGAGCAAGACCTTGTGCCCGTTCGAGGTCAGCGTGTCGCCGGTCGCGACCGTTTCGAGGCGCGCGATCGCGACGATGCTGCCGGCCTCGGCCTCGGTAACGGCTTCTTGTCTCTTGCCCTGCAGTCGATAGAGGCCGGCCGAACGGACCTTCTCCCCGCCCTTCGCGATGTTCGTGAGGGTCGCATCGCTCTTGAGCGTGCCGGAGACGACGCGCACGATCGAGAGCTTGCCGCTCTGCGGATGGATCGAGGTCTTGATGACCTGCGCGATCACCGGGCCGCTCGGGTCGAGATCGATCTCGCGCCCTTCGGCGTCGACCATCGGCGCGTCGGCCGGCGACGGAAACCACCGTTCCATGGCGCGAACAAGCGCTGCGACTCCCGCGCCCGAGACCGCGGACGCGACAAGAACGGGCACGATCTGGTCGTGCGAGCACTCGGCGCTGAGATCGCGTTCGATCTCATCGAGCGGTGGTTCGACGCCTTCGAGCAGCTCTTCCATCAGGTGATCGTCGAAGTCGGCCATCGCTTCGAGCAACCTGCCGTGGGCGGCATTGGCCGGGTCCGCGAGATCGCTCGGAATGTCTGCGTCGTTCTCGTTCGCTCCGTCGAAGAGATGGGCGCGCATCTCGGCCAGATCGACGTAGCCCTTGAACGACTCGGCCGCGCCGATCGGGAGCTGCTCGACGACCACGTGACGGCCATAGGCGGCTTGAAGTGCGTTCATCGTGCCGACGAAATCTGCGCCGGGGCGATCCATCTTATTGATGACGAACAGGTGCGGAAGGCGGCGCGATTCGATGAAGTCGAGGAGCGCCTGGGTGTGCACGACGCGCGACGGATCGGCGTCGATCACGACGACCGCGGCATCGACGCCGGAGAGCGCCATCTTGGTCTCTTCGAAGAAGTCGATGAAGCCGGGCGCGTCGACCAGCGTCATGTCGATCGATGCGTCGACGCAATGCGCGAAGCCGACGGTCGTCGATTGCGCGTGGCCGATGCATTCAGGTTCGAAATCGGTAACGGTCGTGCCGTCGGTTACGGAACCGCGGCGGCCGGTGGCACCGCACCGCGCGAGGATGGCTTCGACCAGGGACGTCTTGCCCGAGTGGTGCGAGCCGACGAACGCGATATTGCGGATGCGGGAGATATCCGTCATGAGACGATCGCTCCTTTAGGCCGATGAAGCCCGACGCTGGGCGCCGGGCTCATGAGTCGAGATGGTCTAGCGACGTTTTGTCGCGGGCTTTGGTTTCGCCGCCGGCTTGGAGCCGGCTTTCTTGGGTGGGGTTGCTTTCTTTGCGGGTGGTGCCGCTTTCTTCGCGGGGGCCGGAGCCTTCTTCGCGGGTGCGGCCGCTTTCTTGGCGACCGGTGCGGCCTTTTTGGTGGGCGTGGGCTTCTTCGCCGCCGGTGCGGGCTTCTTGGTCGCCGGAGCGGCCTTCTTCCCGACCGGTGCGACCTTTTTCGCGGGCGCGGCCGCTTTCTTCACGACTGGCGCGGCCTTCTTGGCGACGGGCGCCGCTTTCTTGCCGACGACGGCCGCTTTCTTGGCGATCGGGGCGGCCTTCTTGGCGGGCACGGGCTTCTTAGTTGCGGACGCGGCCTTCTTGGCGACCGGGGCGGCTTTTTTTACGACCGCTACGGGCTTCTTGGCGACGGGCGCCGGCTTCTTCGCGGGCGCTGCCGTTTTAGTCGCTGCGACGACCTTCGCCGCCCCTCGACTCCGCTGCGCTACGCTCGGGGTGACAACCTTTGGAGCCTTGACGAGCTTTTCTTTGACGACTTTGACGGGCTTTACTTTGACGACTTTGACGGGCTTTACTTTGACGACTTTGGCCGGCTTCTCTTTGGGGACCTTGGGTGCTTTGACGGCCTTCTCTTTGACGGGCTTGACGGTGGTACGCGTCGATCCGGTGGTGCGCTTCTTGGCGCCGATCGCGCGCGACGAACGCGGAGCGAGTTCAGGTTGTTCGGGCAGACCGAGTTCGGCGCGCGAGAAGCCGCTGATACTGCTTCCCGGTGCGACGGGCTCCGCGCGTCCGGCATGCCGTTCGAGGTGTTCGCGCGTGGCGCGCAGCGCGACCCGCGCGAGGCGACCGGCGACCGGGAAGACGAGTTCGTTGATCCCGGCGTCGTCGAGCAGTTGGAGCAGGACGTCGAACCCGTTGGACATGTCCTTCGGGCTGTGCGCGTCGGAGCCGGCCGCGAGCGGGACGCCCTTGGTCTTCGCCTTTTTGATCAGCCGGGCGTACGAACTCGTCATCTTTTCGCGCACGCCATCCGGGCGATCGCGATAAAGATAGCGCGTGTTGACCTCGATCGCCATACCGCGTGCCGCGCACGCCTCGACGAAGCGGTCTTCGTACTCTTCGAGTTTCTTCTGCGTGGGCCAATGGCCGAAGGTCGCCGGCACGTAGAAATGACCGGCGATCTGGCCGGGGAGCTTTTCGATATCGTCGAGCAGGCGCTCCATGTAGAGTTCCCACGTCTTGTCCGCGCCGATCGCGTCGTGCAACGATGCGAACTCCGGATTGTCGAACGGCCAGCTGAAATCGGCGCCCTTCTCGGGATGGTCGATCGTGAGGAAGTGGACCGAGCGGATCATACCGTCGGGCTTCATCGCTTCGACGATGTTCTGGGCGTCCGGACGCGAGCGCGGATCGTTGTCGAGTTCCGCACCGATCGAGAAGCGCATGCCTTTGCGCAGACCCTCGGAGACGACGGCCGCATGGGCAACGTCGACGCCCGCGACTTCCGCTGCGCCGTAGAGATCACCCGCATGCGCGAGCTTGAATGCGCGGCGCACGGTGTTGACCGCGCCCGGGTCTTCGAACGTCAGGTAGTTGATGTGGTCGCTGACCATGAGGAAGCGCGGCGCGCCGCGCCGGCACGCGTGGTAGAACCACAGGAACAGCATGCGCGCGGAGTACGCTATCGGGCGCTCCTCGGCAAATGGGCGGTGTTCGCCTTTCGCATGCCCGTGCGTGTCGGGTATGGCGGCGATGCGTGGGTCGCTCAGCGTTCTACTTCCTTTACTCCGCGCGGAATCCACATCTGGGATCCTTTGCTACGGGTGCGCGTCGGTTCCGGGGCACGATGTTCGACCCAGGGCACGACGGTTTCGATGAGGAGTTCGATGCCCTTTTTCATGATATCGAACGACATCGAGGGATGCGATTCCGATCCCGCAACGATCGCTTGTGCGGGCAGATATGGCAGATGGACGAAACCGACCAACGCGGGCGCGGACGTGCCTTCGTTGTCGGCGAGCAGCTCGTAGAGCAGCTGGTTGCAAAGAAACGTGCCGGCGGAGTTCGAGACGTATCCCGGTACGCCGTTCCCATGCCACGCTTCGACGATCTTGTCGAACGGAAGGTTCGAGAGCCGCGCGTCTTGCCCGCCGCGAACGATCGCGTCGCTCTTACGCATGACGCCGACGTTGTCGGCGGTCTCGAAATCGAGGACGTTGACCGCGACGCGTTCGAGCGCGAGCGCCGATCGGCCGGAGGCCTGTCCGAGTCCGACGATCA
Organism: Vulcanimicrobiales bacterium; assembly: GCA_038244445.1. Lineage (GTDB taxonomy): Bacteria > Vulcanimicrobiota > Vulcanimicrobiia > Vulcanimicrobiales > Vulcanimicrobiaceae > JALYSX01. Next base: position 15,538 of record JBBRTL010000022.1, read on the forward strand.
CGTCGGGGCGGACTTCGTCGAGCAGCTCCTCGAGGCGCTCGCGTAACGAACGCGTCTCGACCGGAAAGACGTGCGTAGCGATAGAGCGACCGGCGATCAACCGACCCTCCAACGCTCGTACGACCATCTCGCTCGGATTGACCTTATCGCCCCCGAAGGGTTCGAAGCCGGTCACAAGGACGTTCTTTGCCACCTTCCTTAAGGTTGGCGGCGTTCTCAGCTTCCCCTGTAGCCTTCCATCCGGAGGAGGCGGGCTTTCAACTCGAGGCCGTAGCCGTAATTGTGCAGATCGCCGGCCGCATTGACGACGCGGTGGCACGGAAACAGGAGCGGCAGCGGATTGCGCGCCATCGCGCGTCCGACCGCGCGCGCGGCCCGCGGTTTGCCGATGCGCGTCGCGACCCAGGCGTACGAGCGGACCTCGCCGGGCGGGATCTGCGCGGCGGCCCGAAGGGCGGCTTGTTCGAAGTCGGTCAGGTCGCTCAGGTCGACGTGGCTCTCGTCCACGTGCCAGGTCCGGAAGAACTCGTCGAGCGTGGATTGCAGCCAGGGCGGGGCTTCGCCGCCGACGACCGCCCGGCGGAGCCGATGCTCGATCTGCTCGCGGACGAGGTCCGGGTCGTTACCGGTGTCGATTCCGATGTAGGCGATCCGGCGATCCTTGAATCCGACGAAGAGCGTTCCGACCGGGGTCTCAACCGAGGTCAGCACGATCGGTTCGGGGCGGACGCGGTAGCGGATATGCGCGATGTGCTCGACGACTTTCTTGGTGAGATCGCACGACGGCTCGGGCTGGGGCAGGCACGATAGGCAGTAGGCGACGCCCTCGAACTCTTCGTAAAGATCCTGACAATGCGGGCAATCGTGCAAGTGACCATCGACGGCCTGACGGACCGACGCGGTGCATTGACCGCGGATCTCGTCCCACATCGCTTCGACGTCACGACAGCGCATGGACGGTATCTCCTTCGGGAACGATGCGGCCGATCTGCGGACCGAGGATACGGCGCAGGACGCGGACGGCGCGATGGACGTGCGATTTCACCGTTCCGATAGGCTGGTTCAAGATTTCGGCGATCTCCGGATGGCTACGACCTTCGATGAACCGAAGCGTGGCGGCGGCACGGAGATGCATGGGGAGTTGGAGGAGCGCGCGTTCGACCAGCGCGACCTCGGCGTTCTGCTCGACGATCGTCTCGGGCTGGGCTGGGCCTTCTTGCGAGTCGCGTAACAGCGCGTCCGGATCGGCGAGCGCGTCGAGCGCCACGTTGGTGGGCTTGCGGCTACGCAGCCGGTTGCGGGTGACGTTCAGGGTGATCGTATAGAGCCACGGCTGGAGACGAAGCTCGGCGCGTTGTTCGGGCGACATCTTGCCGAGGGCCCGGTAGGCACGCACGAACGAATCTTGGACGATCTCTTCGGCGTCCTCGCGGTTGCCGGTCATGCGCAGGGCGAAGCCGTAGAGCCGGCGCTGATAATCGTCGACCACGCGTTCGAACGAGTCCGCACCCGGCACCGCCTTCAGCGAGACCGTAGGTGCGGGCTTGGGCCCAACCGCAGGCGGCATACTCTCCCTCAGGAGCGGTGCGAGCGCACTCATACTGGCGCTAGAAACACGTGCTCGAACCCCACGGTTTCACGCCGAGGCCGCAAAACTCCTCAAGCACCCGCAGGTCGGCAACGGCCTCCCGCGAAGGCCTCTCTATGGCGCAAACCGGAGTGCCGAGGATGGACTAGACGACCGCGCGAGCCGTATGTGCTCGGGCGGTTTTTTGTGTGCTCTCATCGACTCTGGTCGCTTCGCTCCCGACGCTCGGGAGGACACGTAAGGAAAGGGGTTGCCTGAATGCATTCGGTCATCGATCCTACGGAGATATCGTTCGACGCGTATACGATGTGCAGTTTCTTGCCGGATCTGGATTCGGCTCGAGCGGTTCCCTTAGTGCTCATCGGATACCGAACGCAACAGGATCCGTGGTTCGTCTGGCTGGTGCCGAAAGAAGGTCTCTCCGCGCACGGCCTGACCGACGACCCGTACTACGCAAAAGTGCTCCACGATCCGCGCGAGTACTTCACGAAAAAGCTCAATAAATACGTCGAAGAGACCGGCTGCGTCAAACGCGGCATCGAGATGCTCATCGACTATCACCAGAACCATTTGGCGTTCACGCCCCTCACCGAACTGAGCGAGATGCCGTTCCGGCACCCGCTCGAAGTCCAACTCGTCGGGGCTTTCGGCTAGCGCCGGGCCTCGGTAGACGCCGGAGCGGCGTCGTTCGCGCGGATCGTTCTCAAGTAGACGATCCTCACGGGCGTCGCCGTTTTGCTTTCGCGTAGCACGCCGGTGATCGTCAGCCGGGCTTCGAGCGAGAGCAGGAGCGCGCCGTCCTGGGCGTAGTAGGCGATCCCGTCCATCCGCATGGTTCCGTCGATCGCGACCTCGGGCCGGTCCGGGAGGGGACCGCGCATACCGCCCGACGCGTCGAAGCGCACGCCGATCGCGGACACGCCGTCGATCCTGCCGATCGGACCGCGGCGCAGCGAGCCGTGCAGCGTCGCGCCGGTGATCGGCGAGGCCGTATCGAACGGCACGCTGCCGTGGAGCGCGCGCAGATCGCGCAACGTCCCGGCATCGAGCGCGATCGCGAACGGTTGGTTGAGGACGGTCAGGAAGTCCGGGTCGTCGTCGAACCGGTCCTCGAACGAGCCGCTCGCGAGCAGCTCTTGAACGAACGAGGCTCGGGCGTCACTCTTGCCCGTGTCGTCGCTGCGCGTATAGTTGGCGTCGGCGTTGTAGCGCGTCGTCTTGCCCGTCAGGGTGACGTGCAGGCGCTCGGTTCCGACATAGATGACGCGCGCGGCGGTATGATCGCCGACCGTGAACGTGTCGGAGCCGGAGACGGCATACTGATGGTCGGGGCGAGCGCCGGGCGAAGCCGCGAGTGCGGCGATAAGCGAGGCGGCGGCGACGGCCTGCGGGAGTCGGATTTTCGGGCTCCGTTTCGAGACGACAGTATGTCTCTCTAAGCGTACCACCCGATGCAAGTGCCGTAACGGCTATTTTTGCTTTCCGAGGTCCAGATAGATGGTCGTCACCAAAGCGGCAAACGGTCCGACGACGACGGCGAAGACCACGGTCGACGCAAAGAAGGGTAGGCCGAGCACGCGCGGCCCGACAGCTGCGTTGAGATAGATGCCGGCTGCGGTGATGCCGATCTGGGCGAGCACGAGGACCATCGCTCGGAGATATCCGAGGCGCGTGAGCGCCGTCCGGGCGCTCGCAAGGATGCTCTGCTGGAGGATGAGCGTCGCCGACGTCTCGGGCGCGACGATCGCCTGAACGTCGGCGTACATGAGCAGAGCCGTCAGGATCAGCACGCTCGTCATGGAGAGGATCCCGAGGAGCGACTCGGTTTCGGGGGTGAGGAAACTCAGTAGCGTCGGGATGGCGTCGATGGCGATCACCGCCCAAAGCCGCTCGGCGACGCGCTCCCAGACGGGTCTTGCCAGGAGCGGTGCCTCCAGGCTGTCGTTCGCGACAAAGCCGTACACGATCGCACCCACGGTCGGCAGGATCACGATCGAGCCGAGCAGATCGAGCAGGCGCGGATCGAGCGCGCGGCTGAGATCGATGCCGGTATTCGCGGCGAACGCGACGACGGCACAGAGCAGATAGAGCGGCCAGCGCCGCGCATAGAGCCGCGCGGCGCGCATAGCGAGCGCGGTAAAGGTGGCCGGCGGCGTCAAGAGTTCAGCGATCGGCCGTGATGCGGTTGAGATAGAAGCGCAGGTCGACCGTGCCGTCGCACACGACCACCGCATCCACGTCGCGCACGATGCGCCCGTCGACGGTCAGCGAATAGTCGCCGCTCTCGAGACCCGCGAGCGTGCGTCGGACGCTCCGATCGAACTTGTCGCGCGGAGCCAGCGGACCGATCGCCTCGCGGACCGCGAGCGCCAAGAGCGAGCGGACGCGTAAGGGCGTCGCAAGCGCAAACGCCATGTCGCCGACGGCGACGGCGTGGAGATCGAGCGGAACGCGAACGCGGATCACCCCCACAAGTTTTGGCAAACTTCGAGGACCCGCCTGCCGCCGGGGAGTAGGGTACGGCGATGCCCGTTTTTGGGACGCATGCCCTGACGCCGGCCGAGCGCGCCGCGCTGGTCGAATCGATCTTCGCCGCCTTCCGCGAGCGCGGTGAAGCCTCGGACGACGCTGCCGAAGACGCCGAGACTTCTCTCGAACTCCTTCGCGCCGGCGACCTCGCTGCGGTCGACGCACTGCTGGCCTATGCCGCCCAATCCCCCGGCCTGCTTCACGAAGTCGAGAAGCGCCAGCACCTGGAGCACGCATGAACGACGAACCGCGCCGCCGCAGGCGCCTGGACGAACCGGACGGCGGAAAAGGCGGCGGCCTCCCGCTGATCCCGCTGGTCATCGTCGTCA
>JBBRTL010000023.1:0-19461 GCA_038244445.1 Vulcanimicrobiales bacterium
ATCCGCTCGCCGCGAACTATGCGTTGCGTCCGGCTCGTCCGGCGCCGCCGGCCGACGGCGGGCGGGTCGCGATGCTGCCGGGGAGCCGCACCGGCGAGATCGCACGCCATCTGCCGCGGCTGATCGAAGCCTTCCGAATCTTGCGTGCGCGCCGTCCGGACCTACGCGGAGTCGCGGGCGCGTCGGACGATGCGACCGAGCGGAAGATCCGCGCGGCCCTGCGAAGCGCGGATCTGCACGACGTCACGATCGTGCGCGGCGTGGTCGAAGCGACCGCGGCGGCGGACGCGGCTTGGATCGCCTCCGGCACGGCCGTCCTCGAAGCGACCCTCTCGGGCGTGCCGGTGGTCGCGCTCTACGCGATCGCACCGATTCTGATCCCCTACGCGAAGCGGATCATGCGCTCGCGCTTCATCACGCTCCCGAACCTGGTGCTCGACCAAGCGATCGTCCCGGAGCTGCTCCAGAACGACGCGACGCCCGAACGATTGGCCGACGCGATGGACGAGACCCTGCGCGATCCGGGCGTGCAGTACGCCGCGTTCGAACGCTTGCACCGCGAACTCGGGCCGGACGACGCCCTCGAAGCCTGGGGCAAGTTCGTGGTCTCGCTCGGCGTCGCGGGGCGCGCGCGATGAGGATCTATCATACCTCCGACATGCACGACCATCGCGGCTTCGGGCCGCGGCTGGAAGCGTTGCGAGCGCGCGAGCCCGGCCTGCTCTTCGACTGCGGCGATAGCCTGCGCGGAAGTCAGACCGTCTACCACCGGAACGAACCGATCATCGCGGAGATCGATGCAGCCGGCTACGACGCGCAAGCGATCGGCAATCGCGAGTTCCACTATCTCTTCCCGCTCTTGCGCGCGCGTGCGTCGAAGATGCGACATCCGCTGGTCTGCACGAACCTGCTCGACACGAAAGGGCGCGATCTGCCCTTCGTCCGGTCGCTCGTGTTCGATCGGGAAGGCGCGCGCATCCATGTACTCGGCCTGCTGATCATGCAGTATCCCGTCGGGAGTCCGCTCGAACGCGTCTTCGGATGGCGCTTCTTGGATCCGTGGGATGCGGTCGGCGAGTACGCCGCAAGCGTTCCCGAGGGTGAGATGCTGTTGGTGCTCTCGCACGTCGGACTTCCGCTCGATCGCAAGCTCGCCGAGCGCGTGCCGCGCATCGATCTGATCCTGGGCGGCCACAGCCACGACACGTTGTTCGTGCCCGAGATCGTCGCGGGCGTACCGATCCTCCACGCCGGTCCGTACGCGAAGTACGTCTCGCGCACGGAACTTACGTACGACGCGGCGCGAAAGCGCTTCGCGATCGCGGACTTCGCCCTGCTCCCGCTTCTGGGAGAACCGTAGATGAAGCGCGTCCTCTTCGTCAGCAACGGTCATGGCGAGGAAGCGATCGCATCGCGCATCGCTACGGAGGTGACCGCGCTCGCGCCCGATCTCGGGCTCGATCACCTCGCCCTCGTCGGCGAGTTCGGACATCCGTCCGAGATGCGCGACGTCGGCCCCCGCCGGGCGATGCCGAGCGGCGGATTGATCGCGATGGGAAACGTGCGCAACATCGCGCGCGACGTCGGCGGTGGATTGATCGGCCTGACGCTCGCGCAACTCCGCTTTCTGCGCGCCGCGCGCGGCTCGTATGCGGCGACCGTCGCGGTCGGCGACGTCTACGCGCTCTTGCTGGCGTTGCGGGCGAAGGCGCCGACCGCCTACGTCGGGACCGCCAAGAGCGTCTTCGTCGCGCCGTACGGCCCGCTCGAAGAGCGCGTGCTGCGGCGCGCGCGCGCGGTCTTCGTCCGCGACGAGGCGACCGCAGCGCGCCTGCGCAAGCGCGGCACCGCCGCGAGTGCGCCGGGGAACGTGATCGTGGATCTGTTCGCGGTGCCGGACGATCTGCGTGTGGCCGAGGCGTTCGCGGGATTCGCGCCCGCTCTGGTGCTCTTTCCGGGCAGCCGGACCGGTGCGTACGATGAGGGTCGCACGCTGGCGCGGTTCGTGCGCGCACTCTCGCGCACGCGGCCGACGCTCGGCGCGGCATTTTCGGTCGCTCCAGGCTTGGACGCGGAACGCTTCGCGCAGACCTTCGCAGGCGATGGATGGACGGTTCGCGCGAGCCTGGATCCGGCGCGCCCGTTCGATCTGTACGACGGCGAACGCGCGCTGATCCGCGCGTGGCGCGGCGATATCGGGCCGTTGCTCTCGCGCGCGACGGTCGTGATCGGCCAGGCCGGGACCGCGAACGAAGCGGCCGCCGGAGCCGGCGTTCCGGTGGTCGCCTTCGCACCGCCCGGCGAGCGCGCGGACGCGTGGTACCGGACGCGTCAGCGGGGTCTGCTCGGCGACGCGCTCCTGGTCGTGGCCGAACCCGACGCGCTTGCGGAGATCGGTGCGCTGCTCGACGATCCGGCGCGCCGCGTCGCGATGGGATCGGCCGGACGCGCGCGGATGGGCCCACCGGGTGGTGCGCACGCGATCGCGCGGGCGATCGTCGACCTCGCGCGAGCGGACGCATGAAACGGCTCACGGCGTGGGTCTGCGCGGTGCCGTTCGCCGCCTTGCCGCTCTTCCCGTCGTTCATCATGCTGACCGCGGTGACCGTGCCGGGCGTCTCGCTGGTCCCCGTGCCGGTCTCGCTGACGGTGCTCGGGCTGATGGTCGTCGCGGCGATCGTCGCGCTCGTCCTGCTCCTGCAGCCGCCGCGGAATCCGTCACCGATGCTCCTGCCGCTGGTGCTCTGGTGGGGTGCAGCGCTGCTCGCGGCGCTGCTCGGTTTCAACCCGGCCGGCGGCCTGCTCTTCATCGGGATCTTCGGAATGGGCATCGTCTGGCATAGCGGGGTCTGGCGATTCTTCGCCGATCCGACGGCGCGCCGCGCGATGCTCCTGGCGTTCCTGATCGCCGGGGCGCTGGCGGCGGCGGCCGCGATCGCGATGTTGGCCCTGCGGCTGCCGGCGAGTCAGTACACGATCGGGAATCGACGCGCGATCGGCACGTTCATCCTGCCCGGCGAACTCGCAGGCTATCTCATCATCTATCTCCCGATCGCCTGCGCGATCGCGATCGAGACGCGAGACCGCGTGCTGCGCACGGTCGCCTGGACCGGTACCGGCATCGGTCTGGTCGCCTTTGCGCTCACGATCTCGCGGGCGGGCTGGATGGGCCTCGCCGCCGCCGTCGCCTTCTACCTGGTGGCGACCCAGGGCAAGCGCGCGCGCTACGTTCTCATCCCGGTCGCGCTCGGCGCGGTCGTCGTCCTCGCGTTCTTCAACGTCAACCACAACCCGAGCGAGAACTATACGCGCATCTCGATCTGGCAGGCGGCCCTCGGGATCATCGAGCGGTTTCCGCTCACCGGCGTCGGCCCGTTCGACTTCGCCTCGGCCTACGCGTTGGTCCGGCTCCCCGACGGCGAGCCGACCGCCTTTCACGCGCACAGCTTCCTCTTGACGATCTTTGCCGAAATGGGACTGGTCGGACTGGTCGCGGTTTTGTGGGCCTGGTGGCGCTTTACGGTCGTCTTTCGGGCCCGGTTGGCGACCGCCGACCCCGTCCGCGTACGGCTCGCGCTCGCGGTCGCAGCGGGACTGGTGGGAACCATGGTACAAGGCGTGATCGATACGGTGAGTGTGGTGATATTCGGACTCTGGCTACCGACGATGGCGCTCGCGCTGGTGTTCGCGCGGGACGGCCTCGGGGAGGACGCGGCGTGAAGCGCGCGTTGCTGCTCTGCGCCCTGTTCGCGACCGCCTGCAATCCGCAGCCGGGCCACGCACCCGGCTCGTCGCCGGCTCCGAACGCAGCCCGGTCGGGCGCTGCGCCATCGCTGCTGATCACCAGCCACGGCAGCGCACGGCAGCCGCTCGTCTTTTACGGCCACAAGGCGAACCGGGTGACCTACAAGATGATCGTACGCGACCGGGCGATCGCGAACACCGCGCAGGGAGCGGGCGACGGAACGTTCTACGACGTGACCGTGACGTTCTACGATTCGTCGGGGAAGACGCTCGAAGCCAGTGCGCCGCGCGCCGTCGCGGTCGAAGCGGACCAGACCCTGACGCTCTACGACGGCGTCACCGCCACCACATCGACGCACGATGTCCTGAAATGCCGGCAACTCGAATACGATCGTATCTCGGGCATGTTGCACGGCACGGGCGACGTGCGGATCTCGTCGACCAACGGATTTTGGACGCGCGGGAACCGTTTCGACTCCGACATCACGCTTGAGAATTTGGTACTGAAGTGAACGATCCGACACGCACGATCCGGCTGCGCGGACTGGTCAAGCGCTACGGCCCGCGGACCGTCGTCGACGGCGTGAGCGCCGAGGTCCGGACCGGCGAAGTGGTCGGTCTGCTCGGTCCGAACGGCGCCGGCAAGACGACCACGTTCTATATGGTGGTCGGGTTGATCAAACCGGACGGCGGAACGGTCGTGCTCGACGGACCCGACGGCGAATTGGATCTGACGCATGCGCCGATGTATCGGCGCGCGCGCAGCGGGCTCGGCTATCTCGCGCAAGAGAACTCGATCTTCCGCAAACTCTCGGTCGGCGACAACATCCGCTTGATCTGGGAGCAGCACGGCATCTCGCGCGAAGAGCAGGATCGCCGGCTCGGCCCGTTGCTCGAAGAGTTCGGCCTACGCGCGTTCGAACACGCGCGCGCCGACAGCCTCTCGGGCGGCGAGCGTCGCCGGGTCGAGATCGCGCGCGCGCTCGCGACCGAACCCGCCTTTCTGCTGCTCGACGAACCGTTCACCGGCATCGATCCGATCGCGGTCAAAGATATCCAGGACATGATCCGCCAACTCCGGGATCGCGGTCTGGGCGTGCTGATCACCGATCACCAGGTCCGCGAGACGCTCGCGATCGTCGACCGCGCCTACATCTTGAACGAGGGCTCGATCGTGGTCTCGGGCACCGCGCACGAAGTGATGGAGTCGCGGGTCGCACGCGAGTTCTACCTGGGCGAAGAGTTCAAGCTGTGATCCGGTTCCGCCCGAGCATTCTGGACCGCTACCTGCTCGCCGAACTCGGCGCGACGTTCGGGTTCGGGCTCTCGGCATTCGCGCTGATCCTGGCGGCGACCCAGATCCTCGCGATCGGGCGGATGGTCAGCGATCAGCACGCGCCGCTCTGGGCCGCGATCGAAGTCTTTCTTTGGAACATCCCGTATATCGTCTCGCTGACGATTCCGATGGCGCTCTTGCTGGGGACGCTGCTCGCGATCCAACGGCTCTCGGGCGAGAGCGAGATCACCGCGATGAAGGCCGGCGGGATCACGTTTTTGCGGATCGTCGCGCCCTTGCTGGTGGCCGGCTTCCTGATGTCGTTCGCAGTGCTGGTCCTGCAAGAGCTAGTCGTACCGTACTCGCAAGACCAGATCCGGATGATCGAAAATAACGTGATCAATCATACCAGCGCCTTCGGCAAAGACACCTCGGTGACCGCACCGTTGCCGGGTGGCGGCCTCCAGAAGACGTTTGCCTTCGGTTACGACGCGTACCAGCAGGCGCTGCTCGACGTCACCTTGATCCAGTACGACGCGCAGAAACGTCCGGTCCTGATCGCGTTTGCGGATCGCGCCCAGTTCGCGTCGGACAAGTGGACGCTCTTCAACGTCTCGACGTACCGGTTCGAAGCGACCGGAGACCTGACGTCGGCGCCGAAACAGCCACGCATGGACGTCGAGATGGGTGAGAAGCCGGCCGATATCGCGCGCCGCGTTGCGGACAGCAATCCGCAGGACTTGAGCCGCGCCGCGATCGCCGACGTCATCCGATCGGGGCAGCTCAGCGACTCCGAGCTGCGCAAGTTCACGACCACCTATTGGGAGAAGCTGGCCCAGCCGTTCGCATGCTTCGTGTTCGTGTTGATCGCGCTGCCGTTCGGTCTGCGCAACATGCGCGGCGGCGGCAACACCAGCCTCGGCTTCGGTCTGGCGGTGGCGATCGTGTTCGTCTACTACGTGACCGCGACGGTCTTCTCGTACATCGGCGAAGCGGCGATCGGGGCCGCGCTACTCTGGGCCTGGATGCCGAACCTGATCTTCACCGCGATCGGCGCCGCGCGGCTGCGCAAGGCGGCCGCGGTATGAGCAACTTCTTCACCGGCATCGGGCTGATCGTGCTGATCGCGGCACTCGCGGGTGGGATCGCCTACGTCGGTGACCGGGTCGGTCATCAGGTCGGGCGCAAACGCTTGACGCTCTTCGGCATCCGTCCGCGTTACACGTCCACCATCGTCGCGATCGGTACGGGCGTCGTGATCGCCCTGATCGTCACCCTCGGCGCGATCTTCGCCTCGAACGAAGTGAAGACGGCGTTCTTCACGCTGCGCACGGTCAACGATCAGATCACGTCGTTGAGGGTCCAGGCGAGCGCGCTCGAGACGAAGGTCAACGACACCCAGATCGTGGTGCCGCTCGATCAGCCCGTCTCGGTCAACGTCGCGCGCTTGCCGAAGGGTAGCTCGCTCGACCAGCGCGAGAAGATCGTGCGCGACTTCTACGCGAGCACCGTCGCCGTGGTCAACACGTCGTATCCGCGACTGAAGCCGTTCCAGCCCCCCGGCAACGTCGGCGATCTGCTCAAACTGCTCGCGCAGAAGGCGGATGTCACAAACGATGATTGGCTCGTGATCGCGGTCGCGGATCGGAACCTGTTCGTCGACGACCATATCCATTTCGGATTGCAGGCCTACCAGGATTCGATCAAGGTGAAGTCGGGCGAGCTGCTCGCATCGATGTCGATTCCGGCCGGACCGAGCGCGAACGTCGGTTTGGCTATTCAGCAGTTGCTCCAGCACGTCGTCGAAGTGCTCACGACGCAGAAAAAGCTCTCGCCATTGTTCATCGGCACACCGCAGGTCACGCGGACGATTCCGAGCGTCGACGAGATGCAGAAGATGCTCTCGACCGGCAAGGGCTCGTTCGTCATGGCCGCGTTCGCGCAGGCAGACATCTATCCGCATACCGCGCTCCAGACCGGCTCGCTACCGATCGTCGTCGTCCTCACGCCCTCCCTGTGAGCGCGGGGGCGATCCTGGCGGTCGACCCGGGAACGCGCAAGGTCGGCTACGCCGTCCTCGCGGCGGACGGGCGGGTGCTCGCTCAGGGGATCGCGGCCAACGACGAGTTGGCGGCCCGAGTCGCCGGCCTGGCGACCGCGCACGGCTTTGGGACGGTTGCCCTTGGCGCCGGGACCAACGTGGTACCCGTCCGGACGGCCCTGGCGGCTCTCGGCCTCCCGGTCGTCCTGGTCGACGAGCACGAGACCACCCTGCAAGCCCGGAGCCTCTACTTTACGGACCATCCCCCGCGGGGCTGGCGCCGGCTGATCCCCCGGAGCCTCCAGCTTCCGCCCAGGCCGATCGACGATTATGCTGCTATACTGATAGGCCGACGATACCTTGTGAGCGGGAGTCCACTTGGGGGTACGTCGTAACTGTAGGGTCCGGGTCGGTCGGCCGATAGCTGAATTGCCTGGATAGAGATCTTGGAGGAGACATGCGTCGCGTCGTCTCGGCGGCCTTGACCGCGGTGCTCGTGGGAGCGCTCTGGTCCGGTGTTGCCGCGGCCGCCCCCGGATCCGATCTCGCCTCCGCGTTTGCGATGCGCACGTTCGGTCGTGTGCCCTCCGACGTCGTCGGCTTTTCATCGACCGGCGATCGCGGGTTGCGCGGCATGGCCTTTCGCGCAACCGTACCGGTGACGCTACCGCCGCTCGCGCGGATCGCGCTCCCGCCGGTTCCCCAGCTCTCGCTCGCGTACGGCCACTCGTTCGATCTGCACGACTACGACGGGCGCTTCGCGCCCGCGTCGCCCGGGCCGATCGCGTCGTCGGCGGTCGCGCCGCCGGCGCGCTTCTCGTTGACGGAGCCGGCGCTTCGGCTCGCGACGTATCGATCGTATCTCGGCGGCGCGCAGATCGACGCGGCGCCCGCGTTTTCGTCGTCGTTGCGCGATAGCAGCACGGCCTACAGCACCTCGACCCGGATCGGCCCGCTCACCTTGAGCGGTTCGACCGTCAGCGCCGACGTCGCCGAACTTTCGGCCCGCGACGACCGCTTGCAGACGACCTCGTTGCTCAAGACGAGGGGCGGCCACGTGAACTTCAACGTCGGCAGCAATTACGAACGCTTGAGCACCGAGGCGGTGCCGACGTTCCAGTACCGGCCGTCGGCCGCGAACGGATTTTCGAAGTCGTCGCTCGGCGACGTGCCGGGCCTGAGCGCGGCCGAACTCGCGGGTGGCTACAACGACGTGACCGCGCGCGGCATCGATGCGGGTCTGGCCGTTCCGCTGACGCGCAACCTGACGCTCGGCATGCAGTACGGAACGCAGCGCTATACCGGTGCCGTGAACGCGCAGGACTTCACGCCCAACTTCGACACGAGCAAGTACTCCTACGTCGGCAACCTGACGTTCGCGCTTCCGCGGTCGTCGTCGGCGATCGTGGTCAGCGCGCGTCAGTACCGCTTCCAGGACAACCTGATCCCCGCGAACAGCACCTCGCAGACGCGCGCCGATGTGAACTTCACGGTGAAGTTCTGACCCTCGCGCGACGTCACGCACCGCTCGCCTTCGTCCTCTTCATCGTCGTCGCCGCCCTGGTCGTAGCGCTCGCGTGCGTTCAGCTCGGCTCCGACGCGATCTTCGGGCGCGTGCCTCGCTCGATCGGAACGACCATCTACGGAGCGCTCGAGCGGATCGCACCGGCCCCGTACGTCGAAGAGATGCTCGCGCGCAACGCGCTCTCGACGAACGATCTTGCGGGCGCCGAAGGCTACGCTATCCGACTCCCCGCATCGGCCTCGCGCAACGAGTTGCTCGCACAGATCGCCGAACGGCGCGGCGACGCGCAGCTCGCGCTCGAGTACTACTTGGTCGCGCCCGACGTTGCGGCCGTCGAACGCTACGTCACCGGCTTGGCCCGGAGCGATCCGGCGGGCGCCTACGCGCTCGAAAAAAACCTGTTGAACCGCCTGCAGTCGCTCACGACCCATCCGGATGCGGTCGCCGATGCCTACTGGACGCTCGGGCGGCTGGCGACCCGGCACGGGTATCTGAGCCCGAGTGTGCGGAGCGAGGCCTGGAAGCAGAGCCTGGTCGACTATCGTCAGGCGATCGCGCTCGCGCCGCTCTCGGAGAAGTACTGGCTCGCGCTCGGCAACCAAGACGTGCTGATGGAGGACTGGCAGGGCGCGCGCGCGGCGTTCGCAAGCGCCCTCGACGTCAACCCGAAGAGCGTGGATGCCGCCACCGGTCTCGCGCTTGCGGCTCGACACGGTGCGACGTGAAGATCGCGCTCGACGCGCAGCTCACGGTCGGGACCGCGACCGGGATCGGCGAGTACGTCGGCGGGCTGGCGGCGGCCTTGCGTGCGTCGGGGATCGACGTCGTCGAACTCTTCGAGCGACGCGTCGATCCGTGGCGCTTCGACCGACGCGTCTTCTGGGATCAAGTGCTCTTACCGCAACGCGCCCGCGCGTCCGGTGCGGACCTGCTGCACTGTGCGGCCGGAACGATGCCGCTCTCGCTCTCGTTGCCGGCGGTCGCGACCGTCCACGACGTCGCGTGGCTGCGCGTCCAGGCGCACGCGCGTCCGTACGCCCGCTATTATTTCGGAGCGTTCTCGGTCGAGCGCTATCGGAGCGCGCGGCGGATCGTGGTCGATTCGGAGTTCTCGCGCGGCGAACTGCTCGATGCGGCTCCGCGCTTGGATGCCGGACGGATCGCGGTCGTCTATCCGGGCGTCGCGAACGACTACATGCAGCTCGAGCGGCGGGCCGGCGACGGGCGCACGATCCTCGCGGTCGGCACGATCGAACGGCGCAAGAACCTCGAGTTCTTGGCGCGCGTGTTACAGCGTTTACCGGACGCGCGCGTAGTCGCGGTCGGTCCGAAGACGGCGTACGCGGATGAGGTCTCCGTGCTCGCGCACGAACTCGGCATCGCGGATCGCTTGGAGCTGCGCGGTTACGTCGATCGCGCCGAAGTACTGGACCTCTACGCGCGGGCTGCGGTGGTCGCGGTCCCGTCGCGCTACGAAGGCTTCGGCTACGCCGCGGCCCAAGCGCTCTGCGCCGGGACGCCGGTCGTCGTCTCGGATTGCAGCTCGCTTCCCGAAGTGGTGTGCGACGATGCGCCGGTCGTTCCGCTCGACGTCGAGGCATGGGCCGAGACCCTCGGCTACGCCTTACGCGGCGACCTCGACGCCCGCGCGGCCGAGGCGCGCACCCGCTCGCTCGAACGCTTTGCCTGGAGCGCCAACGCCGAAGCCATGCGCGCCGTCTACTCGGACGCGCTGAAATAGCAAGAGCTTAGTAGACCGGCGAGCCCGGTGCGCCCGGGGCGACGCTGCCGTCGTCCGGCGCGAAGATCAGCTTGAGCGGATAGAACGATCCGCCTTCGGGCATCGTCACGATCGTGACGCGCACGAAGCCCTTGGCCGGCACGACGTACTGACGGATCTTGTAGCGCGAATACGCGGTCACCTGATGCGATTGGATCAGCACGCCGTCGATCAGATACGTGCCGGTCGCGCGGCCGCCGCGCGGGTTCTCGTAGATCGCGATCGCTTGCGGCGTGGAGTACGGGTTCATCACGTTGACGACGAACGATTGGAGGACGCCGTAGTCGCCGGAGAGCGCTTCGCCCTTCAGCCGGTTCGGGAGCGGGATCTGGCCGATCGAGAGTTCGAGATACGGATCCGTGATGCTCCAGGCGCGCGCGTCGTGGAACTCCGGAATGTCGTAGATGCCGCGCGCGTGCTTGTGCGTGCCCTCGAGCAATTCGGTGCTCGCGAGCGACTCGTTCGGATCCGAGGCCGCGTCCTGCGCGAAGAGCGTGAGGTGCACGTTCCCGCCGCTCAGCACGCGCAGCTGTAGCAGATTTGCGACGACGGATTTGGCAGGCGCGTCGTGTTCGACCAAATTGACGCTGCCGTTGCCCGGGATCGAGATCAGGCTGCCTTCGTTCTGGACGACCCGTACCAGGAAGCGTCTGGTCGCGTCGTGACCGACCTCCATCTCGTTCGCGCCCGGTCCGCCCGCGCCGCTGATGAACTGCACGACGGCGGGTTCCGGCGATGCGTTCTCGGCGCGTAGCACGATCCGGCGATCCGGTTGCCCGGCCGGATTGTAGTGGAAGTAGAGAAAGCGTGAGGGCGTCTCGCGGGCGAGATCGGCGGTGAACAGGACGCCGTTCTCCTCGAGCCGTTCGGGGTAGTCGCTGACCATCAGCGTATCCGGCGCGATGCGCGGCGCGGCCACGTTCTCGACGCGTACCCGGGTCGTTCCGTCGGCTTCGAAGTAGCCGGTGCCTTGCACCAGCACCGGGACGTCGATGTCGACCACGTTGTCGGGCGCGAGCGAGGACGCGTACGTCACCTGATCGACGGTCGCGACGATCTGCGCGCCGGTGCGCGCACTCGCGAGTCTCTTGGCAAGCGCGACCGCTTGCATCTTCACGTATTCGGACGTGGCCGGATCGCCGGTCAAGCGGAGCGAGGCGTCCTTGGCGATCGTGCCGGCGAGAAACGCCACGCGAACCGGAACGTCCAGCGTGAGGCCGCGCGCGTCCTTGACCGTCACGATGGTCGCCCCCGGCGCTTTCCCGGTCAACGTCAACGTTCGCGTTCCCTGATCGATCGCGGCATCGACGATCGCCGGATCCGCGACCACGATCGCGATGTCGCCCATGACCGACGAGATCTGCAGCACTTGCTGTCGGCCGACCGGAACGGCGGCCGCCTGGGGCTGGACGACGATCGGTGGCGGCGTCGGCGATGCCGTCGGCGATGCGGACGGTCCGGGCGAGGGCGTCGCGGACGTTGACGGCGACGGCGAGGGCGTCTCTTGTGCGAGCGTTCGCGTGCCGAAGGTCGCTACGGCAAAGACCGCGGTAAGCGCCGCTACGAACGCCGCGGCCGGCATCGGACCCGATCGACGATCAGGCAATTTTGGTCGCGACGCCGTCACGGCGTACGGCCGAGGCGAGAAGCGTCTTGTAGCCGACGGATGGGAAGAGCACGGTGACCAGGTCTTTCTCAACCCGTTCGACGGTGCCCCCCCCGAACTTGGTATGCACGACCACGTCGGCGATGCGGAAGTTGTCTTCGCCGCGATCGAACGAAAGCGGAACCGGGCCAAGGGCGGCCGCACGCAGGCAGCTGTCGCACGCGCCGCAGTTCGCCTTCGAGAAGTCCTCGCCGAAATAGTTGAGGATGAAGCGGCGCCGGCACGAGCGCGACTCGGCGTACTGGAGCATCATCGCGAGTTTGCTCTGGTCGTAGGATTTCTTGGTGTCGTACGACGCCAGGTTGAGGACGAGTTCGCGATGCTTGCGGACCGCCTCGGTCAGCGCGTAGGCCGACTTGCCGGCCGGCTGGATGTAGCCGGATTTCTTGAGCAACGCCAGGATCACTTTGAGTTTGGTGAGTGGCAACTGGAGGATCTTGCGCAGATCCGTGACCGAAACGCCGCGCTCCTGATCGCCGAAGACCTCGATCGTGCCGAAGACGCGCTGCACCTCTTCGACGTCCGGATACTTGCCGGTGAGGAAGTAGTTCTGCACCCGCGTATCGCTCATGCGATAGATCAGGATGCAGCGCGACGGATCGCCGTCGCGGCCGGCGCGACCGGCCTCTTGAGTGTAAGCCTCGACCGAACCCGGCAGATCGTAGTGCACGACGAACCGGATGTTCGGCTTGTCGATGCCGAGACCGAACGCGTTGGTAGCGACTACCGCGCGGATCGACTCGTCCATGAAGAGGTTGTGGACGGTCGTGCGATCGTGCTTCTGCAGCTTGGAATGATAGACCGCGGCCGGGACGTCCAACTTCTCGTTGAGATGCTTCTGTACGTCGAGCGCGTTCTTGATGGTCGCGGTATAGATGATGCCGGTACCCTGCAAGGCGTTCTCGCCGGTGAACAGAGCTGCGAGCGACTTGAGCTTGTCGGCGTCCTTGTCGGCGCGTCGCGCTTCGTAGACCAGGTTCGGACGATCGAAGCCCTTGACGATCGGTTTGACGGTTTCGATCCCGAGCTGATGAAGGATATCTTCGCGGACGGCCGGCGTGGCGGTCGCCGTGACCGCCAGCACGGTCGGGTTCCCGAGCCGTTCGATCGCGTGGCCGAGGGCCAGGTAAGCCGGGCGGAAATCGTGGCCCCACTGGCTGATGCAGTGCGCTTCATCGACGACGAAGAGCGGGATCTTCAGGCCTCGGAGGATCGTCTGGAAGCCTTCGTCTTCGAGTTTCTCGGGCGTCGTGTAGACGATCTTGACGGTACCGGTCGCGATCCGCGCGCGCGTCGCGATCTCCTGATCTTCGGAGAGCGTCGAGTTGACGGCGACCACGTTCTCGATGCCGCGCTCGCGCAACATGTCGAGTTGATCCTTCATCAACGCGATCAGCGGGCTGACCACGATGGTGGTGCCTTCGAGGAGCAGTGCGGAGAGTTGGTAGGTGAGCGACTTGCCGGCGCCGGTCGCGAGAATAGCCAAGGTATCCTGACCTGCGAGGACGCGAAGGACGACCTCTTCCTGGCCCGGTTGGAACGAAGCGAAACCGAACTTCTCTTGAAGCGCGGTGCGTAAATCCATCACCTGGTCTCCATTGTGCCCGAAAACGCACGCCCGCGGACGTGCCGAACGTCCCCTCCTTCTAAGGTCCGCGGAAGGTCCGCCACCAAGGCTCGGTCGGGGGTTCAGCTTCCTCGTACCCGGCGGCAGGCGCGCCTAAACGCCGGACCTAACTCCTGGTGGTGTCCCTCTATCGTACGTGGCGCCCTAAGACCTTCGCGGATCTGGTCGGGCAGGATGCGGTCGTCCGCACCCTGACGAGCGCGATCGAATCCGGTAAGGTCGCGCATGCCTATCTGTTCTCGGGCCCGCGCGGTTCGGGGAAGACGTCGGCCGCCAAGATCATGGCGCGCTGCCTGGACTGCGAGCACGGGCCGACCGCCACACCGGACAACACCTGCGAGTTCTGCCGCTCGATGCTCGACGGCACGGCGTTCGACGTGCTCGAGATCGATGCGGCCAGCAATCGTGGCATCGACGAGATTCGCGCGCTCCGCGAAGCGGTCAAGTTCGCGCCGTCCTCGATGCGTTTCAAAGTCTACATCATCGACGAAGCCCACATGCTCACCAAAGAGGGCGCGAATGCGTTCCTCAAGACGCTCGAAGAGCCGCCGGCCCATGCGGTCTTCATCCTCGCGACGACCGAGCCCGAGAAACTCCCGGTCACGATCCTCTCGCGTTGCCAGCGCTATGCGTTCCGGCGGATCGCGATCCCGGTGATGATCGAGCGGATGCGCACGATCGCGGACGCCGAGAAGATCCCGATCGACGACGCGGCTCTCGCCGCGATCGCGTATCGCGCCGACGGCGGCTTGCGGGATGCGTTGACGATGCTCGAACAGGCCGCCGCATTCGCCGAAGACACGATCGACGTGCCGACCTTGGAGCGTGCGTTCGGCTCGACCGGACGCGGCTACGCGCACGCCCTAGTCTCGGCCGCCGTCGAACGCGACGCCTCCGCCGCGCTGCGTGCGGTAGAAGAGGCGAGCGACGCCGGGACGGATATGAGCGTATTGATCCGCGCCGTGATCGCCGAGTTCCGCAACCTCTTGATCGCGCGCGTCGATCCGGCCCTCTTGGCGCGCGATCTCGCGCCCGAAGACGCGGCCCGGGCCGCGCAGAGCGCGAGCGGCGTCCCGCAAGCGACGATCGTGCGCGCCTTGCGGCTGCTCTCCGATTCGGCCTCGCTCGCGCGCAGCTCCGGAAATCCGCGTCTCGAGTTGGAGTCGGCGTTGCTGCGCTTCATCTTGGCCGCCGAAGATCCGACCCTCGACGGACTGGCCGCGCGCGTCGCAGCCCTCGAAGGCGGTGCACCGGTCGCACCGGCACGCGCCACGCCGGCTCCGGCATCGCGACCCGAGCCAAAAGCGACGTCGAAGCCCGAGCCCGAACCCGAACCGGAGCCGGTGCGCGCGCCGGTCGTCTCGGCGTTGATCCCCGGCGAGTCGCCGACGTTGCAAAAAGTCAAAGCGGCGTGGCAGAGCGTGCGCGCGAAAGTCGAGAGCGAACGCCCGCCGCTGCGCATGCCGCTTTCGCGCGCGAACCTGGATGCGCTCGACGGCACGGTGCTCACGATCTCGCTGCCGGGCATGTTCGTCGAGATTCTCAAGAAGCACGCCGAGATGCTGGAGCGCGCGATCGCCGACGTGCTCGGCACCCGACTCACGGTTCGTCTGACGGTCGACACCGCGCCGAAACCGCCCGCACCCGCCGCGCGCGGGAAGGGCGACGCGCCGGCTCTCGCGCCGCAACCCGCAACGCCGTCGTCGACAACGGATGACGACGACGACCCCGATGCCCTGTTCAACTACGCAAACGAAAGGATAAAGTAGTGCCTCGCTTCGGGTCGCGACGCACCGACGGCGCTCCCTTCTCGCGCCTAGATTTGCGCGAAAATTCTTCGCGGATCCAACATCCGAACTCCCGAAACGAGGCACTATGAATCAAGCGAACCTGATGGCCCAGGTCAAGAAGATGCAAGCCGAGATGGTGAAGGCGCAAGAAGAACTTGCCAACACCGTCGTGACCGGTACGGCCGCGGGCGGCAGCGTGACGGTCGAGATGTCCTGCGATCAGCGCGTGAAGAGCGTGAAGATCGCCAAGGACGCGATCGATCCGGACGACGCCGAGACGCTCGAAGACCTGGTGCTGGTCGCCTTCAACGACGCGATCGCCAAAGCCAACGAGACCTCGCAAGCCCGCATGGGCGGCGTTACCGGCGGCCTCAAGATCCCCGGCTTCTAAGAGCGACATTGGCCAACAGCGGATCGATCGCGGGACCGGTGCAGTCCCTGATCAACGAGTTCAGCAAGCTCCCGACGATCGGTCCGAAGACGGCCGCGCGTCTGGTCTTCTATCTGCTCAACCGTCCGCGCAACGAAGCGCAGTCGCTCTCCGAAGCGATCCTGGCGGTCAAGGACAAGGTCCGTCTCTGCACGCTCTGCTTCTCGCTGACCGAACACGAGCCGTGCGATATCTGCACCGACGAACGACGCGACGCCACCACCATCTGCGTGGTCGCCGAAGCCAAGGACATCTACGCGATCGAGCGGACGAACGCGTATCGCGGCCGCTATCACGTGCTCGGTGGATTGATCTCGCCGATGGACGGCATCGGCCCCGCGCAACTGCGCGTCAAAGAGCTGATCGATCGCGTCGGGGCGGAGAATCCGGTCGAGATCATCCTGGCCACCAATCCGAACGCCGAGGGCGAAGCGACCGCCCTCTATCTCTCGCGCTTGATCACCCCGATCGGCACGAGCGTCACGCGCTTGGCCTACGGCCTCCCGATCGGCGGCGACCTCGACTACGCCGACGAGATCACGCTCACCAAGGCGCTCGAAGGCCGGCGCGCACTCTAGCTTGCTCGCGCTCTGGCTCTGTGGTACAAAGTATCCGTGATGACTGAAATCGAGCGTGCGTTGCTGGATATCGCCGAGGTGCGCGAGCGCCTGGGCGCGTCGCAGCGCTTCAAGGGCTACTCCGGCGTTGCGGCGATCCTCTCCGGTGCCTTCGCAATCGTGGCCGGCATCGTGCAAGCCGTGCTGGTGCCGGATCCGCCGACGCACGCGCCGCTCTATTTCTCGATCTGGCTGATCTGCTGCGCGTGCGCGGCGATCGTCAACTATGGCGCGATCGCGCACTGGTTCGTGAGCGATGCGAGCGTCCGCGACCGCTGGCAGACGCGCACCGTCGGCCTTGCGATCCTGCCGTCGCTGGTGCTCGGTGGGGCGCTCACCTTCGCGCTCTACAATGCGGGCCAAGCCGGCTTCTTGCCTGGCACCTGGTGCACGTGCTACGGCGCCGGGCTGTTCGCATCGCGGACGATGGTTCCGCGCGCGGTCGTCCCGGTCGCCGCGTTCTTCATGCTCGTCGGCGTCGGACTGCTCTTCACGCCCGCCGCGATCGCGATGCAGTGGTGGACCTTGGCGCTCGCGTTCGGGAGCGGCCAAGCGGCGATCGGGATCTTCATCCTGCGCGAACGGGCGGAGCGGGCCGCATGAGCGCGACGGATCTGGATCAGATCTTTCACGAACGTGGACGCTTGGCGATCTGCAGCGCCCTGGTCGCAAGCGACGGCGGGCTCTCGTTCGTCGCCTTGCAAGACGCGTGCGGCCTGACCGACGGCAACCTCAATCGCCACCTGCACGCACTTGCCGAAGCCGGCATCGTCTCGACCGAACGGCGCACCGGATCGGGCCGTCCGCAGACGATCGTGCAGATCACGTCGGCCGGGCGCGAGCGGTTCCTCGGCTACATCGATGCGCTCGAAGCGATCGTGCGCGGCGTTCAGGCCTCGACGAAGACCGAGTCGCCGACGCGGGCCCGGCCCGCTCGCAGCACGTCGCAGTAGACGCCCATCAGGTTGGCGCGTTCGGTCGCGACGTAGCGCAGGATGCGCGGATCGGCCAACTCGCCGTCGGGATGGTAGGTGATCGCGACGCAGCGCTTGATACCGTAGCGCACCTTCAGGCGAGCCGCGCCGACCGCGATGGTCGCGCCCGTCAGGGTCTTCTCATCGCCATCGAGGCCGGCAGACGCGCGGACGAAGAAGTTCGGCCGAAAGCGCGACGGTTCGACTGGGTAGCCGACGTGCGCGTTCAGGCCGTCCAGCCAGCGGTCGACGATCAGCGAGACGGGCGCGTCGTCGAAATAGTGCGCATCGCCGTCGCGCGCCTGGGTCGCGATGCCGCGGCCGGCCGCGTCGGCGGTGGCGAGGCCGGCATCCGCGTGCAGATGGAGCCGGTCGTGCTCTTTGCCGCGCAGTGTCTTGCCGGTGCGCGCGTGCCCGCCGGTGACGAAGAGCGCGCTCGTGCGGTCCCCGCAGAGGCCGTCGGTCTCGACCGCGACGTGTCCCAGCGCGATACCGCGCAGCGATTTGACCGGATACCGCCAGATGCGCTCGAGCGTTCCTATCTGCACCACGCCTCCATCCTTCCGTAGGAAGCGAGCGGAACCCCCAAGAAGCGCGACCGCAGATGGAACAAACAACGCCGCCGGCCGGGATGCTGCGTCCGCTGGGCTTCGGGGAACTCTTCGACCGGGCCGTGACGCTCTACGTTCGGAACTTCATCCCGTTCTCGCTGATCGTGCTGGTCGTGATGATCCCGAACTCGATCGCGCAGTATTCGATGCAGGCACAGTCGCTCGCGCAGATCGCGGCGCTGCTGAAGGGCGCCGGCGGTGCGACCCCGACCGACCCGTTCGCGGTCTACTCGAGTGGATCGTTCGGCTTCGCAATGCTGATGCTTTTCATCTTTTTCCTGTGCCTCCCGTTCATGTTCAACGCGGTTGCGTTGGGGGTGGCGCGTCTATATTCGGGCCAGCGGGTCGATCTGCGGGCCTGCTACGGCCGGGCGCTCGGGCGGTTCTGGCCCATCGTCGGCCTGGTCGTGATGGCGATCCTCATCTTCTTCGGCGCGATCCTGGGAATGGGGCTCGTGGTCGGGCTCGTGGCCGCGATCGGGATCGGAATCGCGACGCTCGGGAAGGTCTTCGCCGTCATCGGCGTGGTCCTCGTGGTCGTCCTGTATCTCGCGTTGATCGGGGTGGCCATCCTCCTCGGCATCGCGCTCGGCTTCGCGATGCTCGCCGTCGTGATCGAGGAGAAGAGCGTCTTCGACTCGATCGGCATCGGATTTTCACGCGTCTTCGCGCGCAGTGAGATCGGCCGTGCGATGCTCTACGCGCTGGCGTCGTTCGCGATCTCGATCGCGAACCTGCTGATCGTCTACGCCGTCATGGGACTCGCGATCTACCTCCGCCAGTCGTGGCTCGTCACGCTCGAAAACGTCGTCGTCACGACCGCCATCTACACGTACTCGACCATCCTCTTCGCGGTCTACTACTACGACGTACGCATCCGGCGCGAAGGCCTGGATCTGGCGTCGACGCTGGAGAGTCTCGTCTCGACCGCCCCGGCGTGATCGCGCCCGTAACGTCGGCGGCAGATGCGGCTGCGGCGAAGTGGTTGGCGGCGAACCGTGCGGCGATCGTCGCGACGCACGATGCGAAGGCGCGCGCCGCCGCGCAGAAGGCGCTCGATGCGACGCTCGCGCGGATGCGCGCGGCGACGCCGGCGCCGCAATCGCCGGTCGATCTGCGTGCTGCAGCGGCGCACGAACTCGCGGCCGGTCGGTACGATCTCGGCGTGCGGACGCTGCGCCCGGCGCAGAAGTCGCTCTGGGATCGTTTTTGGGATTGGGTCGGCGAGAAGCGGGACAAGTTCTGGCGGGAAACCGGCAGTCGCCTCAATCTCGGCCCGTCGGGCTTGAGCGCGATCGGCTGGGCGTTCCTGATCCTGGTCGGCGGCGGGCTGGTGTTCGTCATCGTCCGCATGATCTCGGGAGTCCAGATCGATCGCGA